>NZ_CM001439.1:3080384-3380384 GCF_000244955.1 Saccharomonospora marina XMU15 | reverse complement strand
CGAAACTCACGAAAGCCACGAAAGCCCAGGAAGATCCCAGAGCAGCCCACGACAGGCCAGCAAGGTAGAGGCGATCGGGAGATGCGATGACCTACGGCGGGCACTACGGCGGCCAGCAGCCGCCCCCTTCCGGCCGTCGGCCGCCACGCGGCCCTCGGCAACATCAGGGCGCGCAGATGATGCCCATTCCAGGAAGTGACAGAGCCCGCCAGGCGCAGCGCAGACCACAGCAGGCCACGAGGGTGGCGCCCGCGGGGCCGCCGTACGACCCGCCCGGCGCTCGTCCTGGCGCAGCACCCCCACCGCGGCCACCTCGGCGCAAGCGGTGGTCCTTCGGCCGCGTCGCGACGGCCTTGCTGCTGGTGGTCGTGATGCTGCTGGCGGCGGTGTGGCTCTACCTCGAGTTCTCGATCAACCGGATCGACGCGCTGCCCGACTACGAGGGCAAGCCCGCCGCGGCGGAAGGCACCAACTGGCTGATCGTCGGTTCGGACTCGCGGGCGGGGCTCGACGCCGAACAGCAGGCGCAGCTTTCCACCGGCGACACCGGAGGGCAGCGCACCGACACGATCATGATCGCGCACATCCCCGACAACGACACGCCTGCTACTTTGCTCAGCCTGCCCCGCGACTCGCAGGTCGAGATACCTGGCCACGGTGTCAACAAGATCAACGCGGCGTTCTCCTTCGGTGGCGCGCCGCTGCTGGCGCAGACCATCGAGCAAGCCACCGGGCTGCGGATCGACCACTATGCCGAGATCGGGTTCGGCGGGTTCGCCAACATCGTCGACGCGGTCGGCGGCGTGGAGATGGACATACCGGAGGAGATGCGCGACACCAAGACCGGAGTGGTGATCCCGGCGGGCAGGCAGACTCTCGACGGTGCGCAGGCGCTGGGCTTCGTCCGGATGCGGTACAGCTCGGCGACCCCGCGATCGGATCTCGACCGGGTCGCCAACCAGCGCAAGTTCATCGGCGCGCTCGCCAACGAGATGGCCAGCCCCGCGACGTTGCTCAACCCGTTCCAGGTGTTCCCACTGCTGGCCGACGCTCCCGACGCGCTGACCATGGACACCGAGGATCACCTACACCACCTGGTCGGCCTCGCCTGGGCCATGCGCGGCATCTCCGACGGTGGGGTGGTGACGACGACGATGCCCACCACCTCGGCGTCGGCGGAACAGTGGGACGAGGAGAAGACGCAGATCCTGCTCGACGCGCTGCGCACCGACTCGCCGATCCCCGACAGCGTCGTCGTGAACTGAGGCCGTCGTCAACTGAGGTCGTCGTGAACTGAGGCGGCCCGGCCGGAAGGCTCTGCCGTCTCGGGCCGAACGTCCCTTTGGCCGGCCTCACCGCATGAGTGAGCATCGCGATCGGGCGGGTTCGCCCGGCCGCCGTGAGCGCGCGGGGGCGAACGGAAGCGGTGATCGGGAGGTGGCCATGCCCGCGAGGGTCGCGATCAACGGCCTCGGCCGCATCGGCCGTGCCACGCTACGGTCCGTGCTCGCCGAGCCCGCACTGGAGCCCGTGGCGGTCAACGACATCGCCTCCGCCGACAATCTGGCCTACCTGCTGCGCTACGACACCGTCTACGGCCGCGCGGAGTCCGGCATCGAGGTGTCCGACTCGGCCATTCTCACGCAGGGTAAGCGAATCACCGTGGTCAACGAGCCCGACCCGGCTCGGCTGCCGTGGCAGGACCTCGACATCGATCTGGTCTTCGAGTGCACGGGCGCGTTCCGCAGGACCGTCGACGTCGTCAAGCATCTCGACGCCGGAGCGCGCAGGGCGATCCTGTCCGCGCCCGCCAAGGACGAGTTGACCACGGTGGTGCCGGGAGTCAACTCCGAGCAGGTAGCTGGCGAGCGGCTGGTTTCCTGCGCGAGCTGCACCACCAACTGTGTGGCGCCGGTGCTGGAGGTGCTGGGCCGCAACCTCGGTGTCCGCAAGGCCACCATGTCGACGGCGCACGCCTACACCTCCAGCCAGCACCTCGTCGACGGGCCGGCAGGCAAGCGCTGGCGGCGAGGTCGGGCGGCCGCGGCGAGTATCGTGCCGAGCACCACGGGAGCGGCCGAGGCGGCCGCGCGGGTGCTGCCCGCGCTGACCGACCGGTTCGACGGGGTGGCGCTGCGGGTGCCGGTGGCTGTCGGTTCGATCGCCGACATCGTCTGCCTCACCGAGCGGCCCACCGACGCCGGGCAGCTCAACGAGCTGTTCCGCGCCGAAGCAGCGAGTGAGCGCTACAGCGGCGTGCTCGGTGTGAGCGAGGAGCCGATCGTGTCGGCCGATGTGATCGCCGACCCGCGCGCGACGATCGTCGACCTCACGCTGACCACGGTCACCGACGGTGACCTGGTGAAGGTGATGGCCTGGTACGACAACGAATGGGGCTACGCCCAGCAACTGGTCCGCCAAGCGCTCGCCATGGTCGGCGAATCCGCCACGGTGCGCTGAGATATCCGCCGAGGGACCGCCCAGGACAGGGAAGCCACGACAGGAGAGCCGATGTCGGTGACCGTCGACGCCGGACTGCATCACGCGGTGTTGTTCGATCTGGACGGGGTGATCACCGACACCGCATCGGTGCACTTCGCCGCATGGAAGAAGCTGTTCGACGACTACCTGGCGCGGTTGCCGCCCGGCAGCGCGGCCGAGAGCTCCCCGTTCACCGAGGACGACTATCGCCGGTTCGTGGACGGCAGACCCCGCTACGACGGCGTCGACGCCTTCCTGCGTTCCCGCGGCCACCCGCTGCCGTGGGGAGATCCAGCTGACCCCGATGACGCCGAGACGGTGTGCGGCCTGGGCAACCGCAAGAACCGCTACTTCCACCAGCGGCTGCGCACCGACGGGGTGCGCGTGTTCGACTCAAGCGTCGCCCTGGTGCGACGCCTGCAGGATTCGGGAATCGGCACGGCCGTGTTCTCGGCCAGCCGTAACTGCGGCCCGGTACTGCGGGCCGCGGGGCTGGGCGAGTTGTTCGACGTCCGGGTCGACGGGGTGGTGGCCGCCGAGTTGGGGTTGCCGGGCAAACCCGATCCGGCCGTGCTGCTGGAGGCGGCCAGGCGAGTGGGCGCGCACCCGGCGCACACCGTGGTTGTGGAGGACGCCGAGGCGGGGGTCGCCGCGGGCCGTCGCGGCGGTTTCGCGCTCGTGGTCGGCGTGGACCGCACCGAGGGCACCGGACACGCCGAGGCGCTGCGGCGCCTCGGCGCCGACGCGGTGGTGCCGGATCTGGCCGAGGTGCGCCTGCGTCCGCGCGCCGAGACGCTGGCGCGGATTCCGCACGCACTGCGGTCCTGGGACGCTGCCGCGGGCGTGCTGCGTGGCAGGGACCCGGCAGTGTTCTGCGACTTCGACGGGACCCTGTCCGAGATCGTGCCGGTTCCGGCCGATGCCGTGCTCGCCGAGGGGCTGGCGCCGGTGCTGCGGCGGCTCGCCCGGTGCTGTCCGGTGGCCGTGGTAAGCGGGCGTGCCCTCGCGGACGTACGCGATCGCGTGGACCTGCCGGGAATCTGGTACGCGGGCTGCCACGGTTTCGAGATCGACGGGCCGAACGGCGAGCACTTCGAGTACGAGGCGGCACGGGACGCGCTTCCCGTCCTCGCCGAGTCCGCAGGTGCGCTGCGCGACCGGCTCGCGACCGTGCCCGGTGCGTTGGTGGAGGACAAGCGTTTCGCCGTGGCGGTGCACTACCGCAACGTCGAACCGGACAGCGTCGCCGAGGTGCTCGCCGCGGTGCGCGAGGCCGGGGACCGGCCCGGGGTCAGGATCACCGGCGGGCGCAAGGTGGCCGAGCTTCGGCCCGACATCGACTGGGACAAGGGCACAGCGCTGTGGTGGTTGCTGGACCGGCTCAGCGACGACGCGGGCCGGGTGCTGCCGGTGTACGCGGGCGACGACCTCACCGACGAGGACGCCTTCGCCGCGGTGCGGGACCGGGGGCTGGGTATCGCCGTCAGGGGAGGGCAGCAGGGCGACCGGCCGTCGAGCGCACACGTCGCCGTGACCGACTCCGGTGAGCTCCAGGCGGTGCTCACCAGGGTGGCCGAGCTCGCCGAAAGCCGCGGGACCGGCCGATGACGAACAACGAGTGGACGCTGTGCTACCGAGGCTACGATCCGGCACAGGAGGGGCTGCGCGAGTCGCTGTGCACGGTGGGCAACGGCTATCTCGCCACCCGCGGCGCCGCGCCGGAGTCCGAAGCGGACGGTGTGCACTACCCGGGGACGTACGCCGCCGGTGTCTACAACCGGCTCTCCACCGACATCGCCGGACACACCGTGGACAACGAGTGCCTGGTGAACCTGCCGAACTGGCTGACGCTGACCTTCCGTGTCGACGGAGGGTCCTGGTTCGACCTCGACTCGGTGACGGTACTGGACTACGAGCAGTACCTGGACCTTCGCCAGGCGGTGCTGGTGCGCAGGTTGCGGTTTCGAGACGGCGGCGGCCGCACCACCGCGGTGACCCAGCGCCGGTTCGTCAGCATGCGGTTCAAGCACGGCTGCGCGCTGGAGGTCACGGTGGTTCCGCTGGACTGGTCCGGCACGCTGGAGCTGCGTAGCGGCATCGACGGGCGCGTTGAGAACCGGCTGGTCCAACGGTACCGGGACCTTCCTGGGCGGCACCTGGAGCCGTTGCGTGCCACGGAGTTGTCCGGCGACTCGGTGTTGCTGGAGATGCGGACGAACCAGTCGAGGGTCGCGGTGGCGGTGGCTGCCAGGAGCGTGCTGCGCCGCGGCGATCAGGAACCGTCCACCTCGGGTCCCTCCTACCGGCTGGTACAGCAAGCTGACTGGGTGGGCCACGACATCGGTGTCGAGGTGCGCGCGGGCGAGGCCGTGACACTGGAGAAGTTGGTCACGGTGTTCACCGGGCGGGACCGGGCCATCTCCGAGCCCGGTGCCGAGGCCGCGCGGTGGCTGGATCGGCTGGGCGACTTCGACGAGATGCTGCGCGGTCACATCCTGGCCTGGGCGCACCTGTGGGATCGGTTCCACGTCGAACTGGGGCAGCGCGGCGAGGAGCTGTGCATCGTGCGCCTGCACCTGCTGCACCTGCTGCAGACGGTGTCGCCCAACACCACGGAACTGGACGCGGGGGTGCCCGCGAGAGGACTGCACGGTGAGGCATACCGGGGACACGTGCTGTGGGACGAGTTGTTCGTGTTCCCGATCCTCAACCTGCGGATACCGGCACTGACCCGCGCGCTGCTGCGCTACCGCTACCGGCGGCTGCCCGAGGCGCGGCAGGCGGCCGCCGACCTGGGGCACCGCGGTGCGAGGTATCCCTGGCAGTCCGGCAGCGACGGCAGGGAGGAGAGCCAGCAGCTGCATCTCAACCCGCTTTCGGGCCGCTGGCTTGCCGACCCCACACCGCTGCAGTTCCACATCGGACTGGCGATCGCGTACAACACGTGGCAGTACTACCAGGCCAGCGGCGACCGGGAGTTTCTCGCCAACTACGGCACCGAGATGCTGGTGGAGATCGCGCGGTTCTTCGCGAGCCTGACGACCTACGACCGGGCACGGGACCGGTACGTGATCCGCGGCGTGATGGGACCCGACGAGTTCCACTCCGGCTATCCGGACCGGCCCGGCAAGGGCATCGACAACAACGCCTACACCAACGTGCTCGTCGTGTGGACGCTGCTGCGGGCGGCCGAGGCGCTGGAGGTGATCCCACGCCGCACCCGCACGGAACTGGAGCAGACGCTCGGCCTGCGCGCCGAGGACCTGCAGCGGTGGCAGGACATCACCCACAAGATGCTGGTGCCGTTCCACGGCGACGGTGTGATCAGCCAGTTCGAGGGCTACGGGCTGCTGCGCGAACTGGACTGGGAAGACTACCGGCGGCGTTACGGAAACATCCAGCGGCTCGACCGCATCCTCGAGGCGGAGGGTGACGACGTCAACCGGTACCAGGCGGGCAAGCAGGCCGACGTGCTCATGCTGTTCTACCTGTTCTCCGCCGACGAGTTGGGGGAGTTGTTCCACCGGCTGGGCTACCGGCTCGAACACGACACGATTCCGCGCACCATCGACTACTACCTGGCGCGCACCTCGCACGGCTCCACTCTCAGTGCCGTGGTGCACGCGTGGGTGCTCGCCAGGGCGAACCGGGACCGGGCACTGGAGTTCTTCGACAGGGCACTGCGCTCGGACATCACCGACATCCAGGGCGGCACCACCCCGGAGGGGATCCATCTCGCCGCGATGGCAGGCAGCTTCGACCTGCTGCAACGCTGCTTCTCCGGGCTGGAAACCAGGCAGGACCGGCTACAGCTCAACCCGCTGTGGCCGAAGTCGCTTGGGGTGCCGGAGTTGGCCATCCACTACCGGGAGCACCCGTTGCGGCTGCGGATCAGCGGCAGCCAGGTGGACGTCGCCGCCGAGGAGGGCATGCAACGCCCGGTGGAGGTGGCGTGTCACGGCGAGGTCGCCCGGCTGGAACCCGGTTCGACGGTGCGGTTCTCCTCCTGACGCGGGCTGCTGCCTGCCGAGGGCTCAGGTGCGGGTGTGGCTGCGCAGTATCTCCAGAGCTTGCTGCGCGTGCACGGCCATCCGGAACTCGCTCTTGATCACGGCGAGCACGGTGCTGTCGGTGCCGATGACGAACGTGTGCCGCTTGGTGAGCAACGGGCCCAGCTTCCGGCGCACCCCGAACATCCTGGCGACACTGCCGTCCTCATCGGACAGCAGCGGGAAGTCGAACGCGTTGGTGTCGGCGAAGCGGCGCTGCCTGTCGACGGGGTCGGGGCTGATGCCCACACGGTGCGCTCCGAGTTCGGCGAACTCGGCGGCCAGATCGCGGAACTGGCAGCCCTCCTGGGTGCAGCCGGGGGTGAGCGCGGCCGGGTAGAAGAACAGCACCACGGGGCCGGTCCGCAGGAACTCCGAAAGCGAACGCCTGCTGCCGTCGGCGTCGGGCAGCGTGAAGTCGCCGACCAGATCTCCCTGTTTCATACGGTGATGGTACGTGCCGCGGCCCGCCGGTCAGCGCCGTCTCGCGATGAGCGAGCTGATCTCGTCACCGGACATCGCGTCGCCGAACAGCTTGCCTCGGCCCGCGACGACGCCGATCTCCCGCAGCCTGGCCGCGTGTTCGGTGTTGCGCACCCCTTCCGCACCGACCCGCCTGACACCCAGTTCCCGTGCCCGCTCCACCAGCGTGCCCAGGTGTCTTCGAGCGCCGTCGGACTCGGCGCCGTCGGCGGCCAGTGCCTCCACCAGTGGTCCGGACAGGATCACGAAGCCGACCGGGAGCCGGTGGGTGTGCACCAGTTCGAGGTCGGCCGCCCCCGATACGGCCAGGGTGATCTTGACCTGCAGTTCGGAGAGCACGGACAGTGTCTCCAGTACCTCGCCCCTGGGGTCGAGCAGGGCCATGGCGTCGGTGCACACCCGCAGCTTTCCCGGAGGCAGTTGGGTGCGGGCCAGCTCGCCGCGCACGATGCCGACCAGGTTGGGGTCGATGGCGAGCCGGGTGGGCAGCCGTACGCACAGGTCGGGTGCCTCGGCGAACTCCCGGTACCACGCCGCGGCCTCCGACATCGCCTGGGTCAGCAGCAGGCGGCCCAGCGCGGGTGCCATGCCGGTGAGGTCGGCCAGCGGGTAGAAGTCGCGTGGTCCCAGCGCGCCGTGCTCGGGGTGGTTCCACCGCGGCACCGCGTTGACCACGGCGATCTCGTCACTGCCGTCGAGCTTCACCGTCGGTTCGTACTCCAGCTCGAACTCACCGTTCTCGATCGCCCCGCCGATGGCGGCGCCGATGCTGTAGCGGCGCCGGTCGGCCCTGTCGAGTTCGGGTTCGTACAGCATCCACTGCGCGCGGCCGTTCTCCTTCGCCCGGTGCAGCGTGATCTCGGCGGCGCGGTGCAGGTCCTCGTGGTCGGCGGTCGGGGCGTCGGCCACCACGATGCCCGCGCTGAGGCTCACCCCGATGCCGCGGCCTTCCACGTACACCGGCTCGGCCAGCTCGGTCATCGCCTCCTCCACCAGGTCCACCACGTCAGTGGTCTCGAGCCTGCCGTGCAGCAGCACCGCGAAGCCGTCGCCGGACAGCCTCGCGACGAACGCGTCGTGCCGGTCGAACACGGTCGCCAGCTTCGTGGCGACGTGACGCAACACCGCGTCGCCCGCTCCGGGACCGAGGCCGTCGTTGACGATTCGGAAGCCGTCGATGTCGAGATAGACCAGTGCGAGCCGGTCGTCGCCACCGGCGGCCAGCGTGGTCTCCAGCTTGTTGACGAAACTGCCCGCGTTGGGCAGGCCGGTGAGCGCGTCCTGCACGTTCTGCTTGCGCAGTGCCTCGCGCAGTAGGGTCAGTTCACCGACGTCCTCCACCATGAGCACCGGGTACAGCGTGCCGGGGGTGTCGCCCGACAGCGCGGCGATGGTCACCTGGGTGCGGATCGGGCCGTCCTGGGCGTGTTCGAGGTCGGCGCGCTCGCGGCGGCGGGACCGTCCGGTGGCACGCAGCGAATCAATCCCGGAACGAATGGTGTCGGCGTCGTCGTCGGTCGCCGCGAGTCCGGCGAGTGGTTCGCCCGCGAGGTCGTCGGTGCCGTAGCCGAGCAGTTGGGTGAACGCGGGATTGACGTCGAGGATCTTTGCCTCGGGGTCGGCGAGCACGACTCCGATCGGCGATTCGGAGTACAGACCGGTGAACCGGCGGGTCGCGGCCTCGCGGGCGGCTTCGACCGGTGCCCGCGCATCCGCGGCGAACTCGAGCAGCAGCGCTTCGAGTTCACTGTCGGTCAGGTTCACTCCCTTGGTGTTCGCCAGCCTGCGAGCCCAGCCCCGCGCGATCTCCACCAAGCCTGGCGCGTAACCAGGTTCGGCCACACTTCACCTCTCAGCCGCGTCTTCTCGCATCGCCATTTCGCGTTGAATGCAGGTTACGAGCCGCACGCGGGCCGGGGTGGCGGTGGCCGGAAGCGACCCGCGTCGCCGAAGCCCTGCCACCGCATCATGCGTCACGCGGGATGTCTACCGGCTGGAAGGGTGGTTCCGTCATCCGGTCGGCTGGAGCCGACATGTACGCTGCGTGTTCAAAGTGGCCGTAGAGTTACCGGAAGGCCGTCGACCGGAACGGGTAGCGACACGTAGTCCCAGCGAACCCGGTAATCCGAGGGCACGCTCCAGCGGTAGCGGCGCAGCATCTCGTGCAGCAGGGCCTTCACCTCGAACATCCCGAAGTGCAGGCCGATGCACTTGTGCGCGCCACCGCCGAACGGCATCCACGCGAACCGATGCGACTTGTCCTCCCTGCGGCCCTCGGCGAACCGCTCGGGGTCGAACGAGTGCGGGTTGCTCCAGTGCCTGGGGTCGAAGTGGTTCAACGAAGGTGCGGCGCTGACCAGAGTGCCCGCGGGCACGTACTGGCCGAGGATGTCGGTGTCCTTGACCGCCAACCGCGGCAGGCTCGGCACCGGGGCGACGAGCCGCAGCGACTCTTTGACAACCAGGTCGAGGGTGTGCAGTTCGTCCAGCGCCGAGGTGTCGGGCAGATCGTCACCCAGCCGCAGCGACTCCTCGCGGGCGCGTTCCTGCCACTGTGGATGTTTGGCGAGGTAGTACGCCGCGGCGGTGCTGGTGATGGTGGAGGTGTCGTGTGCCGCCATCATCAGAAAGATCATGTGATTGACGACGTCGACGTCGCTGAACCGCTCGCCGTCCTCGGTGGTGGCGTGGCACAGCGCGGAGAACAGGTCGGCGTCGTCGGACGCCCGCTTGGCGGGCAGTCTGGCCGCGAAGTACCGTTCCAGCAGCTTCCTGCCGTCCAGCCCGGCCTTCCACCTGCCTCCGGGAACCGGGCGGCGGATGACGGCCGTGCCTGCCCGTACCGTGTCCACGAACGCGCGGTTGACGGCCTCGGCGTCGTCGCCACTTTCCATGCCCATGAACACGCGAGTGGCGACGTCGAGCGTGAGTCGCTTGAGTGACCAGTACAGCCGCGGCCGGGTGGCCTCGCCCCACGCGGCGACACCCTGCCGCACCTCCGGGGCGAGGGTGTCGACGTAGCCGTTGAGCCGCTCGCGGGTGAAGGCCTGCTGCATGATGCGGCGGTGGGTGTGGTGCTCCTCGAAGTCCAGCAGCATCAGACCGCGCGGGAAGAACCGCTCGATGAAGAACTTCCAGCCCTCTTGCGAGAACGCCTTGTCCTTGTTGACCAGCACCGTCTGGGTCGCCTCCGCCCCGGTCGCGGTGACGATGCGCTTGCCGAACGCGCTTGCCCACCACACCGGTCCGTAGAGTTCGAACCGGCGCAGGCCGTACTCGACGCCGAACCGCATCGCGTCGAGCGTGTGCCCGATCAACGGTGGGCCCGCGTCGCCGAGAACGGGGGAAAGGCCGCTGCCCTCGGGTGGTTTCGCGAGCTCCCGTACCGGCCAGCGCCGGGACAGTATGCGCTCGTCGACCGCCCGGGGCAGCGGCATCGCGGTCAGCGGGGGCATGCGCTGCCGCAGTGTTCCCGCCATCCTGTCGACCGCTGTCACCATGCAGACCATCTCCTCACCGAGCTGGTCCTTCCACGGTGCCGCTTTATTGGCGCAACGACAAGAGGGTTACGCCGATTGCTCGCGCATGATTTCCACTCAGTCCCATTCCAGCGCGCCACCACTTCGGTAGTCGGTGACGCGGGTCTCGAAGAAGTTCTTCTCCTTGCGCAGGTCGATCGCCTCCGACAGCCACGGGAACGGGTTCTCCCGCTCCCCGAACACCGGCTCGAGCCCCAGCTGGGCCGCCCTTCGATCGGTGATGAAGTGCATGTACTGCTCACACAGCGCAGCCGTAAGCCCCAGAACGCCGCGTGGCATCGTGTCGCGGGCGTAGGCCACCTCGAGCTCGCAGGCCTCGACGAGCATGCCGCGGACCTCCTCGGCGAACCGCGGTGTCCACAGGTGCGGGTTCTCCAGCCTGATCTGGTTGATGCAGTCGATGCCGAAGTTCAGATGGATCGACTCGTCGCGCAGGATGTACTGGTACTGCTCGGCGATCCCGACCATCTTGTTGCGCCTGCCGAGCGACAGCACCTGGGCGAAGCCGGTGTAGAACCACATGCCCTCGAACACGACGTAGAAGGCGACGAGGTCGCGCAGGAAGTCCTGGTCGGCCTCGAACGTTCCGGTGGCGAAGTCCGGGTTCTCCAGGTTGCGCGTGTAGCGCAGTGCCCACGCGTCCTTGTCCGCGATCGAGGGCACCTCGCGGTAGGCGTTGAACAACTCGCCCTCGTCGAGGCCGAGGCTCTCGCAGATGTACTGGAAGGTGTGGGTGTGCACCGCCTCCTCGAACGCCTGCCGCAGCAGGTACTGCCTGCACTCGGGGTTGGTCAGCTGCCGGTAGACCGCCAGCACCAGGTTGTTGGCCACCAACGACTCGGCGGTGGCGAAGAAGCCGAGGTTGCGCTTGAGCAGCAGCCGCTCGTCCTCGGTGAGGCCGTCGGGCGATTTCCACAGCGCGATGTCGGCCTGCATGGACACCTCGGTGGGCATCCAGTGGTTGTCGCAGCCGACCAGGTACTTCTGCCATGCCCAGCCGTACTTCATGGGCAGCAACTGGTTCACGTCGGCCCGCGAGTTGATCATCGCCTTGTCGTCGACGCTGACTCTGCGCGCGCCGAAGGTGAGCTCGGTCAACGGTGTCCTTTCCTACGGTCGGGGAGCGCCGGTGGTCACTGGCAGGCTTCGCAGTCCGGCTCGTCGATGCGGCACGCGGCCGGTTCGGGCCCGCCGATCTCGCCGGATGCCACGGGCACGGCGGGCGCCACGGCGTTGAGCCTGCCGTCGGTGCCGCGCAGCGTGCTCTTCTCGACCTGGGTCGCGGCACTGGCGCGCAGGTAGTAGGTCGTCTTGAGTCCGCTTCGCCACGCGTGGCGGTACAGCTCGTCCAACTTGCGGCCGCTGGGGGCGGCCAGGTAGAGGTTCAGCGACTGCGCCTGGTCGATCCACTTCTGCCGCCGCGCCGCGGCGTCGATCAGCCACCGGGGGTCCACCTCGAACGCGGTGGCGTACAACCGCTTGAGGTCGTCGGGAATCCGGTCGATGTTCGCGACGCTGCCGTCGTGGTACTTCAGTTCGGTCACCATCGCCTCGTCCCACAGCCCGCGCCGTTTGAGGTCGCGCACCAGGTGCGGGTTGACGACCGTGAACTCGCCGGACATGTTCGACTTCACGAACAGGTTGGAAAACAGCGGCTCGATCGACTGCCCGACGCCGCAGATGTTGGAGATGGTGGCGGTCGGCGCGATGGCCAGCACGTTCGAGTTGCGCATTCCGGTGGTTCGTACCCGCTCACGCAAGCCGTCCCAGTCGAGCGTGGTCGTGGTGTCGACGTCGAGTTCACCGTCCTCGCGCTGGGCCGCCAGCAGCCGCAGCGAGTCGATCGGCAGGATGCCTCGGCTCCACAGCGAGCCCTCGAACGTCTCGTACCGGCCGCGCTGCGCCGCCAGCCGCACCGACGCGGCGATGGCGAAGTAGCTGAGCTGCTCCATACTGCGGTCGGCGAACTCGACCGCTTCCCGCGACGCGGGTGGCAGCCCCAGTTCGAACAGCGCGTCGGTGAAGCCCATGAGCCCCAGCCCCACGGGCCGGTGTCGCAGGTTGGCGGTGCGGGCCTGCGGCACGGTGTAGAAGTTGATGTCGATGACGTTGTCGAGCATCCGCACCGCCGTGTTCACGGTGCGCTCCAGCTTCTCGGTGTCCAACCCTGCCGCCGTGACGTGAAGGGCCAGGTTCACCGACCCGAGGTTGCACACCGCGATCTCGCCGGCGCCGGTGTTGAGGGTGATCTCGGTGCAGAGGTTGGAGGAATGCACCACACCCACGTGCTGCTGCGGCGAGCGCAGGTTGCACGGGTCCTTGAAGGTGATCCACGGGTGACCGGTCTCGAACAGCATGGTCAGCATCCGCCGCCACAGCGAGCGGGCGCGCACCCTGCGGAACACCCTGATCTCACCGGCGTCGGCGGCGCGCTCGTAGGCGCGGTAGCGGCGAGCGAACTCGGCACCGTAGGTGTCGTGCAGGCCGGCCACCTCGTCGGGGGAGAACAGCGTCCACTCGCCGTCGGCCTCCACCCGGCGCAGGAACTCGTCGGGCACCCAGTTCGCGGTGTTCATGTCGTGGGTGCGCCTGCGGTCGTCGCCGGTGTTCTTGCGAAGGTCGAGGAACTCCTCAACGTCGATGTGCCAGGTCTCCAGGTAGGCGCAGGCCGCGCCCTTGCGCTTGCCGCCCTGGTTGACGGCCACCGCCGTGTCGTTGGCGATCTTCAGGAACGGCACGACGCCCTGGGACCGGCCGTTGGTGCCCTTGATGTGAGCGCCGAGCCCGCGCACCGGCGTCCAGTCGTTGCCCAGCCCTCCCGAGTACTTCGCCAGCAACGCGTTGTTGCGGTAGCCCTCGAAAATGGAGCCGAGGTCGTCGGCGACGGTGGTCAGGAAGCACGACGAAAGCTGCGGGCGGGTGGTGCCGGAGTTGAACAGGGTGGGGGTGGAGGCCATGAACCGCAGCGTCGACAGCAGGTCGTAGAACTCGACGGCGCTGGCTTCCCTGTCGTCCTCGCGGATGGCCAGTCCCATCGCCACGCGCATGAAGAACGCCTGCGGCAACTCGAACCGCTTACCGCGCTCGTGCAGGAAGTAGCGGTCGTACAGGGTTTGCAGGCCGAGGAAGCCGAGGTCGAGGTCGCGTGCGGGCCGGATGGCGGCGGTGATCGCGTCCAGGTCGAACGTGGCCAGTTCGGGGTCCAGCAGTTCGCACTCGATCGCGTGGCCGAGGTAGTCGCGGAAGTAGTCGGCGTAGCGGCTTTCCAGTTCGGCCTGGTCCGCCTGCACCGCCTCGCCCGCGAGGTGGCTCAGCGCCTCGCCCCGCAGCTTGTCCAGCAGCAGCCTCGCGCAGCCGAGGGAGTAGTTCGGCTCCCGCTCCACCAGCGTTCGGGCTGCCATGACCTGCGCGGCGGCCAGCTCCTCGGCTCCGATACCGGGGTAGCAGGCGCGCCCGATCTCGGCGAGCACGTCTTCGGCGGAGGTTCCCGGCAGGTCGCCGACGGCCTCGTGTACCACCCGCGACACGCGGTCCCAGGCGACTGGATCGAGGGCGGGCGGGCCGGACAGTGTTGTTTCCACGGGCATGCACGGACTCCAAAAGGGCGCGTTCGACCAGTCCGCCGACCGCGTGCCGGCGGGCTGAGGCGATGGGTGCTTCGTTCAGCTCATGACTGGCCGAAGCCTACATGTAGGGGTTGCTCGATGCGTGGAGCCCAATATGTGGCGTGTCGTGGTGTTGTTGATCACGGCGCTGCCGATCCGGTGCGGTGCCCGTCCCGGGTGCTCCGGCAGGCGCGGAGCTCGGGCGGCCTCAGCCGGTGGTGTGCACCTCGAAGTCGGCGAGCTCGACGGCGCGGGTGCGCTTGCGGTACTCACCGGTGCGACCGGGCCAGTTCGACACCACCCTGCCGTGCTCGTTGCGGTACCAGCTGCTGCAGCGGGTCCACACCGAGCGCTCGAGCCGGGCCTGCACCTCGTCGTCCCAGCGCTGCTCGGCCTCCGCACGCACGTCGAGGTAGTGGCCGGGGTGCCGCACGAGTTTGCGTACCGCGTCGCCGATGTAGCGTGCCTGGCTCTCCAGCATGTAGATGATCGAGCCGCCGCCGAGGTTGGTGTTCGGGCCGTACATCAGGAACATGTTCGGAAAACCCGGGACCGTGATACCGAGGTGGGCACGCGCACCCTCGCTCCACGACTGCGAAAGCGGCCGGTGGCCCACCCCGTGCACCTTCATCGGCGCGAGCAGTTCACGCGCCGCGAAGCCGGTCGCGTAGATGATGACGTCGGCGGCGTACTCAGTGCCGCCGGCGGTGCGCAGCCCGGTCGGCGTGATCTCCACGATCCGCTCGGTAACCAGCTCCACATTGGACTTGGTGAGCGCGGGGAGGTAGTCGTTGCTGAACAGCACCCGTTTGCAGCCCAGTTCGTAGTCCGGGGTGAGTTTGCGCCGCAACTCCTCGTCGGGCACCTGCTCGCGCAGGTGCTTGCTGGTCTGCCGCAGGAACAGCGGGGTGAACACGCGCCACTTGGAAAGGCACAGCTGTGCGAACTCGGCGTAGAGCCAAAACAGCAGCCGGTCCAGTGTCTGCAGTGCAGCCAGTCGAAGGAACCTGCGGTGCCAGGCGGTGTAGTCGTGGTCGCGTTTGGGCATGATGTACTGCGCCGAACGCTGGAACACCGCCAGTTTGCCGACATTCGGCTGGATCTTCGGCACGAACTGGATCGCGCTCGCCCCCGTGCCGACGACGGCCACGCGCTTGCCGGTCAGGTCGCAGTCGTGGTTCCACTCCGCCGAATGGAACGAGCTGCCCTGGAAGGAGTCGATACCAGGGATCGGCGGGTAAGCGGGCCGGGACAGTTGCCCGGTGGCCGGGATGAACACCCGGGTGGCGAACTGCTCGCCGTCGGTGGTGCGCACCAGCCACGTTCCGCTGTTCTCGTCGAACTCGGCGGTGGCCACCTCGCTGCCGAAGCGGACATGGTTGAGCACACCGAACCTGGCCGCCGTTCGCTCGAGGTAGGCGTGGATGTCGGCCTGCTCGGAGTAGCGGCGCGGCCAGGAGCGGTTGCGCGCGAACGAGTAGGAGTACAGCGGTGAGGGGACGTCGCAGCCGGAACCGGGGTAGGTGTTGGCCCGCCAGACCCCGCCGACGCGGTCGGCCTTCTCCAGCACGACGAAGTCATGGATGCCCGCCCGCCGAAGTTCGATCGCCATCGCGACGCCGCCGAACCCCGCGCCCACGATGAGGGCTGTCGTGCTGATCGTGTCCATGCCGGGAGATTAGAGGGGGCCGAAGCGGCACTCCAGCGGAGGTGAGGACAAGATATTGATATTTTCGGACACATGGTGGCCTGGGACTTCCCGCGCGGGATCGTCAGCGTCGCGCTGCTCGTGGACTTCGCCACGGCGCGCGGGATCGCCGCCGAATCCGTGCTCGCGGGTACCGGCATCGACGTGCGCATCACGCGCGACCCCCTCGCGCAGGTCGAGGCCCACCAGGAACTGGCGGTGGTGCGAAACCTGATCCACTGCGACGACGAGGACCCTGCCACGCTGGGCGCCGAAGCGGGCAGGCTTTACCACGCGACCTCCTACGGCATCTTCGGCTACGCCGTCACCAGCAGCCGCACGGTCGGCGACGCCATCGAGTTCGCGCTGCGCTACGTCGAGCTGACCTACGTGTTCTGCGTGCCGGAGTTGCGGGTGGAGGGCGACACCGCGCACCTGTACTGGCGTGCCGAAACCGTGCCGTCCGACGTGCGGTCGTTCCTGCTGGCACGCGACGTGGCGGCGACCTTCACGCTGATGGACGAGTTGCTCGGCATGCGCCCGGAGTACGACGACGAACACCACCGCGTGAGCTTCGCGCGGCACCTGCTCGACCTGCCGATGCCGCAGGCGAACGAGCACACCGCCGCGCTGTGCGAGCGGCAGTGCCGCGAGTTGCTCGCCCGCCGCCGCGAGCGCTCCGGCGTCGCAAGGCAGGTGCGGGACCGGCTACTGGCCGCGGACGGGTTGCGCGCCGGGATGGAGCACGTCGCCGCGGACCTGGGTATGAACGTGCGCACGCTGCGGCGCAGGCTTGCCGAGGAGGGCACCAGCTACCGCGCGCTGGTGGACGAGGTTCGCGAGGCGTTCGCGGAGGAACTGCTGGCCACCCGCGCGCTGTCGGTGGAGCAGGTGGCCTACCGGCTCGGCTACGGCGAAGCCTCCAGCTTCATCCGCGCCTTCCGGCGCTGGAAACGCACCAGCCCCCGCCGCTACCTGACGCACTGAGCGAGCCACGAGGCCGCGGTCAGGATTGCGGCTTCTGCCCGAGCAGGTAGATGTCCGAGCACAGCGATGGCCGATAACGCAACAGGCCGTCGACGAAGGGAACGAGTGTGCGGACAGCGGGGTAACGGCTCGCGTAGCCCGCCCAGTTGCGGCTGAGAAGGGTAGCGCGCCGCAGCCCCATGTCCCTGGCGATGTAGTGCAGGTCCGACACATCAGGCTCGCACATGGCCACGGAAGACAGGTTGCTCTCTACCGGTCCCGCCTGGAAGTCCATTTGCCGTGGCCGAGCGGCACGGAGATGCGTTTGCGCAGGTTGACGCAATTCGGTACGCCCAGGAAGAACCAACCGCCTGTTCGCAGCGCCGCCATCACCTCGGCGAACAGCCGCTTGGGAGAGTGGTGCCAGTGGTTCCATGCTGTCGAACGTGGTGATGATGTCCAGGGAACGGGGCTCCAGCCCGAGGCCGTCACGAATGACGTCGCGACTTTCGATCTTGACACCAAGTGCTCGGTGGGTATTCAGTGCGTCGTCGCCGTAACGGTCGTTCGCCGGATCGCAGAAGTCGTCGATGACAGTGGCGTTCATGCCCAGTTTGGCGCAGGCCGCGGAGAAGGTGCCTATCCCGCCACCGACGTCCGCGATGTTCCTGCTGAAGCGAGCCGATGTGCGAGGCCCACCTGAAAGACCTGTCGTCGGGTGTCCTTGACCGCCTTGTCGAGCAGTGCAGGCGGGTATTCGCTCGCGACGTCCCTGACGGCGGATTCGACCTCGTCGATTCCCGTGGCAGCCATGGTTCTGCTCGCGCCGGCATCGGTTCTGCTCATGTTTGTGCCAGGCCGAAGGCGTCGCAAGCGGTGCGGCGAAGTGCTCCCCTTTCGTGAAACCGGATTCGCGATCGGCGAAATCGCGCCTGCGGGTGTTCAGGCGCGTCCGCCGAACCTGATCCGGAAATCCCGCAGTTGGGCACTCAGCAACGGCTTGCGGCCCGCGAGGTAGCCGAGCGGGCCCGCCGGGTTGATGTTCCACCTCGCCGAGGCCAGCCGCGGCCTGCCTCGGGAGGTGACCCTGCTGGCCAGTGGCGCACCGTCCATCGACTGCACGATCGCGAACGCGGCAGGCACCCGCACGGGCGGACCGCCACGTGAGGTAAACGCCGCGGTGGCGATCCAGTCCCGCTGCGTGCTCGCCGAGCCGGTGAAGCCGCCGCCGCCGGTGAAGCTCAGGTTCGCCAGTTCCTTTGGGATGCCCCACAGTTGCCGACCGCCCGCCAGCGAGGCCGCACTGTCCACCCAGATCTCGGTGATCGTGCCGGTCGGCCGCGCGCCACGGCGAACGGCGACGGTGGCGAGCAACTCGTGATACGACATCTCTCCCGGCGGGCGGTAGTCGATCCAGGCGGTGACCACCACGGCCCTGCCACCGATGGTCACCGGCGTCACCGAGCCGGGCAGGCGGGGCAGCCGTCCGCGCGGCACCGCCCACACCGACAGGTGCGCGTCGCCTGCCAGGTTCCACGGTTCGGGTGGATAGTCCGGCATCGCCTGGTTCAGCCTTTCACCCACGGCAGGAATTCGGGCAGGTCGTTGTTCGGGCTCAGGGTGAACTTCGGCGGCCGCTTCTGCAGGAACGAAAGTACACCCTCTGCCGCGTCGGGATTGCTCATGATGCTCGCGATGAGCTTGGAGTCCACCTCGTGCACGGGCAGCGGTGAGTCCATACCGGACATGCGGTACAGCAGTTGCCTGGTGACTGCCACCGAGACCGGCGCGGTGTTGGCCGCGAGGTCGGCCGCCAGTTCGTAGGCGGCGTCGAGCACCTTGTCGGGCTCGTGCAGGCTGTGCACCAACCCTGCCGAATGTGCCTCCTGCGCGTCGAACACCCGCCCGCTCACCATCCAGTCCATCGCCCTGCCCATACCGACCAGTCGGGGCAGGAACCACGCGGAGGCGCCTTCGGGATAGATGCCCCGCCGCACGAAGACGAACCCGAAACGGGAGTCGGTGGCGGCCAGCCGGTAGTCGGCGGAGAGGGTGATCGTGATGCCGCCACCGATGGCGGCGCCCTTGATCGCGGCGATCACCGGCTTGTTCAGCTGGAACACCCGCTTGGACACCCGGCCTGCGGGCTCCTGCCACGCCGTGTCGGGGCCGTTTTGATCGAAGTCGAACCCGCCCTGCGACAGGTCGGCGCCGACGGAGAAATCCTTGCCCTCACCCGTGAGCACCACGACCCGCACGTCCTCGTCGGCGTCGGCGCGGCCGAACGCGTCGGCCAGTTCGTCGGACATCCGCACGGTGTAGCCGTTACGGGCCTGCGGGCGGTTCAGCGTGATCGTCGCGATGCGATCCGCGACGCGGTAGGTGATCTCGGCGTAGTCGGTCACGGGAAGCCTCCTGTGGTCTTGCGGGACACCCACCCCTGGTGCCTCGTGTGTCCTGCGGCGCACCTGGTCCTGTGCCTACCCCGGCGCGGCGATCGTTGACCGTATTGCACCACACGCTTACTGGCAACCGGTCAACAACCCAAAACAATCACGCGTGCTTGATTTTTTCTCCTGGCGGTGCCACGCTCGCCGCAGGCGGCCGCGGCGCCGAGGAAGGTGGGGTTCAAGGTGGTGGAGCTCGAGGCGATCCTTCGCGATCTGGACGCGGAGGGGCAGGAGGTCGACGACCTCGTGAGCGGGCTGGCCGACGACGAATGGGCGAAGCCGACTCCGGCGCAGGGCTGGACCGTGGCGCACCAGATCGCGCACCTCGCCTGGACCGACGGCAAGGCCCTGCTCGCGGCGCGGCACCCCGAGGAGTTCGGTGCCGAGGTCAAGCGCGCGCTGGCGGCGGGGGAGGGCTACGTCGACGACGCCGCCGCCGAGGGCGCGGCTACACCACCCGCGGACCTGCTGGCGGCGTGGCGGCAGGGCCGCACACAGCTACGGCAGGCACTGGCCAGCGTGCCCAGCGGCACGAAACTGCCCTGGTACGGCCCCCCGATGAGCGCGGCTTCGATGGCCACGGCGCGAATGATGGAGACCTGGGCCCACGGCCAGGACGTGGCCGACGCGCTCGGTGTCGAGCGCGTTCCCACGGCCAGGCTGCGCCACATCGCGCGGTTCGGAGTACGTACCCGCGACTTCGCCTTCCACCTGCACTCGCTGACCGCGCCTGCCGAGGAGTTCCGCGTCGAGTTGACCGCGCCGGGCACGGGGACCTGGGCGTTCGGGCCTGCCGACGCGGCGCAGCGGGTGAGTGGCTCTGCGCTGGACTTCTGTCTCGTCGTCACCCAGCGCCGCCACCCCGCCGACACCGGCCTGCGCGCCGAAGGCGCCGACGCCCAGCAGTGGTTGCGCATCGCGCAGGCGTTCGCGGGCCCGCCGGGGCAGGGCAGGCAACCGGGACACGCGGGGTGAACATGCTCAGGATCGCCAACGCGTCCGGCTTCTACGGCGACCGCTTCTCCGCGGTGCGCGAGATGCTCACCGATGGCGAGATCGACGTGCTCACCGGCGACTACCTCGCCGAGTTGACCATGCTCATCCTCGGCCGCGACCGGTTGAAGGACGCCAGTCGCGGCTACGCCAGGACGTTCCTGCGCCAACTCGAGGGCAGCCTGGGCCTCGCCAAGGACCGCGGCGTCAAGATCGTCAGCAACGCGGGCGGGCTGAACCCGGCGGGGCTGGCCGAGGCCGTTCGGGAACTGGCGCGGCGGCTCGGCATCACCGTCGACGTCGCGCACGTCGAGGGCGACGACCTGCTGGCGCGAGCGGACGAACTCGGGTTGGGTCAGCCACTGACCGCCAACGCCTACCTCGGCGCGTGGGGTATCGCCGAGTGCCTGCGCGCCGGGGCCGACGTGGTGGTCACCGGCCGCGTCACCGACGCCTCGCTCGTCGTCGGCCCTGCCGCGGCGCACCACGGCTGGCGCCGTGACGACTACGACGCGCTGGCGGGCGCGGTGGCCGCAGGCCACGTCATCGAGTGCGGTGCGCAGGCCACCGGCGGCAACTACGCCTTCTTCACCGAGCACGAGATCGGTGTGCCGGGGTTCCCGATCGCCGAGGTCCATCCCGACGGCTCCAGCGTGATCACCAAGCACGAGGGCACCGGGGGAGTGGTGACCGTCGGCACGGTCACCGCGCAACTGCTGTACGAGATCGCGGGCCCTCGCTACCCGGGCCCCGACGTCACCGCCCGCTTCGACACCGTCGAACTGCGGCAGCAGGGCGCCGACCGGGTGCTGATCCGCGGCACGCGCGGTGAACCGCCGCCGAAGACGCTCAAGGTCGGGCTCAACCGGCTCGGCGGGTTCCGAAACGAGGTGACGTTCGTGCTCACCGGCCTCGACATCGAGGCCAAGGCCGCACTGGTGCGTGAACAACTGCGGACCGCGTTGCGCGGCAGCGAGCCCGAGCAGGTGCGCTGGACGCTCGGTCGAACCGACCACCCCGACGCCGACACCGAGGAAGCCGCCAGCGCGCTGCTGCACTGCGCGGTCAAGGACCCCGATCCGAAAGTGGCGGGCAGGGCATTCAGCGGCGCGGCGATCGAGCTCGCGTTGGCCAGCTACCCCGGTTTCCACGTCACGGCCCCGCCTGCCGAGGCATCGCCTTACGGCGTGTTCACCGATTCCACTGTGGACGCCGAACTGGTGCCGCACGTGGCGGTGTTGGCCGACGGTACGCGCGTGGACATCCCACCGCCGGGCGAGACGCGCGATTTGCTGGAGCCGCCGGTCCCGCAGCTGCCGGAGCCGTTGCCGCAAGGCCCGGTCCGGCGGGTGCCACTGGGCGCGATCGCCGGTGCCCGTAGCGGAGACAAGGGCGGCAGCGCCAATGTCGGCGTGTGGGTGCGCACCGAGCGGCAGTGGCGATGGCTGGTGCACACGCTCACCGTCGAACGGCTGCGGCAGTTGCTGCCGGAGACCGAGGACCTACCAGTACGCAGGTATCTCCTGCCGAACCTGCTCGCCGTCAACTTCGTCGTCGACGACCTGCTCGGTGAGGGCGTCGCGGCGCAGGCGCGCTTCGACCCGCAGGCGAAGGCATTGGGGGAGTGGCTGCGCAGCCGAGTTGTCGAGATCCCGGAGGAGATACTGTGAGCGACCCCTTCGCCACGCCCGAGCGAGTCGAACTGCGCCGTACGGTGCGCCGGTTCGTGGAGAACGAGGTGCTTGCCCACCTCGACGACTGGGAGCGGGCCGGGGAACTGCCGAGGGAACTGCACCGCAAGGCGGGCGACATCGGCCTGCTTGGCGTGTCGTTCCCGGAGAGCGTCGGCGGCTCCGGCGGCGACTACCTCGACGCGCTCACCGTCACCGAGGAGATCCACTACGCGGGCGGCTCCGGCGGGCTGGTCGCTTCGCTGTTCACCTGCGGCATCGCGGTACCGCACATCGCGGCGGCGGGCGACGAGCGGCAGATCGAGCGCTGGGTGCGGCCGACACTGGCCGGTGAGAAGATCGGGTCGCTTGCGGTGACCGAGCCCGACGGCGGCTCCGACGTCGCCGCGATCCGCACCACGGCCAAGCGCGACGGCGACCACTACGTCGTCAACGGCGCGAAGACCTTCATCACCTCCGGCTGCCGTGCAGACTTCGTGACCACCGTGGTGCGTACGGGAGACCAGGGGGCGCACGGCCTTTCGCTGCTGGTCGTTGAGCGTGACACCCCGGGCTTCACGGTCAGCCGCAAGCTGGAGAAGATGGGTTGGCACTGCTCCGACACCGCCGAGTTGTCCTTCAGCGATGCCAGGGTGCCGGTTGCCAACCTGGTCGGCGAGGAGAACAGCGCCTTCGCGCAGGTCGCCACCCAATTCGTCACCGAGCGGCTGTCGCTGGCCGTGCAGGCCTACGCCACCGCGCAGCGCGCGCTCGACCTCACCCTGCGGTGGTGCCGTCTCCGCGAGACGTTCGGCAGGCCGCTCATCTCGCGCCAGCTTGTGCAGCACAAGCTGGTGGAGATGGCCCGGCGGATCGACCTCGCCCGCACCTACACCCGGCAGGTGGCGATCCGTCACGCACAGGGCGAGGAAGTGATCGCGCAGACCTGCTTCGCGAAGAACACCGCCGTCGAGGTCGGCGAGTGGGTGCTGAACGAGGCGGTGCAGCTGCACGGCGGGCTGGGCTACCTTCGGGAATCCGAAGTGGAGCGGCACTATCGCGACGTTCGGATTCTCGGTATCGGAGGCGGCACCAACGAGATCCTCGCCGGGCTCGCCGCCAAGCGGCTCGGGTACACCGCATGACCGCGCTGCGCTCCACACTCGACACAGCCGGTGCGGAGTACGCCGCCTACCGCGAGGCCATGCTGGCCAAACTCGCGGAGCTGGAAGCCGAACATGCCAAGGCCGTCGCGGGCGGCGGCGACAAGTACGTCGCCCGTCACCGCGAGCGTGGCAAGCTGACGGTGCGGGAGCGGATCGAGCTCCTGCTCGACGAGGACTCGGCGTTTCTCGAGTTGTCCCCGCTGGCGGGGTGGGGCAGCGACTTCCAGGTCGGTGCCAGCGTGGTGACCGGGATCGGCGTGGTCAGCGGTGTGGAGTGTGTCGTCATCGGGCACGACCCGACCGTGCGCGGTGGCGCGAGCAATCCGTGGACGGTGCGCAAGATCTTCCGTGCCTGCGACATCGCCATGCAGAACCGGCTCCCGGTGATCAACCTGGTCGAGTCCGGCGGGGCGGACCTGCCGACGCAGAAGGAGATCTTCATCCCGGGTGGTCGGCTCTTCCGCGACCTGACCAGGCTGTCGGCCGCGGGTATCCCCACGATCGCGCTCGTGTTCGGCAACTCCACCGCTGGTGGCGCCTACGTGCCGGGGATGTCGGACTACGTCGTGATGATCGAAGGGCGCTCGAAGGTGTTCCTCGGCGGGCCGCCGCTGGTGAAGATGGCCACCGGGGAGGAGTCCGACGACGAGTCCCTCGGCGGTGCGGGTATGCACGCCCGCACCTCCGGCCTTGCCGACCACCTCGCCCGCGACGAGGTGGATGCCATCCGCATCGGCAGGCGGATCGTGAGCAGGCTGAACTGGCGCAAGCACGGGCAGCAGGCCGCAGCGGTCGTGTCGCCGCGGTACGCGGAGGACGAACTGCTCGGTGTGGTGCCCGACGGGCTGAAGGTCCCGTTCGACCCGCGCGAGGTGCTGGCGCGCGTCGTGGACGGTTCGGAGTTCGACGAGTTCAAGCCGCTGTACGGGACCAGCCTGGTCACCGGTTGGGCGCGCGTGCACGGCTACCCGCTCGGCGTGCTCGCCAACGCTCAGGGTGTGCTGTTCAGCGAGGAGTCGCAGAAGGCGGCCCAGTTCATCCAGCTGGCAAATCAGACCGACACGCCGCTGCTGTTCCTGCACAACACCACCGGCTACATGGTCGGCAAGGACTACGAGCAGGGCGGCATCATCAAGCACGGCGCGATGATGATCAACGCGGTGTCCAACAGCAAGGTGCCGCACATCTCGATCCTGCTCGGAGCCTCCTACGGCGCCGGGCACTACGGCATGTGCGGTCGCGCCTACGATCCCCGCTTCCTGTTCGCCTGGCCGAGTGCCAAGTCGGCGGTGATGGGGCCGCAGCAACTCGCCGGGGTGCTGTCCATCGTGGCCAGAGCCGCCAGCCAGTCGCGCGGCCAGCCGTACGACGAGGACGGCGACGCCGCCATGCGGGCGGCGGTGGAGGCACAGGTGGAGGCCGAGTCGCTGCCGATGTTCCTTTCCGGACGGCTCTACGACGACGGCGTGATCGACCCGAGGGACACCAGAACCGTACTCGGACTGTGCCTTTCGGCCATCCACACCAATCCCGTGCGCGGTGCCCAGTTCGACGGCACCGGCTTCGGCGTCTTCCGGATGTGAGGGGCGAGCGCGTGACAACCGTGATCGAGAACCTGCTCGTCGCCAACCGGGGCGAGATCGCGCTGCGGGTCTTTCGCTCCTGCCGCGACGCCGGTATCGGCACCGTCGCCGTGTACTCCGACGCCGACGCGGACTCGCCGCATGCCACGGCCGCCGACGCGGCGATCCGGCTGCCCGGCGACGTGCCGGCACAGACCTATCTTCGGGCCGAGGCCATCGTCGCCGCCGCGCTGGCCGCCGGCGCGGATGCCGTCCACCCCGGTTACGGCTTCCTGTCCGAGAACGCCGACTTCGCGCGCGCGGTCACCGGCGCGGGCCTGACCTGGGTCGGCCCGCCCGCGGCGGCGATCGAGAGCATGGGGTCGAAGGTCGAGGCCAAGCGACTCATGGCGGCCGCGGGCGTGCCCGTACTGGCAGAACTCGATCCGTGCGAGGTCACCGAGGCCGACCTGCCCGTGCTGGTGAAGGCTTCCGCGGGCGGCGGCGGCCGAGGGATGCGGGTGGTGCGGGAACTCGGTGAGCTGGCCTGCGCCGTGGACAGTGCCAGTGCCGAGGCCGCTTCGGCGTTCGGTGATCCGACGGTGTTCTGCGAGCGCTACCTGGAGGCGGGCAGGCACATCGAGGTGCAGATCGTGGCCGACGCTCACGGCACCGTGTGGGCGATGGGCGAGCGGGACTGCTCGATCCAGCGCAGGCACCAGAAGGTGGTGGAGGAGGCGCCCTCACCGCTGGTGGACGAGGACATGCGGCAGCGGTTGTTCGCCTCCGCCCGCGCCGCGGCGAGCGCCATCGGCTATGTCGGCGCGGGAACGGTGGAGTTTCTCGCCACCGGCGGCGGCGAGTTCTACTTCCTGGAGATGAACACGCGGCTGCAGGTGGAGCACCCGGTGACCGAGTGCACCACGGGAACCGACCTGGTGGCGCTGCAACTGCGGATCGCGGAGGGGCATGCCCTTCCCGCCGAGCCACCGCTGCCGAGCGGGCACGCCATCGAGGTGCGGCTCTACGCCGAGGACCCCGCGGCAGGGTGGAGCCCAAGGAGCGGGCCGCTGTACCACTTCGCGGTGCCCGGGGTCACCGCCGAGTTCACGGTGCCGCGCGGCCACGGTATCCGGCTCGACAGCGGCGTCGTCGACGGTTCCGTGGTGGGCGTTCACTACGACCCGATGCTGGCGAAGGTCATCGCATGGGGTCCTGATCGCCGCAGCACCGCCAGGATGCTCGCGGGCGCGGTGGCCAGGGCCCGCATTCACGGGGTCGGCACCAACCGCGACCTGCTGGTGAACGTGCTGCGCCACCCCGCGTTCCTCGACGGTGACACCGACACCGCCTTCCTCGACCGGCACGGCATCGACACGCTGGCGGCGCCGCTGGCCACCGAGCAGGCGGTACGGCTCTCGGTGCTGGCCGCCGCACTGGCCGACGCGGCACACAACCGGGCTCGGGCGGGCGTGCAGGGCGGGCTGCCGAGCGGATGGCGCAACGTGGTCGCCGTGCCGCAGCGCAAGCGCTACACCGAGTGCGGTGCGAACGGCACCGAGCACGAGGTGCGCTACCGGCTCACCCGCGAAGGGCTGCAGGCTCCCGATTACCCCGACGTCACGCTCGTCGAGGCGCAGCCACACCGCGTCGTACTGGACGTCGCGGGCGTGCGCAGGGCGTTCGACATCGCGCGCTACCCCGGTCTTGTCGCGGTCGACTCGCCGCTGGGTCCGGTGAACCTCACGCCGGTGCCGCGGTTCACCGACCCCGGCGCCGAACTCGCCGCCGGTTCCCTGGTGGCGCCGATGCCGGGCACCGTCGTGCGCGTCGCCGTCTCGCGAGGTGACCGGGTCCGCGCCGGCGAGCCGCTGCTGTTCCTCGAAGCCATGAAGATGGAGCACCGCATCGCCGCGCCGTCGGCAGGTGTGGTGACGCAGCTGCCCGTGTCCGTCGGGCAGCAGGTGGAACTCGGCGCCGTGCTCGCCGTCGTCAACACAGAGGAGTGAACGTGAATTTCGTCGAGGCACCCGAACGGCAGGCGCTGCGCGAGGCGGTGGCCGAGCTGGCGGGCAAGTACGGCCACGAGTACTACCGTGACAAGGCCCGCAGCGGGGGACACACCAGCGAGCTGTGGGACGAGGCAGGCAGGCTGGGCTACCTCGGCGTGAGCGTTCCCGAGGAGTACGGCGGCGGTGGGGCGGGCATCGGCGACCTCGCGGCCGTGTGTGAGGAGTTCTGCGCCGCGGGCACTCCGATGCTGCTGATGGTCGTCTCGCCCGCCATCTGCGCCACCGTCATCGCGCGGTTCGGCACCGACGAGCAGAAGCGGCACTGGCTTCCGGGGTTCGCCGACGGCAGCGTGCGGATGTCGTTCGCCATCACCGAACCCGACGCGGGCTCCAACGCCCACCGCATCACCACCACCGCGCGCCGCGACGGCGGCGACTGGATTCTCAACGGGCGCAAGGTGTTCATCTCCGGCGTCGACGAGGCCGATGCGGTGCTCGTGGTCGGCCGCACCGAGGACGCAAGGACCGGCAACCTCAAGCCCGCGCTGTACATCGTGCCCACCGACACCCCCGGTTTCGAGTATCGACGGATCGAGATGGACCTGGTGTCGGCGGACAACCAGTTCGGCCTTTTCCTCGACGACGTACGGCTGCCCGCCGACGCGCTCGTGGGCTCCGAGGACGCCGCCATCGCCCAGCTGTTCGCCGGGCTCAACCCCGAGCGCATCATGGGCGCCTCGTTCTCGGTGGGCATCGCACGTTACGCGCTGGACAAGGGCGTTGCCTACGCCAAGCAGCGCAGTGTCTTCGGCGCGCCGATCGGTTCGCACCAGGGGCTGGCGCATCCGCTGGCGCAGGTGAAGATCGAGCTGGAGCTGGCGAAGCTGATGACGCAGAAGGCCGCCGCGCTGTACGACTCCGGCGACGACTTCGGTGCGGGCGAGGCGGCCAACATGGCGAAGTACGCTGCGGCCGAGGTCGCGATTCATGCGGTCGACCAGTCGGTGCAGGTGCACGGCGGCAACGGGCTGGCTTCGGAGTACGGGCTCGGCACGCTGCTTTCGGCGGTCCGGGTCGGCCGGATCGCGCCGGTGAGCAGGGAGATGGTGCTGAACTTCGTCGCGCAGCACAGCCTGGGCCTGCCGAAGTCCTACTGAGAGCAACAAGGGAGCAAGACCATGACGACACTGGCGGGCAAGACCCTGATCATGTCGGGCGGCAGCCGCGGCATCGGCGAGGCCATCGCCGTGCGTGCGGCGCGCGACGGTGCCAACGTGGCACTGCTGGCCAAGACCGCCGAGCCGCACCCGAAGCTGCCCGGCACCGTCTACACCGCCGCAAAGGCGGTCGAGAACGCGGGCGGGAACGCGCTGCCGATCGTCGGTGACGTGCGCGACGACGAGGCCGTCGCCGCGGCGGTGCAGCGCGCGGCCGAGCAGTTCGGCGGTCTGGACATCGTGGTGAACAACGCCAGCGCCATCGACCTCACCGGCTCCGAGCACATCCCGATGAAGCGCTACGACCTGATGCAGGACATCAACGCGCGCGGGTCGTTCCTGCTGTCGCGAACGGCCATCCCGCACCTGCGAGGTGCGGCCAACCCGCACATCCTCACGCTGTCGCCGCCGATCCGGCTGGAGCCGAGGTGGTTCGAGGCGGGGCATCTCGCGTACAGCATCGCGAAGTACTCGATGAGCCTGGTGACGGTGGGTCTGGCCGCCGAGTTGCGCGGCGACGGCATCGCGGCCAACTCGCTGTGGCCGCGCACCACCATCGACACGGCCGCCATCCGCAACGTGGTCGGGGCCGAGCTGTCCAGCCGTTCCCGCACCCCGGAGATCATGGCCGACGCGGCTCACGCGATCCTGACCAGGCCCAGCCGTGAGGTGAGCGGCAACTTCTTCATCGACGACGAGGTGCTCGCCTCCGTCGGCGTCACCGACCTGGCGAAGTACCGGCTGTGCGAGCGGGAGGAAGACCTGCAACTCGACTTCTGGGTTGATCCCGCCGATGGCGCGTGAGCCGAGGCAGGAACGCAGCAGGACCACTCGGCGGCGGCTGGTGGACGCCGCCGTCGAGTGTCTGGCCGAGTTGGGCTGGAACGGCACCACGGTGGGTGTGATCGCCGAGCGCGCCGGGGTGTCGCGCGGCGCGGCCCAACACCACTTCCCGACCAGGGAGCAGCTGGTCGTCGCCGCCGTGGAGTTTCTCACCGAGGAGCAGATCGCCGAGCTGCGCGAGCAGGCGGCGGCGCTGCCGGAGGGCCCTTCCCGGGCCGGTCCGGTCGCGCGGATGTTGCTCAATCTCTACACCGGGCCGAAGTTCCGTGCCGCGCTGCACCTGTGGGTCGCCGCCTCCACCGACGAGGCGTTGCGCGCGGTCCTGGCGCCGCTGGAGGCGCAGGTGGGCAGGGAGGCGCACCGGATGGCGGTCGAGCTGCTCGGTGCCGACGAGTCGCGGCAGGGCGTGCGGGAGACCGTGCAGGCCACCCTCGACCTCGCCCGTGGCCTGGGCCTGGCGAACCTGCTGACCGACGACACCAAGCGGCGCGAGCAGATCGCGCGGCAGTGGGCCACCCTGCTGGAGCCGATGGTGGCCGAGCGCTCCAGCAGCGCGGGCGCCCGGTGAGTTCCCGCGCACACTCGCGCGCGCAGGACCCGTGGCCCGGAACGCAGAACTCGCGGGCAGCCGCGCAGAACTCGCGGGCGAGAGCGGGGGACTCGCGGGCAGGAAGGGGGGACTCGCGCCGGGGGTGGCGTGACGGGTGAGCGAGCGCTTAGTATGTTGCGGCGTCAGCGTCGCCGGGCAGGAGGTGAGTGTGAGCCGCGGTCAGTCGACCTTCGCCCCCAGCATGCGCAGCGCCAGCTCGCCGTATTCCTCGCCGAGCACCGCAGGCGCCTTGCGCGCCCGCTCGGAGTACCAGCGCGCGACGTCGATGCCCAGCGACAGCACCGCCCGCGCCGCCGTGCCCGGATCGGCGACGGTGAAGTCGCCCGACTCCATGCCGCGCACCACCAGGTCGCGCATGATCCGCTCGATCCCGCGCCGCAGATCCGCCACCACCTCGAACTCCTTCTCCGGCAGCGCCTGCAGTTCGTACTGCACCACCCTGGCGACGGTGTGCCGCCGGGCATGCCAGGTCACGAACCGCTCCACGATCAGGCGGACGCCCTCGACCGGCGAATCGGCCTCCTCGGCGGCCTCCCGCACGAGTGCCAGCGCCTGCTGGTGCCCGTTGCGGCTGATCGCGAACAGCAACGCGGCCTTGGAAGGGAAGTGGACGTACAGCGCGGCCGGGCTCATGCCGGCGCCACTGGCGATGTCGCGGGTGGTGGTGGCGTGGTAGCCGCGCCGCGCGAACGACTCGACCCCGGCCAGCATCAACCTGCGTGCCGCCTCCGGCTGGACGTCGGGCCACAAGTCGGCCGACAGGGACATCGTCATGCGAGGATTGTAAGCGAGCGCTTAGCGTGATAGGAGAAACCCGGTGAATTCCCTCAAGGGCCGCGTGGCCATTGTGACAGGCGCCAGCCGCGGCATCGGACTCGGCGTGGCGCACGCGCTCGTCGAGGCGGGCGCCAAGGTGTGTATCACGGCCCGAAAGCCCGAGCCGCTCGCTGACGCCGTCGAACAGCTCGGCGGCGAGGCTGTCGCGATCGGCGTGCCGGGCAAGGCCGACGATCCCGAGCATCAGGAGCAGGCCGTCGCCCGCACCGTCGAGACGTTCGGCAGCCTGGACCTGCTGGTCAACAACACCGGCATCAACCCCGTCTACGGTCCGACGATCGACGTCGACATCGAGGCGGCGGCCAAGATCTTCGCGGTGAACGTGCTGGCCCCGCTGGCGTGGACCCGCAGGGCGCGGGACGCGTGGATGGGCGAGCACGGCGGCGCGGTGGTCAACGTCGCCTCCATCGCGGGACTGCGCTCCTCGCCCGGTATCGGCATGTACGGCGTGTCCAAGGCGGCGCTGATCCGGCTGACCACCGAGCTGGCGGCCGAACTCGCGCCCGCGATCAGGGTGAACGCGGTGGCGCCCGCGGTGGTGAAGACCAAGTTCGCGACCGCGCTGTACGAGAACCGCGAGGACGAGGTCGCCGCGGCCTATCCGATGAAGCGGCTGGGGATTCCCGAGGACGTCGCGGGCGCGGTGGCGTTCCTGCTGTCCGACCGGGCGAGCTGGATCACCGGGCAGACGCTCGTGATCGACGGCGGCAGCACGCTCGGCGGTGGCTTGTGAGCTTCGACTTCCCCGACGCCGGTGTGGTCGTCACCGGCGCCGGTGGCGGCATCGGCGCCGCGCTCGCCCGCCGCCTCGCCGGTGAGGGCGCGCGTGTCGTGGTGGCCGACCTCGACGGTGACGCCGCCCGTGCGGTGGCCGCCGAGGTGGGCGGCACGGCCTTCGCAGGCGACGTCGCGAGCGAGGACGGCGCGCGCGCGCTGGTCACCGAGGCGCGGCGGGTGCTGGGTGAGATCGACCTGTTCTGCGCCAACGCGGGTGTGGCCGTGCACGGCGGGCCCGAGGCCGGCGAGGAGGCGTGGGCCCGCTCGTGGGAGGTCAACGTGATGGCCCACGTGCGTGCTGCCAGGCAGTTGCTGCCCGGCTGGCTGGAACGGGGCAGGGGCCACTTTCTGGCCACCGCATCGGCGGCAGGGCTGCTCACCAATCTCGGGTCGGCACCGTACTCGGTCAGCAAGCACGCCACCGTGGCCTTCGCCGAATGGCTTCAGGCCACTTACCGGCATCGGGGCATCACCGTGCAGGCGGTGTGCCCGCAAGGTGTCCGGACCCGGATGCTCGCGGACGCGGGCAGGGGTGGCGACCTCATCATGGGCGCGGGCGCGATCGAGCCGGAGCAGGTGGCCGAAAGCTGCGTCGCGGGCCTGCGGGACGGCGGCTTCCTGATCCTGCCGCACCCGGAGGTGGCCGACTACTACGCCACCCGCGCCACCCAGACCGATCGCTGGCTCGCCGGGATGAACAAGCTGCAGCGAAAGGTGGAGCAGGCGCTGCAGGAGTGAGGCGATCCGGGCGCGGCGGACAGCCGTGTCCTGAGGTCCCGGGAAGAAGGCGAGGTGGCCCTCGGTGGCCGAGACCGGACCGGCGCGGCGGGCCAAGCAGGTGCAAACCGTGCGCGGTCCGGTGAGCGCGTCGCGGCTGGGCAGGGTGCTGGCCCACGAACACATCTTCGTGCTCAGCCCGGAGTTCCTGGTGAACTATCCCGAGTACGAGGGCTTCCGCGAGGCGAGCGACGTGCCGGAGGCCGTGCGGCGGCTGAACGAGTTGGCGGCCGAGGGGATCGACACGATCGTCGATCCCACCGTCGTCGGTCTTGGCCGCGACATCCGGCGCATCCAGCGGGTCGCGGCCGAGGTCGACCTCAACATCGTCGTCGCGACCGGCCTCTACACCTATCGCGACCTGCCGCACTTCCTGCACCAGCGCGGGCCTGGCGGTCCCTTCGGCGACGCTGAGCCACTGGTGGAGATGTTCGTCGGCGACATCACCGACGGCATAGCGGGCACCGGGGTGAAGGCGGGAGTGCTCAAGTGCGTCACCGACAGGGCGGGCATCACCAGCGGGATAGCCAGGGTGTTGCGTGCGGTCGCCGAGGCACATCACCGCACGGGCACGCCGATCATGACGCACACCCATGCGGGCAGCAGGCAGGGGCTGGCCCAGCAGAACGCGTTCGAGGCCGAGGGGGTCGATCTCTCGCGCGTGCTGATCGGGCACTGCGGCGACACCACCGACCTGGACTACCTCATGGCACTGGCCGACCGGGGCTCGCTGCTGGGGATGGACCGGTTCGGGGTGGACACCATCCTGCCGTTCGAGCGGAGGGTGGACACCGTGGTGCGGCTGTGCGAGCGCGGCTACGACGAGCACCTGGTGCTCTCGCACGACGCCGCCTGCTACATCGACTGGCTGCCGAGGGACAAGCTGCCCAGCGTGCTGCCGAACTGGCACTACCTGCACATCACCAGGGACGTGCTGCCCGCGTTGCGGCAGCGGGGCGTCACCGAACGGCAGTTGCGGCGGATGCTCGTCGACAACCCACGCCGGTTTCTCGCGGGCGATTGAGCCGCGCCGCGCTCAGCCGGGCGGTGGTAGCGGTAGCTGGTAGTTGATGCTGTCCTCGTCGGCCGTGCCCAGCGCACCCGGCCACATGGCGGCGATACCCAGGTGTGCCGCGTCGTTGCCGGGCAGCACGGCCGCGTCGAAGGTGCGGACACCCTGTGCGCTGGCGAGGTCGGCGAGCCGCGTCACCAGCGCCCGCCCCACACCCATGCGTTGCCAGGAGTCCACCACCAGCACCGCCAGGTCCGCGCGGGCGGGCCTGCCCGTGCTCGCGTACTGGGCCAGGCCGACCACGTCCGTCCCGACGAGCGCGACGACGGCCTCCTGCTGCCGGTGGTCCAGTCTCCGCAGTTGGCGTAGCAGCGCGGCCGGAATGGCGGGCGTTCCGACGAAGAACCGGTGGTGCAGCGAGGTGGGTGACAGCCGCGGCGACATCGCCTCGACCCGGGGCAGGTCGGACGGCCGCAACGGGCGGACAACGGGCCACCGCCGTGCCCCGGCCGCGTGGGCCGAGCCGGGCGGGGCAAAAAAACGATCGATCGTGCTATTTAGTGCCGACAGTTCGGCTCGCGGGATCATGTGACACCTTTCCTGTGGTGGGGCCCTGCTTGGGGGGGGGTCAGCGGGCAGCGCGGAGGCTGTCGAGCAGGGTTTCGAACGCTCGCCCGGCCCGCTGCCGCGCGGCGGGGTCGTCGAGCAGCCTGGCGGAGTGGATGTAGGCCAGCACGATGCCGTGCAGGTCCTGGGCGAACTGGTGGGGATCGACGTCGTCGCGGAAGTGTCCCTCCGCCACGCCCGTCCGGCACACCTGCGCGATCGTGTCCCTGAGGTCGCGTTCGTCGCTCACCAGCAGGTCGCGTACCGGGCCGGGCCGGTCGTCGAACTCCGTGGCGGCAGTGGTGAACAGGCAGCCGCCGCTGAGCACGTCGCCGGAGCACCAGCGCATCCAGTGCTCGAAGAACGCGCGTACCCGTGGCTCGCCGCGGCGGGTGGCCAGTGCCGGCCGCACCACCACATCGACGAACCGGTCGCGGGTGTGCCGCAGCACGTCCAGTTGCAGCGACTCCTTGGACCGAAAGTGCGCGAACAGTCCGCTCTTGGACAGTTCCGTCCTGGCGGCGAGGGTGCCGATGGTCAGCCCTTGCAGGCCGACCCTGCTGGCGATCTCGGCGGCCTCGTCGAGGATCGCCTGCTTCGTGCTCTCACCCTTGCCCACCCGACATGTTTAGCACGATCGTTCGGTCTTGCCAAGTCGGTGTGTGGCGCCGAGTTCGCGCCCGTGGCGATCATCGGTCTCGACGACCGATGACTACGCTTGCCCGCATGGCTTCCGAGCACGTCATCGTCGCTACCACCACCGACTCCGAGGAGCGCGCACACGCGCTCGCCGCGAGCGCCGTCGAGGCGAAACTCGGCGCGTGCGCGCAGATCGTCGGCCCGATCACCAGCGTCTACCGCTGGCAGGGAGCCGTGGAGACCGACCGGGAGTGGCGGGTCGAGGTCAAGTCGGCCGCCGACCGCGCCGAGGCATTGGTGCGTCACCTCACCGAGCACCACACCTACGACGTGCCCGAGGTGATCGTCACCCCGATCACCTCGGGCCACGCAGACTACCTTTCCTGGCTCGTTACCGAGACCCGGACCTGAGCCGTGCTCAGCCGGGCAGGTCGACGAGCCCGGCCAGGGTGGCGCGGTGCCGTCCCGGCGCGCCGAGGGTGATCTCGTCGGCCTTGGCGCGCTTGAGATAGAGGTGCGCCGGGTGTTCCCAGGTCATTCCGATGCCGCCGTGCAACTGGACGCATTCCTCCGCAGCGTGCACGGCCACGCCCGCGCAGTACGACTGCGCGACCGCCACCGCCACACCCGCGTCCTCCCCGCCGGTGGCCAGCACGTCGGCGGCGTAGCGGGCCGCGGCCCGCGCGGCAACCAGTTCCAGCCACCGGTCGGCGATGCGGTGCTTGAGCGCCTGGAACGACCCGACCGGGCGGCCGAACTGGTATCGGCCCTTCAGGTAGCTCACCGTCTCGTCGAGGCACCACTGCGCCACCCCGAGTTGCTCGGAGGCCAGCAGTCCCGCGCCGACGAGCAGCCCGTGCTCCAGTGCCGGGACCGCCAGCCGCGGTCCGGCCAGCAACCGGGCGGGAGCCCGGCGCAGCGTCACGTCCGCGACCCGCCGGGTCAGGTCCAGCGGCACCACGTCCGCCACCTCCACCCCGGCGGCAGAGGTGTCCACTTCGTACAGACCGGGCCCTTCGTCGCCGGTGGCGGGCACCACGAGCACGTCGGCCACCGCCGCGTCGGCCACGGTGGCGACCGCGCCGTCGAGTGAACCGTCGGCGCCCACCCGCACCGAGGACGGGAACGCCGAACCCGCCGCCGAGGACATCGGCACGGCGAGCGCGGCGGTCGCCTCGCCACCGGCGAGCCTGCGCAGCAACGCGGCCACCGGTTCGGTCGAGGTGTCGGCGCGCAGCAGCACCGACGTCGCCAGCACGGCGCTACCGAGGAACGGCACCGGCGCGACGGCCCTTCCCAGCTCCTCGAGCACCAGCGCGGTCTCCCGGGTGGAAGCGCCCTGCCCGCCCAGTTCCTCGGGCACGTGCAGCCCGCCGAGGCCGAGCTCCGCGCTGAGCGTGCGCCACAGCGCCGGATCGTAGGGCTGCTCGCTCTCCACCCGCGCCAGCAGCGTCGAGGGCTCGCACCGGTCGGCGAGCAGATCCCGCACGCTGGCGCGCAGGTCGGTCTCCACATCGGAGTACAGCAGGTTCGGCGTGCTCATCGCGGCAGGTCCTTCCACGGTACGTCCTTGTCGACACGCGGCTCCGACGGCAACCCCAGCACGCGCTCGGCGATGATGTTGCGCAGGATCTCCGAGGTGCCGCCCTCGATCGAGTTGCCCTTCGCGCGCAGGTAGCGGTAACCGGCGTGCCTGCCGAGGAAGTCGACCAGTTCCGGCCTGCGCATGGTCCAGTCGTCGTAGCGCAGCCCTTCGTCGCCGAGCAACTCCAGCTCCAGCCCCGAAAGCGCCTGCGAAAGCCGGGCGAACGCCAGCTTCATGCCCGAGCCCTCCGGGCCGGGCGAGCCCACGGCCAGCTGCTGGCGCAGCCTGGCGCCCGCGAGCCGGAACGCCTCGGTCTCCACCCACAGCCGCAGCAGCCGCTCGTGCAGGTCGGGAGTGCGTAACTCGGGGCGTGCCCGCCAGGTGGCGGTGACCTTGCCGAGCATGCCGCCCTCGCGGGGCATCGCGTTGCCGCCGATGGCGACCCGCTCGTTCATCAGCGTGGTCTGCGCGACCTTCCAGCCCTCGCCGACCTCGCCGAGCCGGTGCGAGTCGGGAACGCGCACGTCGGTGAGGAACACCTCGTTGAACTCGGCCTCGCCGGTGATCTGCCGCAGCGGCCGGACCTCCACACCGGGGTGCGTCATGTCGCACACGAAGTACGTCATGCCCTGATGCTTGGGCACGTCGGGGTCGGTACGGGTCACCAGGATCGCCCAGCGGGCGGTGTGCGCGGTGGAGGTCCATACCTTCTGGCCGTTGACCACCCACTCGTCGCCGTCCCTGACCGCCCTCGTCGCCAGCGCCGCCAGGTCCGAGCCCGCGCCGGGCTCGCTGAACAGCTGGCACCACACCTCCTCACCGGTCCACAACGGACCAAGGAAGCGGCGTTTCTGCTCGTCGGTGCCGAAGCGGAGGATGGTGGGGGCGGCCATGCCGAGACCGATACCGATCCGGCGCGGGTTGTTGTCCGGAGCGCCCGCGGCGGCCAGTTCGGCCTCCACCACGGACTGCAGCTCCCTTGGCGCACCCAGCCCGCCGAGCCCGGGCGGGAAGTGCACCCACGCCAGCCCGGCGTCGAACCGGGCGCGCAGGAACTCCATGCGGTCGGTGGTGGCCGGGTCGTGCTCCTCGAGCAGCGTCTTGACGCGATCGCGCAGTTCGGTCGCGTCCACGGCGGGGTCGGTCATGACTGGTACCTCTTGAGTTCTCGCCGGGCCATCGAACGTTTGTGTACCTCGTCGGGGCCGTCGGCCAGCCGCAGCATCCGTGCCGACGCCCACAGTCCGGCCAGCAGGAAGTCCTGGCTGACGCCTGCGGCACCGTGGGTCTGGATGGCCTTGTCGATGATCCACTCCACCGACGCGGGAGTGGCGATCTTGATCGCCTGGATCTCGGTGTGGGCGCCCCTGTTGCCCACCTTGTCCATCAGCCAGGCCGTCTTCAGCACCAGCAGCCGCAACTGCTCGACGCGCACCCGCGACTCGGCGATCCACTCCCGGATCACGCCCTGTTCGGCGAGCGGCTTGCCGAAGGCCACCCTGGACACCGCGCGCTCGCACATCAACTCGATGGCACGCTCTGCCATCCCGATCAGCCGCATGCAGTGGTGGATGCGGCCGGGACCGAGCCTGGCCTGCGCGATGGCGAAGCCGGAGCCCTCCTCGTCGATCAGGTTCTCGGCGGGAACCCGCGCGTCGTCGAACACGATCTCGGCGTGCCCACCATGGTCGCTGTCGTCGAACCCGAAGACGCTCATGCCGCGTCTGATGTGGACACCCGGGGTGTCCCGGGGTACGAGGATCATGCTCTGCTGGCGGTGCGGCGGTGCGTCCGGGTCGGTCTTGCCCATCACGATGAGCACGCGGCAGTTGGGGTTCATCGCTCCGGTGATGAACCACTTGCGCCCGTTGATGACGTAGTCGTCACCGTCTCGCCGGATGCGGGTGGCGATGTTGGTGGCGTCGGAGGAGGCGACCTCCGGCTCGGTCATGGCGAAGGCGGAGCGGATCTCGCCGTCCAGCAGCGGCCGCAGCCACCGCTGCTTCTGCTGCTCGTTGCCGAACTCGGCCAGCAACTCCATGTTTCCGGTGTCGGGCGCGGCGCAGTTGATCGCGGCGGGCGCCAGTTGCGGGCTGCGGCCGGTGATCTCGGCCAGCGGGGCGTACTGCAGGTTGGTCAGCCCCGCGCCGAGTTCACCCGGCAGGAAGAAGTTCCACAGTCCGCGCTTGCGAGCCGCTGCTCTGAGTTCGGTGACGACAGGAGGTACCTGCCACGGGTCGGCCTTGTCACGCGTCTGCTCGGCAAGCACCGGTTCGGCCGGGTAGACGTGCTCGGCCATGAACGACTGCAGCCGTTGCCGGTGCTCCTCGGTCGTGGAGTCGAAGTCGAAATCCATCAGTCCTCCTTCAAGGTGGCGTTGCCGTGCGCCACCAGCGGTGGCACGCCGTCGCCGATGGCCTCGAATCCCTCACCGACGGTCTTGCCCTGGCTGAACCGGTAGTAGATGCCCTCGAGGATCACCGCGAGCTTGAAGAAGGCGAACGCCACGTACCAGTTGAGAGCCGAGACGTCGCGGCCGCTGCGCTGGGTGTAGCGGGTGATGACCTCGTCGGCCGCCGGGTACCCCGGCGCGGCGCTGACGTTGCTGACGACGCCGACGTCCAGCGTGCTGAGCTGGGCGTAGGCGATGAGCAGCGCCAGGTCGGTGAGCGGGTCGCCGAGCGTGGACATCTCCCAGTCCAGCACGGCCTTGATCTGATCGTCCGACCCCACCAGCACGTTGTCGAGGCGGTAGTCGCCGTGCACGATCGTCGGACTGCCGGAGGCGGGCAACCTGGCCGCGAGGCGTTCGTGCAGCGTCTCGATGCCGGGCAGGTCACGGCTGCGGGAGGCGTCGAGCTGCTTCTTCCACCGCCGCAGCTGCCGCTCCAGGTAGCCTTCCGGCCTGCCGAAGTCGGAAAGGCCAACCGAGACGAAGTCCACGGCATGCAGATCGCCGAGCGTGTCGATCAGTGCGTCGGCGATGTGGCGGGTGCGCCGCTCGCCGAGCGCGGCCAGCTCCTCGGCCTTGCGGTAGGGCGTGCCCTCCACGAAATCCATCACGTAGAACGGCGCGCCGATCACCGACTCGTCCGTGCACAGCAACCGGGTGGGCGGAACCGGAACCGCCGTGGGCCCCAGCGCGCTCAGCACCTTGTGCTCGCGCCCCATGTCGTGGGCCGTCGGCAGCACGTGCCCCAGTGGCGGGCGGCGCACCACCCAGCGGTTGGTGCCGTCGCTGACCACGTATGTCAGGTTGGACCGGCCGCCCTCCACCACCTGAGCGTTCAGCGGCCCTGCCACGAGGCCGGGTAGCTCGCGTTCGAGGTGGGTGCGCAGCCGCTCAAGGTCGAGGCCCGGTGGGTCCTCGTTGCTCATCTGACCTCCTCGTCGATGGGCGGGGTGCGGGCGAGGCGACCGCGGTCGCCGCGATGTGCGGCCGCCCCCGCCCGTGCCGGTGACCGCTGTGTGTTGGGCCGTGCCCGGCTCAGGGCACCAGCACCACGACCGTTTCGGCCACACAGGCGGGCTTGGCCTCGCCTTCGATCTCGATGGTCCACCTGACCACCGCCTGCTTGCCCTGCGAGGCGTCGCTGACCGAGACCAGTTCGGCGCCTGCCCTGATCCGGGAGCCGACCTTCACCGGCTGCGGGAACCGCACCTTGTTGAGCCCGTAGTTGATTCCCATGCGCAGGCCCTCGACGTGGTAGACGTCCTTGCCCAGCATGGGGATCAGCGACAGGGTCAGGTAGCCGTGGGCGATCGGGGCGCCGAAGGGACCCTTCGCGGCGCGCTCGGGGTCGACGTGGATCCACTGGTGGTCGCCCGTGGCGTCGGCGAAGGTGTCGACCTGCTGCTGGGTCACGGTGTGCCACTGGCTGGTGCCGAGTGACTCGCCGACCGCGGCCGCGAACTCGTCGAGTCCGGAGAACACCCGCGTGCCGGTCATGCCTTCGGCCCCCCGGCGACGTAGATGACCTGGCCGGACACGAACGAAGCGTCGTCGCTGACCAGGAACGACACCACGCCCGCGATGTCTTCGGGCTGGCCGACCCTGCGCACCGGGATCTCCTGCGCGGCTGCCTTCTGGAACTCCTCGAACGGCATCCCGACCCGCTCCGCGGTGGCGGCGGTCATGTCGGTGACGATGAAGCCGGGGGCGATCGCGTTCACGGTCACCCCGAACTTGCCCAGCTCGATGGCCAGAGTCTTGGTGAATCCCTGCAGGCCCGCCTTGGCGGTGGAGTAGTTGGCCTGGCCCCGGTTGCCAAGCGCGGACACGCTGGAGAGGTTGACGATGCGGCCCCAGCCCTGCTCGGTCATGTGCTGCTGCGCGGCCCTGCTCATCAGGAACGACCCGCGCAGGTGCACGTTCATGACCGAGTCCCAGTCGCCCTCGCTCATCTTGAACAGCAGGTTGTCCCGCGTGATGCCCGCGTTGTTGACCAGCACCGTCGGTGCGCCGAGTTGCTCGGCGACCGCCTTGACCGCCGCGTCGACCTGCTCGGCGTCGCTGACGTCCAGACCGATGCCCACCGCGCGGCCGCCGTCGGCGGTGATCGCCTCCGCGCCCGCCTTGGCGCCGGCCTCGTCGAGGTCCAGCAGCCCGACCGCGAAGCCGTCCGAGGACAGCCGCCTGGCAATGGCCGCGCCGATGCCTCGGCCTGCTCCGGTGACGATCGCGACACGGGAAGGGGAGTCCGTCACGTGATACCTCCTCGCCTAGTAAGCGTTCGCTTAGGAAGGTATCAGGTGAGGGGGCGGATTTGGGCAACTGTTCGCCGGACGCAACGAGCCGCACAGCAGCACCGTGAGGGCGAGTACCTCGCCACCGGCAAGGAACCGCTCGACCAGGCCGAGCGGGATCGCCCGCCACCACGGCTGGCCACCGGCGAGCATCAGCGCCACTGCGCCGAGGATCACCGCGAACCACAGCAGTGACGTGATCGCCAGCAGCCTCGCCAGCCCGCGCAGTGCGCGCGAGGCGGGCAGGGCCGCGCCCGCACAGCTGAGCACGGCCAGCGGCAGCGCCACGAACGCCACGATGCTGGCGTACCTGTGAATGGTTCCGCCCAGGCTCGGCCCCACCGACCAGTCGGTCTTCTCGAACACGGTGACCGTCAGCAGTCCAACCACCCACAGGCCGCCGAACACGGTGGTGGTCGAGACCGCGCGAACCAGCCCTCGTGCGACGAGCGTGCCGAACGCCGCGGCCGAGCCAGCGGCCACGAGCAGTACCGAGAGGTCGAACAGCCACTTGTCGGGGCCGAGCGCGTACTCGCTGATGGTGCGCCGTACCGGGTCGATCCCGTCGCTGGAGGGCAGCAGGTGCAGCAATCCCAGCAGCACCGCACCGCTCAGTAACGCGAACAGGCCGGCCGCGGGCAGCAACGCGGTGCCTGGACTCGGGTTTCGCTGGGGCATCGGCTCCTCCCATGCCGTGGTCGGTACGCGCGCACGCTACCGGCGGCGGTGTCGTGAACCCGTCAAAGCGGGCGGGTCCGACCTGGTCGGAAGGGAAGCCGTCGGAAGCCGTCGGGGGCGGTCGAGGGGCGGTCGAGGGCGTCGGATGGCGCTGGAAGGGCGTTCGAAGTATGCCGAGGGGCGCGGAGGGGGCGGAAGGACGCCGAAGGACATCGAGGGGCGCCGAAGGACGCGCAAGGACGCCGAAGGACATCGAGGGGCGCGGAGGGGCGCTGACGAACTCAGCCGACCACCTGGCCGAGCACGGTGCGGAACACGCCGCGGTCGACGGTCGCTGGCTCCACCGCCAGCCAGGCGCCCAGTTCGCGGACGAACCGCTGCGGTGTCATCGCGGGGATCTCCGCGCCGGTGTCCGGCTCGGTGGTGAGCTCTCCCGCCCTGCTGGGGTAGAGCACCAGCGCGCCTCGGACCTCCACCTGCGGCAGCAGCCGCCGGAAGCGTTCGACGCTTTCGGCCAGTCGGGTGCCGCCGCCGCGAAACCGGTGCCCGTTGCGCAGCAACGTGCCGGAGGAATCGGTGCTGTAGTGGCCGGGCAGCCACAGCTTCGACTCGACGAGCACGAGCCTGCGCCCGCACAGCACGGCGTGGTCCACGTCGGCGAACACCGAGTCGGGCCAGGCCAGCCCGTGGAACACCCGCACGCCGGGCAGCCTGGTGAGGTAGCTGGCGAGCAGGTCGGCGGTGAGCCGCTCGGCCACCTGGTCGGTTTCGGTGCCCGGCCGGCCGAACACCGCGGTGCCACCGAATTCGTCGCGGAAGGCGCGCAGCTGCCGATGTGCCGCCAGCGCTCGCCTGCCGAGCAGCGAGGCGGCCGTGAGCGCGGCGGCCAGCAGGAGGAGGCAGCCCACGAGCGGCACGGGGGAGAGGTCCAGCGGCAACAACAGTGGCAGCGCCGCCAGCACCACGCCGAGCAGCGCCGCCACCGTGGGGGCGTGGCCTGCGGTGCCGGGCTGGGCGTAGTGCACCCTGGCGGTGTCGTCGACGCGGTGCCACCACGGGATCGTCGCGACGGGCAGCCGCGGGGTGTCGGGCACGAAGGCGGGGTCCTCGCCGAACTGGCCCGGCCGTGCCCGGTACCGCGAGCGCCGGGTCCGGGTGGCCGCCGCGGCACCGCCCGCCCCGGTGCTGCCGGTGGTGCGGAAACCGGGTTCGGCGGGCCCGTCCTCGTCCGGCTCGCCGCCGGGCTCGTCGGCGTCGTACCCGGTGTCGTACTCGGTCTCGTACTCGGTCTCGTACTCGGTCTCGTACTCGCTGTCGTACTGGGCGCCGTCGTACAGGGCATTGTCGTACTCGGCGCGCCGCTGCGGATCGCCCAGTGTCTCGTAGGCCTCGCGCAGCAACCGGAACGTGCCCGCCGTTCCACCGGTGTCGGGATGCATCGACCGCGCGAGCGCGCGGTACGCCGACTTGATCTCCGCAGCCGTCGCGTCCGGCCGGACGCCAAGCAGTTCGTAGTAGTCGACGTCGGGCACTCTCACCTCCGCTTGCCGCGGCACACAATATGGCCCGCGCCCTGCGGCACGGGCACCGCCCGGCGTCGGCGGGTGGCGGATCGCCTGTGTGCTAAAGGCTGCCGACCCACAACCGCGAGTCCCCCGTTGCTGCCCGCGAGTTCCGCGTTGCCGCCCGCGAGTTCCGCGTTGCCGCCCGCGAGTTCCCCGTTGCCGCCCGCGAGTTCCGCGTTGCCACCTGCGAGTTCCGCGTTCCTGGGCGCGGGGACGCGGTGGCGAGGGCCGGGCGGCGGGCGGCGTATGTCGGAGGCGGGCGATGCGCGCTCGGGTCAACTCGGCCGGGAGTTCACATACGCTGATGACGTGTGGGAACGACAGCGGATCGTGCTGGACGGCGGCGTCGCGACCGAACTCGAGGCACGCGGGCACGATCTCTCCGACGCGCTGTGGTCGGCGCGACTGCTCGCCGACGCGCCCGAGGAGGTCGTCTCGGCTCATCGCGCGTTCTTTCGAGCGGGCGCCAATGTCGCCACCACGGCGAGCTACCAGGCCAGCTTCACCGGGTTCGCCGCGCGCGGTATCGGGCCGGGGCAGGCCGCCGCGCTGCTGCGCCGCAGCGTGGAACTCGCCAAACGCGCGCGCGACCAGGTCAGCGACGACGTGCCGCGCTGGGTCGCCGCCTCGGTGGGGCCGTACGGGGCCGTGCTCGCCGACGGCTCGGAGTACCGGGGCCGATACGGGGTGAGCCGCCAGAAGTTGGCCGCGTTCCACCGGCCCCGGCTGGACGTGCTCGCCGAGGCCGAGCCGGACCTGCTCGCGCTGGAGACCGTGCCCGACGTCGAAGAGGCCGAGGCACTGCTGGACGCTCTGGAGTCCGTGGGGATGCCCGCGTGGCTGTCCTACACGGTCGACGGCGGCCGAACCCGCGCGGGCCAGCCGCTGGAGGAGGCCTTCGCGGTCGTCGCGGGCAGGCCCGACATCGTCGCGGTCGGCGTGAACTGCTGCGCCCCCGAGGAGGTCGCCGACGCCGTCGCCATCGCCGGTGAGACCACAGGGAAGCCGGTGCTCGCCTATCCGAACAGCGGCCAGGGCTGGGACCCGGAGGTAGGCCGGTGGACCGGCACCTCCCGCTTCCGCGCCGACGAGGCGGCGAGCTGGTATGCGCGGGGTGTCACGGCGGTGGGCGGTTGCTGCCGGGTTCCACCCGCCGACATCGCCGCGCTGTCCCGCGTCGCCCGATCCGGCTGAACGGCTGGAACGCCCGATACCCCCTGGCATGCGGCGCCTGCAGCAGGGCAGGCTCTAGGCTGTCGCGCGTGCAAGGGAGGCCCACAGGTGAGTGAGGGCGGGGAGCCGCTGGTCGAGGGACGCTACCGGTTGAAGAGCCGGATCGGCAGCGGCGCGATGGGGATCGTCTGGCGCGCGGTGGACGAGCGGCTGGACCGCACGGTGGCCGTCAAGCAACTGCTGTTGCCGCCCGGACTGAACGAGGTGGAGACGGAGAAGGCGAGGCAACGAGCGTTCCGCGAGGGCCGTATCGCCGCCAGGCTGCAACACCCGCACGCCATCTCCGTGTACAACGTGGCCGAGCACGACGGGCACCCGGTGCTGGTGATGGAGTACCTCCCCTCGCGCAGCCTGTCCGCTGTGCTGGAGGAGCGGGGCACGCTGCCGCCGGTGGAGATCGCCCGCATCGGCGCGCAGGTGGCCACGGCGCTGGCAGCCGCCCACGCCGCGGGCGTGATTCACCGCGACGTGAAGCCGGGCAACATCCTGCTCGGCGAGGACGGCACGGCCAAGATCACCGACTTCGGCATCTCGCGTGCCGCGGGCGACGTCACCGTGACCAGCACCGGCCTGCTCGCGGGCACTCCGGCGTTCCTGTCCCCGGAGGCCGCCCGCGGTGCCGACCCCGGCCCCGCCTCGGACGTGTTCTCACTGGCCGCCACCCTGTACGCCGCAGTCGAGGGCAGGCCGCCTTTCGACAGCGCGGACGGCAACGAGATCGCCATGCTGCACGCCGTGGCCACCGGCCGCGTGGTTCCACCGCGCCAGGCGGGCCCGCTCACCGCGCCACTGGGATGGATGCTGAACAGCGAGCCGACCGCGCGCCCCACGATGGCGCAGGTCGAGCAGGCCTTGCGGGCCGTGGCCGACGGGCACAACCCGCCCTCGCCACCATCCGGCGCCCAACCGCAGGGCCATCAGCCTCACAATCCGCAAGGCCCAAGCCCGCAAGTCCAGAACCCGCAGCCCCAGGTGCAGCAGCCCCAGGTGCAGCCAATCGCCCAGCCGGTCGCCACCGAGCCGCCGACCATGCCCGCGAGCCCGATGCCGCCGAGCCAGGGGCCCGTGCCCGCCAACGCGCAGGCGGCGCACCGCCCGGGTTCGACCAGGCTGGACCTGCGGCCGGGACCGCTCGCCCCGCCACCGCCGTCGATGGCACCGGCGATGGCGCCCGCTCCGAGGCCCGGGGCTCCCGCCGCGGGAGCGCCTTCCGGCGGCAACTCCCGCGCCCGGCTCGCCGTGGCTGCGCTGGCCGTGCTCGCGGCCGTCGCCGTGGGCATTCTGGTCGCGGAGTTGCTGTTCGTGCCGGGGCAGTCGGACGGCGACGCGGACAGCGGCTCGCCGGCCACGACCACCGCTACCACGGCCACCGCGAACCTGGGCTGAGCGGGCCCGGTCGATCGAGCCGAGACCGAGCCTGCGCCCGATCGACACCCAAAAGTGACCTCCCCGCGTGGCAGGCGGGCACCGAAACACCGTGGTGTAGCTTGGCCCGGCCAGCTCGCGCCGCCGTACCACGTGACCAGCCGGGGAAGCCTTGTTCGACGACAACGACTCCACCGAACCGCCGCACGCGGCCAGCACCGAGGACCCTGTCCGCGACGGCGAGCAGGACGCCCACTCCGGCGGCGAATCCGCGCCGGATCGCGACACCGAGGCCGGCGCCGACGCTGACGCCGAGGCCGGTGCCGGTGCCGGTGCCGCGACGGCCCGCGACGCGGGCAGCGGCAGGGTCGCTTCCGTCCTGGCTTCGTTGCGTTCGCTGTTCGACCGGCGAAACCCGTGGCGGGCACCGGCGATGGCCGCCTGCGCCGTGTTCGCCGGATCGCTCCTGCTCTACGCGGGCGACGTGCTCCTCAGCCAGGGCGACGTCGCGCGCGGCACCGTGGTCGCGGGCGTCGACGTCGGCGGTCTTGACCGCGCCGAAGCCGAGCTGCGCCTGCGCGAAACCCTCGAACCCCGAACGCGAAGGCCGGTGCGGCTGCGAGCGGCCGATGTCCGGCACACCATCGACCCGGGGACGGCACGGCTGAGCCTGGACTGGGAAGCCACGCTCGACCGTGCCACCGAGCAGCCGTTGAACCCCTTCGCCCGGCTCGCTTCACTGTTCACCCGCAGGGAGATCGGTGTGGTGTCACACGCCGACCAGGGCCGGTTCGACTCCGAGTTGCGGCGGCTCGCCGCGGTCGTCGACCGGCAGGCCCGCGAAGGTGACGTGCGCTTCGACGGCATCCGGCCCGTCGCGGTCGACCCCGCGCCGGGCAGGAGGCTCGACCGCGCGAAGACCCGCGAGCTCGTCCTGCGGCACTGGGTCTCCCCGGGACCACTGCGGCTGCCGGTGACCACCGTGCCCGTGCGCAGCACGCCCGATTCCGTCCGTGCCGCGCTGCGACGCATCGCCGAACCCGCGGTGTCAGGGCCGGTGACCGTGCACGCCGACGGCAAGGACGTCTCGCTCTCGCCACGACAGATCGCCCAAGCGCTGCACTTCGACGTCGACCGCTCCGGCTCGCTGCAGGCCGCGGTGGACGCCGAGGCACTCACCGAATCGCTCGGCCCCCGGCTCGCCGACACCGAGAAACCCGGCCGCGACGCCGGATTCGAGTTCGAGGGCGACCAGGTGACGGTGCGGCCGTCACAGCCGGGCCGCACCGTCGACTGGCAGGCGCTGGCGAAGGATCTGCTGCCGGTGTTGCGCGGCGGCGAACAACGCCAGGTCGGCGTCCGCTACGCCGAACGCCCGGCGGAACTGACCACATCGGAGGCTCACGAACTCGGCATCGTGGAGGTCATCGGGGAGTTCACCACCGGCGGGTTCGCCTACGACTCCGGCATCAACATCCGGCGGGTGGCGCAGGAGGTCAACGGCGCGGTCGTGAAGCCGGGGCAGACCTTCAGCCTCAACGGCCACACCGGCCCGCGTGGCCTGGAGCAAGGCTACGTTTACGCGGGCATCATCTCGGGCGGCAAGCCGGGGCGCGCCGTCGGCGGCGGAATCTCGCAGTTCGCGACAACGCTGTACAACGCCGCCTACTTCGCGGGAATGCGCGACACCGAGCACACCGAACACAGTTACTACATCAGCCGCTACCCGCAGGGCAGGGAGGCCACGGTCTTCCAGAACCCGGACGGCAGCAGCGTGATCGATCTGAAGTTCACCAACGACGCGCCGACCGGTGTGGTGATCCAGACCAGGTGGACGCCCTCCGACATCACGGTCAGGTTGTGGGGAACCAAACGCTACGAGGTCGAGTCGGTCACCGGTGGCCGGTTCAACTACACCGCGCCACCCACGACGGTGCTGCCCGAGGCGGAGTGCTCACCGAGTTCGGGAACCAGCGGGTTCACCACCACCGACACCCGCATCATCCGCGATGCCGACACCGGTGCCGAGATCCGTCGTGAGAAGCGCACCGTGGTCTACCGGGGGCAACCGAGGGTGGTGTGCGAGGAACCCGAGCCCGACCCCGAGCCGTCGCCCGCATCGCCGGACGAAGCCGGCGACCCCACGGCCGCGCCGGGGCAGCACGCGGCGGGCGCCGGTGACGCCGGCAGCGCCCAAGGTGCCCGCGGTTCCGACAACCCTGACAACCCTGACAACCCCGACGACCCCGACAGCCCCGACGGGGCGAGTGCGGACGCCGAGGCGGCCGCCGTCGGCATCTTCGGAACCTGAACCACCGACGGCCGCGGGAATCAGCCGCCCCGGTCGCCCTTGGGCTTGGCCGGCTGCGCTGGAACACCGTGCGGCGGCGGGTTTACCGCCTCGGCGGTGGTGTCGGTGCCGACCTGCGAGCCGCCGCGAGTCGGCGGTGACTGTTCCGGCCGGATGCTGTGGTCACCCGAGGTCGGCGTGGCGCCCTGCTCCAGCTGTTCCAGCCGGGCACGCATCGCGGTGACCACCGGCAACCGGTCGGCATGGGCGTGCTCGTAGGCCAGCAACCGCTCGATCTCCTCGGCGGTCAGCGACCGGATGCGTTCGCGAAGCGCGGGCACCGGCAGGTGGTCGTAGTCGGGCAACGGCAGGTCGTCGCGCTCGTGGTGAGTCATGCTCCTCCTTGTGCCTTGTCCGGAGCGGGCAGAGCCGAGTCGGCGTCGAGTTCGGCGATGGCCGACTCGACGTCGGTGCGCACATCGGCGCGGTGCAGCGGCCTCGCCGTCCGTCCGGCCTTCCCGGCCGAGCCCACCGTGCGGACCGTGATGCCGAGGGCGGCCTCGCCCACCCAGTCCTGCCGGGCAGGATCGACCAGCAGCAGCGCGCGCACCGGGCCCGCGTGGCGGTTCAGCAACGCCTGGACCCGCTCGTCCGCCCCGGGCCCTGTGACGACGTCGATGGGCCTGCCCAGCGCGTCCGGGTCGGCGAGCAGCCGGTCGGCCTCGGCCAGCGCCTCAGCGGCAGCCAGCCTGCACCACACGATGCGGCGCCGCTCACTCAACTCCCGCCAGGCACGCGGCAGTTCGCCGTGATCGGTTTGCGGGGCCGGGTCGAGCACCAGCACGGTGGGGGAATCCCGGTCGCCCTCGCACACAACGCTGGTCGTCATCGGCGCTCCCTTTGTCGTCGCAGCACGAGCCTTCCCGTGCCGGTACGCGGCGAAACCCGCGAATAGGCCCGCCCCGAGCGGGTACTCGCCGGTTGCCCGGACCAGGAAGGAGGCCGACGTTGGTGAAGTACTCCGAGCTCGTCGACTCCGTACGCCGCCGCGGCGCGTTGGAGACCGCCGAGCAGGCACGTGACACCACCACCGCGGTGCTCAGCACGGCCGCGCACTCGCTCGACCCCGCCGACCGCCGCGCCCTGGCCAGTGAACTGCCGGGAAGCCTCGACGAGGCGGTGCTCGTGCCGGGGCAGCGGGAGCACAGAAGCGGCTCCGACCTCGTCATCGAGGTGGCGCAACGGCTGCACACCACGCAGGAGCGAGCGCGCTACCTGGCGAAGGCGGTGGTGGACGGGCTGCGCGACACCGACGCGGACGTGGTCGAGCGGCTGCGGGAGCGGCTGGACTCCGATCTCATCGACCTCCTCGACGCGGGTGGACAGCCACCGCAGCGGGCGCGCAGTGTGCGCGCCGAGGTGCCCACCGAACTCTCCGAGGAAGAGGTCGCCACGGCATTGCGCGGCCTCACCGGATGGGAGGGCGACCACACCGGCATCAGCCGCACCGTGCTGCTGCCCGAAGAAGCCGTCACACCGCTGGTGAACAGGGTGGAACGCGAGGCTCGCGCGGCCAACGACCACGCGCACGTCGAACGCGTCCAAGGCGGGGTTCGGTTCACGCTGCGCACCGGCCGGGCGGCCGTCACCGAGCCCGACATCCAGCTGGCCGAGCGCATCGACCGCATCGTGGAAGCCGGACCCGGCCGCTGAACCAGCGGGCCACGCGCTCAGTCGCAGCCGCCCGCCCCGTCCCGCAGGCAGTACACCGCGAACGCCGAACGGATCACCGGCTGAGCCACGTTGCGCACCCGGACCCCGCCGGGCGTTACCCCGTGCTCGCAGCCGAGGTGGGCGTGACCGTGCAGCGCCAGGTCGGTGCCGGTGGCGTCCACCGCCTCACCGAGCTGGTAGGCGCCGAGGAACGGGTGAATCTCCGGCGGCTCGCCGCGCAACGTCTCCGGGGTCGGCGAGTAGTGGGTCAGCGCGACCCGCTCGTCGCAGTCCAGCGAATCCAGCGCCGAACGCAGCTTGGCCGCCACGTCGACGGTATGGCCGACGAAGTCCTTCATCTCACGTTCGCCGAACGCGCTGGCGCAGCGCCCCGCGAAGCCCCCGCCGAAGCCCTTCACCCCCGCCACGCCCAGCCGTGCGCCGCCGACGGACAGCACGACACCGTCACCCTCAAGCACCTGCACACCGGCCTCGGTGAGCACCTCGGTCAGTTCGGGTACCGCTTCGGCGTGGTGGTCGTGGTTGCCCAGCACGGCCACCACCGGCACGCCGAGGTCGCGGAACTCGTCGGCGACCACTTTCGCCTCCTGCACCGTGCCGTGCCTGGTCAGGTCTCCCGCCAATAGCAGCACGTCGGCGTGTTCGGGCAGCCGCCGCAACGCGGGCCGCAGCCTGCCGCGGGCGTCCTCGCCGAGGTGGACGTCTCCGACAGCCGCGATCCTGATCATCGCAGCACCTCCGGCTCTCCCGGCTCGCCCGACTCGACCACGCGCACGTCGTTGTGCAGCTTCGCCTCCGGCTCCAGTTCGCGCAGCACCTTGTCCAGTTCCTCCCTGCGGCCGGGGGACGACACGGTCCCGGTCAGGTACACGTCCTGCCCCCGCACCGTGACCTGCACCCCGAGCTCGGCCGTGCGCGCGTCCTCTGCCAGCACCCTGTGCAGCCGGGCGGCGCGGTACTGCGGCGGCTCAGGCTCCTCCGCGTCGCGCATCGATGCCTCCTTCCGTGCTCGCCAGTTCCCGCGCGCTCACCACACCCAGCTCGGCCAGCAGCGAGAGCAGCGCCCTGGCGTAGGCCGAGCAGCCCGTCTCCCGTGCCACCCGCGCCCAGTCGACCTGCTCCCGCAACGCCCGCGTCACCGGCAGCAACGGTGTGAAGTCGCAGCGATGCTCACCGAGCACGAGCAGCTTGTCGATCACCAGCTCGGTCGCGGGCAGCACGGGCGCCGTGGTGGCACCCACCCGCGTCTCGGTCGCCATGGCCAGCAGGTCCGTGGTCACCTGGCGCTGGTTGGGTCGAAAGATCAGGTCCACCAGGCAGTCCCCGTCGTAGACCTTGACCAGCCAGTCCTCCGGCGGGTCGACCGCGCGCATCCCGGCGGCCACGAGCGCCTTGCGCGCCACGGGAGTGTCCTCCTTGGTGAGGAAGACGTCGACGTCGTGCTCCGAGGCAGGGCCGCCGAGCGCGTAGATCGCGCATCCGCCCGCCAGCGCGAAGGGGACCCCTTCGGCACGCAACACGTTGCTGACTCGCATGGCTGTGCGCAGCAACCGGTCGATGTCGACATCCACCGGGTGCGGTTACCCCTGGCTGCTGGGGGGTATGCGTGGATCTGGAGGTGAGAGCATGTCCGCGCCGAACCCCATCCAGATGCAGAAGTACCTGTCCGGGGTGGACTACCCGTGCACCCGCGAGCAGTTGGTGGAACACGCCCGTTCCAAGGGTGCCGACGAGGAGGTACTCGAACATCTGCGTGCACTGCCGGACCGCACCTACAACGGGCCGAACGCGGTGAGCCAGGAGTACGCCCGTACCTGACGGCGTACCACCTGCCCGGCGAGGGCACGTTTACCGAAGCGGTACGCGGATCACCCTCGCCGGCAGGAGGTGCGTGCCATGACCGATCTCGCCGTACAACTCGACCTGCCCGCAGCCGCGCCGGACGACCCGCACGGTATCCGCATCGACAACCCCGCGGACGGCACCGTGGTCGGCCGTATAGCGGCGGCGCGGGAGGCCGACGTCGCGGCCGCTGTGGCCTCGGCCGCAGCCGCCAGGGCACTGTGGGCCCGGACCCCCGCGACCGACCGGGCGGCGGGCTTGCGTGCGGCGGCGGCAGCGGTGCGCGACCGAGTCGACGACCTCGCCCGCGTCAACCAGTTGGAGACGGGCAAACCGCTCGACGAGGCGAGGGCCGGTGTGCTCGCCGGTGCCGCGACACTGGAGCAGTACGCCGAACTCGGACCGGTCCACCGGGGCAAGACGCTGCTGGGAGAGGTGCATGCCACCGATCTGATGGTGCCGCAGCCCCGTGGCGTGGTCGCCGTGCTGACGCCGTGGAACGATCCCGTCGCCGTGGCCTGCGGGCTGCTCGGCGCGGCGCTGGTGACGGGCAACACCGTGGTGCACAAGCCGAGCGAACGGTGCCCGCACACCGGACTGCTGCTGGGTGAATTGCTGGTCCCGCACTTCCCGGAAGGCGTGCTGAACTGCCTGGCCGGAGACGGCTCCGTCGGCAGGTGGATCACCTCCAGCCCCGACATCGACGTCATCGCCCACGTCGGCAGCAGCGAGACCGGCCGGGCCATCGCGAGGGCGGCAGCGGAAACCGGAGCCAAGGTGCTGCTGGAAAACGGTGGCAACGACCCGCTGCTCGTCGACGCCGGGGTGGACCCGGAATGGGCCGCCGAGCAGGCCGCCACGGGCGCGTTCGCCAACAGCGGACAGATCTGTGTCGCGGTGGAGCGCATCTACGTCCACCGCGCGCTGGCCGAGCCGTTCCTGGCCGCGCTCACCGCCCGCGCCGACCGGCTCGGCCTGCTGCCGCTGGTCGACGCCAGGCACCGCGACAAGGTGCACGAGCACGTGACCGACGCCGTCGCGGCGGGCGCCCGGCTGCGGGCGGGCGGCGTGCTACCCGGCGAGCCCGGAACGCTGTACCCGGCGACCGTGCTGTCCGGCTGCGAACCAAGCATGCGGCTCATGCGCGAGGAGACGTTCGGTCCGGTGGCGCCGGTGCGTGAGGTGGCCGATTTCGAGCAGGCACTCGCGGAGGCAGGCGACGACCGCTACGGCCTTGCCGCCACCGTGCTCACCCGCTCCATGGACAACGCGCAACGGGCCTGGCGGCACCTCGACGTCGGCACGGTGAAGGTCAACGCCGTGTTCGGCGGCGCGCCCGGCGGTGCGGCCCAGCCGAGGCGGGCCAGCGGCCAGGGCTACGGCTACGGTCCCGAACTGCTCGACGAACTGACCGCGACCAAGGTCGTGCACCTGGAGCCCGCGCCCGGCTGACAACCGCGGGCCAAGACACTGCGGCCGCGCGTCAGCGGGCGAACAGGCCCACCAGGTTCCCGGTCGCCAGGGTGTGGCCGTCCACGGCCGCCCGCACGTCCTCGGCGGTCACCCCCTCGCCCAGCCCGAGTGGGCGGTCGACGGCGTAGAGCCGGAAGAAGTAGCGGTGCGCGTCGTCGCCCACCGGGGGCTGCGGCCCCGCCCAGCCGATGTCGCCGAAACCGTTGCGGCCCGGCGCCGCCTCGCGCGGCAGCCGGTCCTCCTCGATGCCGGACGACTCGGGCGAAAGGTTGGTGACCACCCAGTGCGTGAAGTCGCCGCCGGGCGCGTCAGGGTCCTCACACACCAGAGCGAGTTCCTCGGTGCCGTCGGGCACCTGCGTCCACTCCAGCGGGGGCGACACGTTGCCGCCCTGCCGCGAGTAGCGCTCCGGAATGAGCGTGCCGTCACTGAACGCCGAACTGCGCAGCTCCAGGCCCGAGGCGATCGGCCGTGGCGGCTCGTCGATCGAAGGATCGCCCCTGCTGGTTCCGCGCACGCCCTTCGGGCCCAGTGCCCTGTCACCCTGCTGTTGCCCCACGAGCTTCTCCTTTCCTCCGCTGCCAGTGACGTTCCCGGGGCAACCGAGGGCAAACCTCAGCGCACCACCACCGTCGGGCCGCGCATCGCAACCAGTTCGCCGATCACCGTGGCCCCCGGGATCTCACCCGCGAGCAACAGCCCTCCTGAGGTCTGCGCGTCGGCGAGCAGCAACGCGGTGTCAGCGTCCACCCCGGACAGTTCGGCGTGCGGCGCCACCCAGTCGAGGTTTCGCTTGGTGCCGCCGGACACGAACCCTTCACGCACCGCCTGCCTCGCGCCGTCCAGCAGCGGCACCGCGGCGGAGTCGACGACCGCGGTGACCCCGCTGGCACGCGCCAGCTTGTGCAGGTGACCTAGCAGGCCGAACCCGGTGACATCGGTCGCGCAGGTGATACCTCGCCCGACTGCGGCCCGCGAAGCCTCGTCGTTGAGCGTCGTCATCACCTCGATCGCCTCGTCGAACCGCTCCGCCGTCGCCTTGTGCCGCGTGTTGAGCACCCCCACACCGAGCGGCTTCGTCAACGACAGCGGCAGCCCGGGACGGCCGGAATCGTTACGCAGCAACCGGTCGGCGTCGGCGGTGCCGGTGACCGCCAACCCGTACTTGGGCTCGGGGTCGTCCACGCTGTGCCCGCCTGCCAGGTGGCAACCCGCGTCACCGCACACCCGCGCGCCACCTGCCAGCGCCTCGGCCGCGAGTTCGAACGGCAACGTCTGCCTCGGCCAGCACAGCAGGTTCACCGCGACCACCGGGATGCCGCCCATCGCGTACACGTCGGACAGCGCGTTGGCCGCCGCGATCCTGCCCCAGTCGTAGGGATCGTCCACGACCGGCGTGAAGAAGTCCGTTGTGGCGAGCACCGCGCGCGAGCCGTCGATGCGCACCGCCGCCGCGTCGTCCCCGTCGTCGAGGCCCACGAGCAACTCCCCGGCAGGCGAGGTGGGTTTGGCGCCGGTGAGGCCGCTCACCACCTCCTCGAGCTCGCCGGGCGGGATCTTGCAGGCGCAGCCGCCGCCGTGGGCGTACTGGGTGAGTCGGTAAGCCATGTCACCATGTTGCGGCCTGCGCTCGCGCTGCACACTTCGAGCGCTCTTGCGAGGATGGCCGGGTGGCACAGGGAGGCGCTTCCGGCCTGGTGACCGGCACGGTCTTCAAAACCGTTGAACGGCAGGCACTGCCGTTGGCGGGTTCGATTCCCGTTCGCCTCCGCTCTGTTGATCGCGGGGGCGACCCCCGCGTTCCCCGCGGTGCGTGCTCGTCGTCGTGGCGGGCGCGGCCGTGTCGCGGTGGTGACCAGCGGTGGTTCGCTGCGGGTTGTGGTGGTTGTGGCGATGCCCGCGTACCGCAGGGCGCGTGCTCGCCCCCGCCCGCGTATCTCGGGGAGTCCTGGCATGACTGATCCACGACGACACATCCCGCGCACCGACACCCTGCTCGCCGAACCACGGCTGGCCAAGGCGGCACAACAGCTCGGAACCGACCTCGTCAAGGAGGTGATCAGCGCCGCCCAACAGTGCGCGCGGCGCGGGGACATCGCCCCCGCAGAGGTGGCCGAGCGCGCGCTGGCCATGTTGCCGCCGACGGCGTCCTCGCTGCGCTCGGTGCTCAACGCGACCGGTGTCGTCGTGCACACCAACCTCGGCCGAGCCCCGCTGTCGGCCGCCGCGCTCGACGCCGTGCACGCGGCGGGCGGCAGCACCGACGTCGAGTTCGACCTCGCACAAGGCCGAAGGGCGGCAAGGGGAAGCGGTGCCCTCGCCGCGCTGGCTCGCGCGGTTCCCGACGCCGCCGACGTACACGTGGTCAACAACAACGCCGCCGCGCTGCTGCTGTGCGCGCTGGGCCTCGCCCGGGGCAGGGAGATCGTGATCAGCAGGGGAGAGCTGGTCGAGATCGGCGACGGCTTTCGCATCCCGGACCTGCTCGAAGGCACCGGGGCACGGCTGCGCGAGGTCGGCGCCACCAACCGCACCACCGTCGCCGACTACGCCGAGGCACTGGGTCCGGACACCGCATTCGTGCTGAAGGTGCACCCGTCCAATTTCCGCGTCACCGGCTTCACCGCGCAGGTGCCGATCACCCGGCTCGCGGCGCTCGACGCGCCCGTCGTTGCCGACATCGGGTCAGGACTGCTTCGCCCCGACCCGCTGCTGCCCGACGAACCCGACGCGACGACCGCGCTGCGCGAGGGCGCCGCACTGGTCACAGCCAGCGGCGACAAGCTGCTCGGCGGCCCGCAGGCCGGGTTGCTGCTCGGCGACGCCGCGCTGGTGAGCCGCCTGCGCGGGCACCCCTGCGCCCGCGCGCTGCGGGTGGACAAGCTGACACTGGCGGCGCTGGAGGCCACGCTTCGCGGGCCCGCGCCGCCGGTGCGGGCAGCGCTGGAGGCCGATGCGGGCGCGCTGCGTGGCCGTGCCGAGGAACTCTCCTCGGCGCTGCGCCGCAGGGGAGTGGACGCGCACGCGGTCCACTCGGTGGCCGCTGTCGGCGGTGGTGGCGCACCGGGGGTGGAACTTCCCAGCGCCGCGGTGAGCGTTCCCGCCGAACACGCCGCGAGGTTGCGCCGTGGCCAACCGCCCGTCGTCGGCCGGGTCGAGAAGGGTCGCTGCCTGCTGGACCTGCGCACCGTCGATCCCGACGACGACGAGCGCCTGCTGGAGGCGGTGTCGGCATGCATGTCGTAGCCACGGCAGGGCACGTCGACCACGGCAAGTCGGCGCTGGTGCGTGCGCTCACCGGGATGGAGCCCGACCGGCTGGCGGAGGAACGCAGCCGAGGGCTCACCGTCGACCTCGGGTTCGCCTGGACCGAGTTGTCGGATCACGTGCTCGCGTTCGTGGACGTGCCCGGCCACGAGCGCTTCGTGTCGAACATGCTCGCGGGTACCGGCCCGGTGGCCGCGGCGATGTTCGTGGTGGCCGCCGACGAGGGCTGGCAGGCGCAGTCCGGAGAGCATCTGGCCGCGCTCGACGCGTTCGGTGTGCGCCACGGCCTGCTGGTGGTGACCAAGGCCGACCGCGCCGACCCCGCGCCAGTGCTGGCCCAAGCACGGGACCGCATCGCGGCTACCTCGCTGGGCCGGGTGCACGCGGTCGCGGTGAGCGCGCGCACCGGCGAAGGACTCGACCGGCTGCGCCAACACCTGGTCGCGCTGGCGGACGAACTGCCGGAGCCGGACCGCGACGCCGACGTGCGGCTGTGGATCGATCGGGCCTTCACCGTGCGGGGCGCGGGCACCGTGGTCACCGGCACCCTCGGCGCGGGCACCATCGGTGTCGGCGAGCAGTTGCGGCTCGGCACGGGGCCGAGGGTGACCGTGCGTGGCCTGCAGGCGCTGGGACAACCACGCGACGAGGTCGATGCCGTGGCGCGGGTCGCGGTGAACCTGCGCGGCGTCGACCGCGGTGATGTGCGGCGCGGCGACACGCTGCTCACCCCGGGCGCCTGGGAACACACCCGCGAGGTCGACGTGCGGTTGCGTGGCGCCAAGAGCGCCGAAGTGCACCGGGGGCTCGTGCTGCACGTCGGCGCGGCCGCGGTCGCGGCGCGCGTCCGTCCACTCGGGACCGACACGGCGCGGCTGGCGCTGGCGGCGCCGCTGCCGCTGCGGGCGGGCGACACCGGGCTGCTGCGCGATCCCGGCCAGCACCGGGTGCCCGCCGGGGTGGACGTGCTCGACCCGGACCCGCCACCGCTGCGCCGCAGGGGAGCGGCACGTGCCAGGGCAGCCGAACTGGACGAGCGCGACGACGCCGTCGCGGCGGCCTATGTTCGCCGTCACGGCGCGGTGCCGCTGTCGCGGCTGCGCGCGCTGGGCTGGCACCCACCCGCTTCCCGCGTCGGGTCGTTCGCCGTGGACGAGCGGCTGCTCGCCGAGCTGCCCGGCAGGGCGAAGCAGGAGTTCGCGGCCTGGCGTGCCCGCGAACCGCTCGCCTCGGGTCTGCCGGTGCGCTCGCTCCGGCAGACGCTGGCAGTGCCCTCCGAAGTGCTGACCGCCGTGCTGCCGCAGACCGGACTGGAACTGCGCGACGGAGTCCTGCGCGACCCCGGCTCCACCGAGAACCTGCCCGAGCGCATCGACCGTGCCGTTCGGGAGGTGGAGCGCATGTTGGACAGCTGCCCGTTCCACGCGCCGGAGGCCGACGACCTCAGCAGGCTGGGGCTCGGCACGAGGGAACTCGCGGCCGCGGAGCGTGCGGGCAGGCTGCTGCGCGTGGCGCGGGGCGTGGTGCTCGCGCCGCGGTCGCTGAGCCGGGCGCGGGCCGTGCTGACCGGGCTGCCGCAGCCGTTCACCGTCAGCCAGGCCAGGAAGGCGCTGGACACCACCCGGCGGGTGGCGGTGCCGCTGCTGGAGCGGCTCGACGCCGACGGTGTCACGCGGCGACACGACGACGGGACGCGCACCCTGCGCTGATCCGCTACACGTTGTCGCGCGGGATGGTGGTGTACCAGTTGCGCGACAGCACGCGCGTGCTTCCCTCGTAGGCGTCCAGCCGGGCGTGCACCTGGAACTCCGTCGGCGTGCACGACAGCGTCGTGTGCGTGTCGGTGCGCACCTCCCAATCGTCCCTCGTGAACCGCATGGTCCAGTCCACCTGGCCGCATGCGGAGGAGAAGTCGTCACCGACCCACTCGTAGCGCTCGTCGGCGCGACGGTGCACCGTCAGGTCGATGTCGTCGAACCGAAGCACTCCGAGGTCCTTGACCACTTCCAGCGCCGAGCGGTAGTTCACCAGATCCCTGGACACCGTCCAGCGGCCGTCACCCTGTTTCAGCCGCGTGGTGGCCGGAGGCGGCGCGCCCTCGGGCTCGCCGAACGGCTCGCAGCGCTGCTCGTCGGCACGTGAGGGCCGGATCGGCAGCATCACGTCGCTGCCCGGTGTGTAGACACTCAACCGCACCGGCTCCGGTGGTGGCCACGCCAGCGGCCAGTACGACGTGGAGATCGCCAGCCTGATGCGGTGCCCCGCGGGAAACGCCTGCGCCAACCCGTTCAGCGGCACGCTCACGCGGTAGCGTTCGCCCGGAGCCAGCGGCTCCGCGCGGTCGTGGCCGTTTCGGTGGGTGAGGTTGAGCAGGCCGTAGCTGACACGGGTCGCCCTGCCCTCCGGCGACACGTCCGAGAGACGGATCGTGACCATCGCCACCGGCCGGTCGGCGGACAGGTCCAGGTTCACCACCGGAGACCCCAGTATCTCCACGCGCTCGGTGAGGACGTCGCTGTCGAAGACCAGCGAGCCGCCGTCCTCCTCCCGCTGGTCGTAGGGCAGGTCCGGCGGTGCGTTGTAGGAGCACCACTTGCCCGCGAACTGCCCGAGCGACAGCGGGGACTCCAGCGTCAGTACGTCCTTGGTGTCCGGCACGGCGTCGGCGACCATGCGGTTGGGCAGCAGGGTGTAGGTGGTCTGCTCGACGTTCGGGGACGGCCAGTCGGCCTCGCCGATCCAGCGTCCCGGCCGCTTCTCGTACGCGGTGGCGGGCCGCTCGCTCTCCTGCATCCAGATGCGCAGCATCGGTTCGTCCATCACACCGGTGTCCTTGCCCTTGAGCCAGTGGTCCCACCAGCGCACGAGTTCCTGCAGGAACCCGATGGCGGGCCCTGGCTTGCCGATGTGCGGGTACTTGTGCGACCACGGCCCGATCAGCCCCTTGCGCGGCACGTCGAGGTTGGCCAGCAACCGGAACACCGCGTTGGAGTAGCCGTCGGCCCAGCCGCTGACGGCCAGCACCGGGCACTCGATGGCGCCGTAGTCCTCACAGACCGAGCCGTGCCGCCAGTAGTCGTCGCGACGCTGGTGGCGAAGCCACTCGATGAGCCACGGCTCGCAGTTCTCCAGCCGCTTCCGCCACATCCGCCGCCAGCGGTCGCCCACCACGGCGGGGTCGGGCGGGCAGGAGTTGTACGCGAACATCGTCGAGGCCCACGACAGGTTGTCCGAGAGCAGGCAGCCGCCCATGTAGTGCACGTCGTCGGCGTAGCGGTCGTCGCTGGAACTCAGCGTCGCGATCGCGGCGAGGCTGGGTGGCCGCCTCGCCGCGATCTGCAGCGCGTTGAACCCGCCCCACGAGATGCCCATCATGCCGGTTCGGCCGTCGCACCACGGTTGCTCGGCCAGCCACGCCAACACCTCCTCACCGTCGAGGAGTTCCTGCTCCAGGTACTCGTCGGCGAGGATGCCGTCGGAGTCACCGCTGCCGCGCAGGTCCACCCGCACGCTGGCGTAACCGTGGCCCGCGAGATAGGGGTGATGGATCGAGTCGCGCACCGCGGTGAGATCGCGCAGCCGGTAGGGGATGAACTCCAGGATCGCGGGAACCGGGTCGGTGTCGGAGGACACCGGCCGCCAGATCCTTGCGGCCAGGCGGGTCCCGTCCGGCAGCGGGATCCAGACGTGGTGCTCGGTCCGGACCTGGTACGGAAGCGAGGTCACCGTCCGCACGGCCGCCCTCCTGCTGGTCTTTTCGGCTACTCGTCGATCTCGAACGGTAGTGCCTGCACGCACCGTTCGTACTTGTCCGCCAGTTCTTCCTGGCTGTCGGCGCCGATGTGGATGTTGGCGAGCTCGTAGCTGTAGCTGTCCCTCGCGTACTGCTGTGACAGCCGGGCTCCCTCCTCCGTCACGACGTCCACAGTCGTACCGGGTATCCGGTGCTGGACCAGCTCAATCTCTTCCGTTGTGGGAACTCTGCGCACGATCCCGTCGGTGAAGTGCCGCAGGAAATACTTGGCTGCCGTGGCGTAGCGGCCCTGGCGGTGCGGCATCCTCGGGTCCCTGCCCAGCGCGAGGCTGACCATGCAGTGGTGGTTGGCCACCCCGTCGACGTGCTCGAACATCGCGGCGTGCGACTGCGACAGCCGGGGGTTGACCTCCAGTACCCACACCTGCTCGGTGTCGGTGTCGACGAAGAACTCGATGTCGAACGTGGTCGACCGCAGCCCCACCCGCTTGACGATGCGCTTGGACAGTTCGCTGACGCGCTCCAGCAGGTGCGGCGGCAGTGTCGAGGGATACTGGTAGCGCAGGAAACTGGAGCTGTCCGGGTAACAGACCGAGTCGACGACGCCGTAGACGTGCGGTTCGTGGTGGTACCGGTAGCCCTCGACGGTCACCTGCGCCCCCGAGACGGCCTCCTCGACGACGCACGACTGCGCGCCCGCCTCGGCGATGTGCGGCGGTGGCGTCACGCGCTCCAGCACCGCGTCGAACGGGCCGCCGACGCTGCCGATCTCCTCCCTGATCTCGGCGAGCGCGTCGGCCAGCGCCTTCTCGTCGTCCACTTTGAACGCCAACTTCGAGGAGGCCGACTTCACCGGCTTGACCCATACCGGATAGCTCAGCCCCGGCGGCAGCTTCGGCTCGCCGTACGGGTCGAGCAGACCGAACCGGGGGTACTCGTCGATGACCTCGCTCTGCTCCAGCCTGCTCCAGTACTTGTGCTCGCACTTGACGATCGATTCCAGGCTGGAGTGCGGCAGGCCGTACCGCTCGCACAGCACCGGCGCCAGCGAGGTGACGGGGAAGTCCCAGTAGCCGGTGATCGCGTCGATCGAGCCGTCGAAGGACTCCAGTCGCTGTTCGGCGCGCTCGAGCGAGCCGACGTAGTCGGCGAAGCCGATCCGCAGTTCCTCGACATCGAGCAGGGCATGGAACCGGTAGTCCTCGGCGCCGGGAAGGTGGCGCAACAGTCGCAGGTTCGCCTCGTCGAGTCCGAGGATGAAGATATTGTCGGGCACAGCTACCTCCGCGGCGACGTCCTGCTCGCAGGGTGTCCCGTGACCTGGGCCGTAAACTCAGCGCACGCCTCGCGGCCGGAACTGGACGCTGATGCGCGGCCCGGCGGGTTTGCTGGTCTTGGGCACGCTGTGTTCCCAGGTTCGCTGGCAGGAGCCGCCCATCACGAGCAGGTCCCCGTGGCCGAGCGCGTACCGTACCGTTGCGCCTCCCGCGCGTGGCCGCAGCAGCAGCGGGCGGGCGGCGCCCACCGAGAGAATCGCCACGATGGTGTCGTGCGTGCTGCCTCGGCCGATGGTGTCGCCGTGCCAGGCCACGCTGTCGCGGCCGTCGCGGTAGTAGCACAGGCCGGTGGTCCGCAGCGGTTCGCCGAGTTGCGGGGCGTAGTGCCTGTTCAGCGCGGCTTTGGCCGCTTCGAGGGTCGGGTCGGGCAGCGGGTCGTCCTCGCCGTAGAAGCACAGCAGGCGCGGCACGTCCACCGTGCGGTCGTACATCCGCCTGCGCTCGGCGTGCCAGGGCACCCGCGTGGCCAGGCGCTGGAACAACCCGTCCGCACCGGCGAGCCAGCCGGGCAGCACGTCGATCCAGGCGCCTGCACCGAGCGTGGTACGGCGGGTACCGTCGAGCGGCAGGAACGGTTCCTCCCGACCCGGATCGCCTTCGTCGAACAGCGAACCCTGAAGTGCCAGGTCCATGAGGCCGAGCCTACCCCGAATCGAACTGCTGTTCTAGTCGCGGCTGAAGCCCCGGCGCCGGATTCCGGTGGGGAATGTTCCGGTGAACCCCCGTGTTTGCATACCCGTACGGGTATTCCTACGGAGGTAAGTAGTCATGGCGACCGTCGAGTTGACGAGCGAGAACTTCAAGGACGTTGTCAGCAACCCCGGCATCGTCCTCATCGACTTCTGGGCGGCCTGGTGCGGGCCGTGCCGCATGTTCGCCCCCGTGTTCGAGCAGGCGTCGCAGGAGCACACCGACATCGTGTTCGGCAAGGTGGACACCGAGGCGCAGGTGGAACTCGCGCAGACTTTCGGCATCTCCTCGATTCCCACGCTGATGGCCGTCCGTGACGGCGTCGTGCTCTACGCCGAGCCGGGCGCGCTGCCCGCCGCCGCGCTGGAGCAGCTCATCGGTAAGGTGCGTGAGGTCGACATGGAGGAAGTTCGCCGGGAGATCGCCAACGCCAGTTGACAGGTACCCTATGGGGTAAGTGCGACGGAGGTGTGGCGTGGAACTCAGCGAAGACGTGATGTCGGATGTGGTCAAGCGGTTACGCAGAGCCCAGGGCCAGGTCGGCGGCCTGATCCAGATGATAGAGGACGGCCGGGACTGCAAGGACGTGGTCACCCAGCTCGCCGCGGTCTCGCGGGCGCTGGACCGGGCCGGATTCAAGATCATCGCCAGCGGCCTGGAGCAGTGCCTGCAAAACGGTGAAGAGGGATCTCCCCAGCTGGAGGCCGACCGCGCCGAGCTGGAGAAACTCTTCCTGTCGCTGGCCTGACAGCCGAGCGAGCCAGACACGGCGGCGCGCCGGGTACCAACGGGTACCCGGCGCGCCGCCATGTTGTCGTCGTCACCGCACGCGGGCGGTGTCAGCCCCGCAGTCTGCTGCGCCTGCGCTCGTACTCCTCCTCGTCGATCTCACCACGCGCGTAGCGCTCGTCGAGGATGCGCAGGGCGCTGCCGTAACCGTCACGACCGTCACGGCCCTCGCCGCCCTCGCCGCCGCGTGAACCGCCGTGCCCGGCGAACCGGCGCACCAGGATCACAACGACGGTGATCACTCCTCCCCACAGCAGAACCATCGACAGCAACATCAGCAGGCCGCCGACCCAGCCCCCGTCCCAGTAGCCATGGTCCCAGTACGGCACGGCCGCTCCCTTCTTCGAACCCGTTCCCGGCCGACCGGATCAGTCGAACGGGACAAGGCCCCCGCGCCTGCCGAATGCGAAGTAGGCGATGGGGCCGAGGAAATTGATCGCGATCACGAAGGCCCACACGCGGCGCGAGCCACGTACCTCCGCGTCGGTCCTGCGAGCGAGATCGACCCACGCGATCGCCGCGAGTGTGAACTGCACCAACGAGCCCGCCACGACGGCTCGCTGCCTGGAGCGGCTCAGGTCCCGCCACCGGATCTTCTTGCTGCCTCGCATGAGGGCCACCGTGTCAGGTGATGTCGGCGAGCACACAGGGCCGGAAGACTCCAAGCGCGGGGACGTTCGCTTCTCCCGCCGTGACGAGCGTGTCACCGATAGTCCGGATGAGTAATCAGTCGGGAAGGGGGCCTTCCACATGGCTACCACAGCGGCCTACCCGGTGCGGGTCGAGGCGTCGCTCGATGCACCACTGTCCCGCGGTCTGTGGCTGGTCAAGTGGCTGCTGGCGATCCCGCACTACTTCCTGCTCGCGCTGCTGTGGCCCGCGTTCTTCGTGCTCACCGTGGTGGCGTTCGTGGCGATCCTGATCACCGGTCGCTACCCGAGAGCGATCTTCGATTTCAACGTGGGCGTGCTGCGGTGGTCCTGGCGCGTGCACTACTACGCATACGCGGCACTGGGCACCGACCGGTATCCACCATTCACGCTCGCCGATGTGCCGGACTATCCCGCCAGACTCGACATTCCTTATCCGCAACAGCTGTCCCGGGGACTGGCGCTGGTCAAGTGGTGGCTGCTGGCCATCCCGCACTACATCATCGTCGGCGTGTTCGCCGGTGGCGGTATCTGGCTGTTCACCGACATCGACAACGACAGGTTCGGATGGGGTGAGAACGGCTTCTCCTGGGGAGCGGGCGGCCTGATCGGGGTGCTGGTGCTGATCGCGGGGATCGTGCTGCTGTTCACCGGGCGCTACCCCCGGCCCATCTTCGACTTCGTGCTCGGCATGGACAGGTGGGTGATCCGGGTCGCGGCCTACGCGACGCTGATGACCGACGAGTACCCGCCGTTTCGGCTGGACATGGGCGGGCACGACCCGGCGGGGGAGATCGAAGGGGGCACGGTCAGGCCGACCCCGGCCGCACCCCAGCACGGCTGGACAACCGGCAGGGTGGTGTCGGTCGTGGTGGGTGCTGTGCTCGCGCTGGGCGCGATGGGCCTGATCACCGGTGGCGCGTCGTTGCTGTGGCTGGACCGTGCCGAACGCGATGCCGACGGCTACGTCACCGTTTCCGAGACCTACAGCACGGGCGGCTACGCGATCGCCAGCGACACCATCGAGTTGCGCGGTACACCCGCCGACTGGGAGGCCGCCTCGGGCTTCCTCGGCGATGTCCGCGTCAGTGCGGAGTCGGTCAACGGGCGCCCCGTGTTCGTGGGTATCGCGCCGTCGCGCGAGGTCGCCGACTACCTCGCGGGTACCGAGTACGCGGTGGTGCAAGACGCGGGCTCGGGCGAAGACCTGGCACTCCGAAATGGAGGGCCGCTGCCGGCCCCGCCCACGCAGCAGGACTTCTGGACCACACAGTCCGCGGGACCGGGAACCCAATCGATCTCCTGGCCCGCTGCCAGCGGTGACTGGACCGTGGTGGTGGCCAACGCCGACGGTTCCGCCGGGGTCAACGTCCGAGCGCAGGCGGGAGCGACTGTTCCGTCGCTGCTGTGGATCGGCATCGGTGTGCTCGTCGGTGGAATCCTGCTGTTCGCGCTCGGCGCGGTGCTGGTGGGCGTCGCGGCGGCGTACCGCGCGGCACACTCCCCGCCGCCGACGGCCGACGTCAGTTGAGGGCCGGAAACTTCGCAGGGTCGGTCCGGGGCGCCCGAGGCCGTACAATCACCCTATGCGAGGACCTCGACCGGTTACCGAGGTGCCGGACGTCGTCGGGCTCGGCGCCGAGGACGCCTGTGACATCGTGCGCAGAGCCGGGCTGACCCCGGTCGGGCCGGACGGCGCGGTCGCACCCGCGAGCGGAGTCGTCACCGCCCAGCGCCCGGTGGGTACAGCGGGCGCCGAGGAAGGGGCCGAGGTGGTCCTGTGGACACACCCCGGCCGGGACGCCTCGGTCGGCGCCGCCTCGCCCAGTCCCGTGGAATCCGCGACGCCGGTCTGATCCACACGGCCGGGTGCCCGATGTGGCACGCTGCTACTGCGCGGCGAGTTGGATCAGATTGCCGCACGTGTCGTCGAACACCGCCGTTGTCACCGGCCCCATCCGCAGTGGTTCCTGGGTGAACCTCACCCCGAGGTCGGTCAGCCTGCGGAACTCGGCCGCGACGTCGTCCACCGCGAACGAGGCGAACGGGATTCCGTCGGCGACGAGCGCGTCCTTGAACGGCCGCACCGCGGGGTGGCTGTCGGGTTCCAGCAGCAGTTCGGGGCCTTCCGGCTGCTGCGGCGAGGTGACCGTCAGCCAGCGGGCTTCGCCGAGCGGGACGTCCTCCTTCTTCTCGAATCCGAGCACCTCGGTGTAGAACTGCAGGGCCTTGGCCTGGTCGTCCACGAAGACGCTGGTGATGTAGACCTTCAACGCTGGTTCCCTTCGTTGTCGTTCACCGGCCAGCGGCTGGTGATGGCACGCAGCGGCGATGTGTCGAGCCAGTGGAACTTGTACCGCCCCTCGCGCCGGGCGACGACCAGGCCCGCCTCTTCGAGAACGCCCAGGTGTTGCGAGATCGCCTGGCGTGAGGAGTCCAGCCCGTGCTTGCTCGTCAGCCGGGCACACAGCTCGAACAGCGTCTGCCCGTCGCGTTCCTGTAGTTCGTCCAGGATGTGTCGCCTGGTCGGGTCCGCGAGTGCCTTGAACACGTCGCTCACCAGCCCGACAATACGCAAGCCTTCACTTGCATGTCAACCGGGCCGCCACTGTGGACAGCGAACCGGTTCGCGAGCGTGCCGGTGTGCTCACGCGGCAGGCTCGCGGTAGGTGTGTACGACGGCACCGCTGTCGTGGGCGCCGAGCGGACGAGGTCGTAGCGTTCGGCCGCGAAACCGGTTCCGTCGGACAGCCCGAGGCCGCCGCCTGCTGCCGCCGGGCCCAACCGGACGACCGGTTCATCGATCCCGCCGCGTGCGGGCTCACGTTCCTCGGCCGCAAGCCCACGCGACGCTGCGGGAGACCTCGACGCGAACATCCATGGCCGAAGGGCAGGCGGTCCGCCCGGCGACGGGCCCGACGACGTGTCGGGTACTACGCGATGACGGGGCCTGATCCTTGCGCACCTGACGCTGCCTGACGTGCTGCGAGACACCGATCTCCACCGGCTCGTCGCCGCTTCGTGCACCGGTGGCTGCCCCACGCCTGACTCGTGCGTGCCGCCGGGCGCTGTCCACGCACCGGCATCACCCGGGCTCGATGTTGCTGTGAAAGCGGAACAGGTTGCTCGGATCGTGCAGCGCCTTGAGTTTCCGTAGCCGCTGGTAGGTCACCGCGTCGAAACGCTCCCGTGCGCAGGCCACCGGCCCGTAGGCGAAGTTCACCGATCGCCCGAGTGTCGCGGCCGCCAGCGCGGCGAAAACCTTGTCCTGCACCGCCCGCGAGTCCGGGGACTCACCCGAGATGTCCACACCGGACAGAACCAGCACCTGGTATGCGGCGCCGCGGTGGCTGACCGCACTCGGCCGCGCGGGGCGGGCCAGCGCGCCACCGAGGTGGCGCACGTCCACGACGCAGTCGCTGCCAGGCCCGGCGTGCTCCAGCAGCGAGCCGATAGCTGCGGGGCCCAGCTCGCGCAGCAGCACGTTGTCGCCGAAGTAGGCGTGTGGTCGGTCCGGCTCGCCGTAGACCGAACCCGACTCCGCGAAAGGCAACTCCCGCAGCGTGTCGGCGATCGGTTGCCCCAGCTCGCGAAACGGCGCCACCAACCGCTCGCCCTCCGCGCGGTCGCCGAGGTAGGCCACCCGAAGCTGGGTGATGTGCCTGCCACGTAGCGGAGGCGGCAGCGACGGGAGGTCCGGCATCGGGATCATGGCCACCGATGTGGTGAGCTCCTCCGGCGCCAACGCGGTCGAGTCCCGGAAGGCGTTCAAGACGTCGGCGGCGAGCGCGCTGTCGAAGGTCAGCGCGCCCCCGTAGAGCCGGGTCTGCGGGACGAGACCGATCTCGAGGGAGGTGACGACACCGAAGTTGGCTCCCGCGCCGCGCAACGCCCAGAACAGGTCGGGCTCGGTGTCCGGCGTGACGCGCAGCAGGCGGGCGTCCGGGGTCACCAGCCGCAGTTCCTTGACGTGGTCGGCGGCGTAGCCGTAACGGCGACCGAGGGGGCCGAGCCCGCCGCCCAGCGTGTAACCGACGGCACCCACGCCGGGAAACGACCCGCTCAGTGGTGCGAGGCCGTGCGCGGCGGCCTGCTGGAGCACCGTTGCCCAGCGAGCGCCCGCGCCGATGCGGGCGGTCCGCGTGACCGGATCGACGTGCACCGCATCCAGGTCTTTCGTGCTCACGAGCACGTCGCCGTCGGCAGGTACGCCGACACCGTGACCGGTGGCCTGCACCGCCACGCCCGATCCGTGCCGTGCCGCGTAGTCGACCGCCGCGCGGACGTCCTCGGCGTCGGCCGCGCGGACGAGCAGGGCGGGGCGGTGGACGAAGCCGGTTTGAAAGCCCCGGCGCTCGGCGTCGTAGCCGGGCTCGCCGGGCTGGTACTGGGAACCTCGAGTCCGCAATGGCATGACCCCAGCCTGCGAGCGATTACTCCATAACGGCAACAGCTAGTTGTGCTCGCTTCTATAATTGATGGTTATGGAACTTCGGCAGCTGCGGTACTTCGTCACGGTCGCCGAGGAGGCGAGCTTCACCAGGGCGGCGGCGAAGCTGCACGTCGCACAGCCCGGGATCAGCTCGCAGATTCAGCGGTTGGAGCGTGAACTGGGCCAGCCACTCCTGGAACGCTCGGCCAGGTCGGTGCGACTGACGCAGGTGGGCGAGGCGGTGTTGCCCCACGCCCGAGCCGCGCTCGCGGCCGAGGAGGGTGCGAGGTCCGCGGTGGGGGAACTCACCGGCCTGCTGCGGGGGCGGGTCGCACTGGGAGCGATCCCGTCGTGCGCGGTGTTCGACCTGCCCGGTCTGCTGGCAGGGTTCCACGATCGCCACCGAGCGGTCGAGATCACGCTGTCGGAGTCGCGTTCGGACGTGCTCTTCGCGGGCCTGCGCTCCGGTGAGCTGGATGTCGCCGTGGCCGCCTACTCGGGAACCGAGCCGCCACCGGGTATCGAGGCGCGGGTACTGGCCGACGAGCCGCTCGTCGCCGCCGTCGCCACCACCGACCCGCTCGCCGCCTTCGATGCCGTGGCGCTTGCGGACCTGCGCGACCGCGCGTTCATCACCCTGCCACCCGGCCCCGGCATCCGATCCGCACTCGACGAGGGCTGTGCCGCGGCGGGGTTTCGACCCCGGATCGCGTTCGAAGCGAGCGACCCCGCCATGCTGGCCGAACTGGCCAGGCGGGGGCTCGGTGTGGCGCTGTTGCCGGAGTCGGCCATCGGCGAGCGACCGGGTGAGCTGCACGGGCTGGAACTCACCCGGCCCCGCCTGCGCGGCTGTGTCTCGCTGGTGTGGCGATCCGGCGGCCCGGGTGGACCCGCCGCCAGGGCCTTCCTGCGCTACGCCGTGGACACGCTCACTCCGGGGGAGTGATCAGACCGTAGTGGCCGTCGTAGCGGTGGTAGATCACCTGGCCCCTGCCTCGGTCGGCGTCGGAGTAGAACAGGAACGGCATCCCTGAAAGGTCGAGCCGTTCGATCGCCTCGGCGAGGTTGAGCCTCGGTGCGGAGTGCTCGCTGACGCTGACGTCCACCTCGCCGGTCTCGATGTGCCTGGGCCGCGGGTGCACCTGAGCCAGCCGGTAGCCATCGGGGGTGCGGTAGAGCACGCTGTCCTCTCCGCTGCCGCGTTCGGTGAACAAGTGGAAGTCGTAGTCCATCAGGTCCATCTCGATCGCCGCCTCGTCGACGGGCAGCTTCGCCAGCGTGAAGGCCTTGTGCCGCACCACTTCCCGCTCCTCGTCCGGGCGAGGGAAGAACGGCGGCCGCCGGCTGGGCTCCTCGCCGTGCCGCCAGCTACCGGGCCTGGGCTGCCTGCCTTTGATCGCCTGCCAGTTACGCGCGGACTTCTCCAACTGCCTGCGCAACCGTTGTGCGAGCCGGTCGATCGCCTCGTGCGCCGTCTCGGCCTCGACCTGAGCCCTGATCAACCTTCCCCGCAGGTCGAGGTTGGCCTGCGCGACAACCTTGCGGCGCACGGACGGGTCCTCGTGCTTGGTCAGCCGCACGCTCGCGTCCAGGATCGGCTCGGGCGCGTACTTGAACACCGAGCTGACCTTCTCCTCGGCATAGGTTTCCGCGCCGGGCAGGTGGCCGTGCACGCGGACACGCACGGTCTCCGGGACGGCTGGGCTACGTCGGTTCATCGCTCGCCTTCCTTTCGTTCCCGACCAGCGTCTCGCCGTGCCCCCGTGCCGACACAGGGCCGGAGGTCCCTGCCGGGACGGGCCCTCCGACAGGCGCGGTTGCGGCGCGAGCGTTCGTAACGTCAATGCCGACAAGTCGCCGACCGATCAGGCCGACCCCAGGAGGAACACAGTGAACGTCGCGCAGCCGAACAAGTGGCAGCGGCACCGTGCCGCCCGAGCCATGGCGCACTACGCCTCGGACGCGGCCGAACTGGCCGAGTTCCTCGAGATGGCCGGGCTCACCGCCGAGGAAGGCAAGTTCGTGCCGGAGGACGAGCCGGAGCCCGAGCACGAACTGCCGGCAGCCCGCAGCGAAGAGCCGAAGGTGCCGCCGGGGGAACTGCGCAGGCTTGCCAACGTGCTGCTGGCCTCCTACGGGCGCTGAGCGCGAACCGGCCGGACCACAAGCGGCCTACCCGCGAGTCCCCCGTTCTCGCCCGCGAGTCCTGCGTTCCTGTCCGCGAGTCCTGCGTTCGGGTGTGCACGACTCGCCGTTCTCGGCGTCGCCGCGCGGACGGCTAGGCTGGAGTGACCGAACAGCCCGGCGAACGCGAACAACTGGGGAGTGCCGATGACCGCCGCATCCTTCGATCCCCGTGCCCTGCTCGCAGACAGCAAGCTCGGCGTTCTCGCGACGATCAAGGCGAGTGGCCTGCCGCAGTTGTCTCCGGTCACGCCCTATTACGACCGGAATGGCGAGGTCATCTACGTGTCGATGATCGAGGGCCGTGCGAAGACGACCAATCTGCGTAGGGACCCCCGTGCCGCGCTGGAGGTCACCAGCGCCGACGGCTGGGCGTGGGCCACGGCAGAGGGCCCGGTGACGCTCACCGGGCCCGGAACCGACCCGTACGGCCCCGAGGTCGAGGCACTGGTGCGCTACTACCGCCTGGCGGCGGGTGAGCACCCGGACTGGGACGAGTACCGCTCGGTGATGGTCTCCGACCGGCGGGTGCTCATGATGATGACGGTCGCGCACGTGTACGGCGACCGGCTGCGCTGAACCCACCGGCACCCACCGGCCTGAACGCAGGACTCGCGGGCAGGAGCGCAGGACTCGCGGGGGTTCAGCCGTGGCGCACACCGGCGAGTTGGTCGGCCCAGCCGCGGGCCCGTTCGATCTCGCCTTCAGTGAGAGGGCCGAGGCTGCCGTCGACGTAGAAGTTCTGCGGCCTGGTGACCAGGTGACAGCCCAGCTTGCGTAGCCGCTTGGCCGCCGCCCTCGCGGCGGAGCCCGGCAGCCAAGGCTTGCTCAGCTTGGTGTCGAACGCGGCCGCGGCCAGGTCGGGGGTGACGGACAACCGCTCCAGCCACTCGCGCATACCGAACTTGCGCGACACCAACGGCTCGCTGCCCTGCTTCGCCGCGTCCTGCCGGGTGGACTCCCGGCTCATCCCGAAGGCGTGTGTCGGTCCGCCCACCACGAGCAGGTCGACATCCTGCCCGATCACCTCGGGGGCGTCACCCACCTCGATGACGTCGGTGTCCATGTGCTCGGACAACTCGGTCGCCACCGCCCTGGCGACGCTGCGGGTGTTGCCGTACATCGACTCGTACACGACCAGTGCGCGCATGCTGCCTTCCCTCCACTAGACCGAGGTGTCGAGGTCGAGGTGTCGCCGGTGACATGCCCGGACACCTTCACTCTCGACCGTGTCGCGGCGTGAACCGTGCGGGCAGGGGCACAAGGCCGTTTCCGGCCGGGACCTTCGGCGCCGGTCCCGGTCGTCGCTCCTCCCGCCGGTTACCCGCCGCTCAGCTGGTGGGCGTGACGGTTCGAATCACGCCACCCCGCGGGCCGAGCGGCCGGAGCACAGCGCTGGCGGGGCACACCTGCCCGGCCGGGGCGGGCTGCAAGGCGTGCCGCCGCAGCGGCACGGGCACGTTCCCGTTCCCTGCACGGCAGGCATGCGATGACGGTGCCGATCACCTCGCCTGCCGGGTCCACCAGCGACGCGACTCGCGCCGTACGGTATCCGCACTCCCCGCACACGATCGCCGGGACGTCGGAGTGGAATCTGATGGTCGTGTCGCCGGATGTCGACGTCACAGCACATCGACCTCCTCACTGTGTGTGAACGAGACGGTCGCCGGGTACCCAGGCACCGCAACGGCACACGAAGTATGCGAAAAGACTTCCAGTTCCGCCGTTGGAGTGAGAAGGGGATGGCAATGCCGACAAAAGCGCAGGTAAAGGCATTACTGTCAGCAGGTTCCGACTACCGCGAGGCCGGGAGGCAGCTCGGCATTTCACCCGGTCTGGTGTACCTGATCGCCACGGGGTTACCTGCGGACGGTAGCGATGTACCCAGTCCGGAGGAACGGCGCGAGCGGGGCCTGTTGCCGAGCAGCCAGGAACTGTCCAACCCGGCGCCGGAGAACCCCACCGCGCGCGACACCGTCCGCAGGTGGGTCGCCGAGCGCGTACGGGCGGACAGCCAACCGCAGCGGGTTTGATCTTTACCGCTAACGGGTAGCACCGCGCAGACGCCACGGCGAAGAACGATCTCGGGAGGCGCGATGGGTGTCCGGCAATGGATCGAGGACTGGCCGGTCTACCGGCAACTGCGAGATGGTGATCCCAGCGGGCGCGGCGCCGCCGCCAAGAGCCGTCACAGCGACAACCTCACCTCCCGTACCAGCACCGCCGACAAGGTCACCAAGTCGGTGTGCCCGTACTGCGCCGTCGGCTGCGGACAGAACGTCTACGTCTCCAACGGCGAGGTCACCCAGATCGAGGGCGACCCGGACTCGCCGATCAGTCGCGGCCGGTTGTGTCCCAAGGGCGCGGCGAGCCTGCAACTGACCACCGGTTCCGCGCGCAGGCACAAGGTGCTGTACCGCGCTCCACACGCGACACGGTGGCAGGAGTTGGAACTGGATACGGCGATGGACATGATCGCCGACCGGGTACTCGCCGCGCGGGACCACGGCTGGCAGGACGAGGTGGACGGTGCGGCAGTGCAGCGCACTCTCGGCTTCGCCAGCCTCGGCGGGGCAACCCTCGACAACGAGGAGAACTACCTCATCAAGAAGTTGTTCACCGCGTTGGGGGCTATCCAGATCGAGAACCAGGCCCGTATTTGACACTCCTCCACGGTTCCCAGTTTGGGAACCTCGTTCGGTCGCGGCGGTGCCACGACGTTTCAGCAGGACCTGGCCAACTCCGACTGCATCGTGATCCAGGGCTCCAACATGGCCGAGTGCCATCCGGTGGGCTTCCAGTGGGTGATGGAGGCCAAGGCGCGCGGGGCCAAGCTGATCCACGTCGACCCCAGGTTCACCAGGACCAGCGCGCTGGCGGACATACACGTGCCGCTGCGGGCGGGCACCGACATCGCCTTCCTCGGCGGCATCGTCAACTACGTGCTGGCCAACGACAAGTACTTCCGTGACTACGTCGTCGCCTACACCAACGCGGCGATGATCGTCAACGAGGAGTTCGCCGACACCGAGGACCTCGCCGGGGTGTTCTCCGGGCTGGACCGTGAAGGCCGGGAGTACGACGTCCAGACGTGGCAGTACCAGGGCGCCGAGGTGCAGGCCGCCTCCGGCAAGCGCGACCAGCAGTACTCGGAGCGTACGAAGAAGTCCGGGGTGCGCCACGCCGCGCGTGGCGAGGCACACGGCTCCGGTGGCGCCGAGATCGGCGCGGAACCGGACACCGACGAGACGCTGCAGCACCCGCGCTGCGTGTTCCAGATCCTCAAGCGGCACTTCTCGCGCTACACCCCGGAGGCCGTCGAACGGATCTGCGGTGTGCCGCAGGAGAAATTCCTGCAGGTGTGCCAGCTGCTGGCGGAGAACTCCGGGCGGGACCGCACCAGCGCGTTCGCCTACGCGGTGGGCTGGACGCAGCACACCGTCGGCGTGCAGTACATCCGCACGGCGGCGATCCTGCAGGCGTTGCTCGGTAACATCGGCAGGCCTGGCGGCGGCATCCTGGCGTTGCGCGGGCACGCCTCGATCCAGGGCTCCACCGACATCCCGACGCTGTTCAACCTGCTGCCGGGCTACATCCCCATGCCCCATGCCCACAGCGGCGAGGACCTCGACACGTTCGTGCGGGCGGAGAGCGCGCACAAGGGCTACTGGGGCAACATGCGGTCCTACCTGGTGAGCCTGCTCAAGGCGTGGTGGGGTCCGGCGGCCCGGTCGGAGAACGACTTCGCGTTCTCCTACCTGCCGAGGCTGACCGGCACCCACAGCACCTACGAGACCGTGCAGGCACAACTGAACGGGACCTGCAAGGGCTACTTCCTGATGGGGGAGAACCCCGCGGTGGGTTCGGCCAACGCCAAGGCGCAGCGGATGGGGATGGCGCACCTGGACTGGCTGGTGGTGCGCGACTTCTCGCTGACGGAGAGCGCCACGTGGTGGCAGGACGGGCCCGAGATCGAGACGGGGGAGCTGAACACCGAGGACATCGGCACCGAGGTGTTCTTCCTGCCCGCCGCCGCTCACACCGAGAAGGACGGCAGCTTCACCAACACCCAGCGCCTGCTGCAGTGGCATCACCAGGCGGTGGAACCCGCGGGCGACGCCCGCAGCGAGCTGTGGTTCACCTACCACCTCGGTCGCAAGATCAGGGAGAAGCTCGCGGGCTCCGGCCGTGACCGCGACCGGCCGATCCTCGACCTGACGTGGGATTACCCGACCAAGGGTTCGCAGCAGGAGCCGGAGGCGGAGGCGGTGCTTGCCGAGATCAGCGGCTGGAACTCCGACGCCGAACCGCTCAGCACCTACGAGCAGCTGGCCGACGACGGCTCGACCGCCTGCGGCTGCTGGATCTACTGCGGCGTCTACGCCGACGGAGTCAACCAGGCGGCACGCCGCAAGCCCGCGGCCGAACAGAGCTGGGTCGCCGGGGAGTGGGCGTGGGCCTGGCCGCTGAACCGGCGCATCATCTACAACCGCGCCTCGGCCGATCCCGACGGGAAGCCGTGGAGCGAGCGCAAGAAATACGTGTGGTGGGACGCCGAGCAGGGCAAGTGGACCGGCTACGACGTTCCCGACTTCAAGGCGACCAAGCCGCCCGACTTCGTTCCGGAGGAGGGCAGCACGGGACCGGACGCGCTCGCGGGCACCGACGCGTTCATCATGCAGGCCGACGGCAAGGCATGGTTGTTCGCGCCCGCAGGGCTGACCGACGGTCCGCTGCCGACGCACTACGAGCCGCACGAGTCGCCGTTCGAGAACTACCTGTATCCGCAACAGCGCAACCCGGTTCGCGAGGTGCTGCGCAACGAGTACAACCGCTACCAACCCAGTGCGGGCCAGTCGGGTTGGGACGTCTTCCCGTTCGTGGCCACCACCTACCGGCTCACCGAGCACCACACCGCGGGCGGCATGTCACGGTGGCAGCCCTACCTTTCGGAGCTGCAGCCGGAGATGTTCTGCGAGGTGTCGCCCGAGCTGGCCGCCGAACGCGGTCTGGACCACCTCGGCTGGGCGACGATCGTCACGGCGCGAAACGCCATCGAGGCCAGGGTGCTGGTGACCGACCGGATGACCCCGCTGAAGGTCGGTGGCCGCACGCTGCACCAGGTCGGCCTGCCCTACCACTGGGGTGGCAACGGAGTCAGCACCGGCGACGCGGCCAACGAGCTGGCCTCCATGGCGCTGGACCCCAACGTGCACATCCAGGAGGTGAAGGCGCTGGCCTGCGACATCAGACCGGGCAGGAGGCCGCACGGGCCGCAGCGCGTCGAGCTGGTGCGCGAGTACCAGCGGCGGGCAGGCATCACCGACGAGACCGGCACCGAGGTGTGACATGACGACCGCGACCGACCCGGCTGGCGAGGCCGGCTACGCCGACCACCCGCCGAGGATGGGATTCTTCACCGACACCACCGTGTGCATCGGGTGCAAGGCATGCGAGGTCGCCTGCAAGGAATGGAACGCCGTGCCCGAGGACGGCATGGAGTTGACGGGGATGTCCTACGACAACACCGTCGGGCTCGGCGCCGACACCTGGCGGCACGTGGCCTTCATCGAGCAGCGTAAACCGCTCGCCGCGCAGGACCCGGGCATGTACCACGACACCGACGTGCTCGCGATGGCCCAACGCGGCTCGGGCAGTGCGCCGCCGGACGCCGCGATGACACCCACCACATCCGGCGCGGCCGGGGGCGGCGACGGCGACTTCCGCTGGTTGATGGCCTCCGACGTGTGCAAGCACTGCACCCACGCGGCATGCCTCGACGTGTGCCCGACCGGATCGCTGTTCCGCACCGAGTTCGGCACGGTCGTGGTGCAGGAGGACATCTGCAACGGCTGCGGCTACTGCATCCCGGCCTGCCCGTACGGGGTCATCGACCAACGCAAGGACGACGGCAGGGCGTGGAAGTGCACGCTGTGCTACGACCGGCTCGGCAACGGGCTCGAGCCCGCCTGCGCCAAGGCCTGCCCCACCGACTCGATCCAGTTCGGACCGCTCGACGAGTTGCGCGACCGCGCGGCGCAGCGGGTGCAGCGACTGCATGAGGCCGGGGTGACCGACGCCAGGCTCTACGGCGAGAACCCCGACGACGGCGTTGGTGGCGACGGCGCGTTCTTCCTGCTGCTGGACGAGCCGGAGGTCTACGGCTTCCCGCCCGATCCGGTTGTGACGACCAAGGATCTGCCCGCCATGTGGCGGCACGTCGCCACGGCGGCCGCGACGCTGGCCGCGGGCGCGGCGGCAGCCTTCCTCGGCGCGGCGAAAGGACGGTGACGATGAGCTCGCAGCAGCAGGCCCGGCCGGGCCGGGAGGCGATGACCGGCGTGGCCACCGGACGTCGCAGGCGGAGGCGCGGGGAGCAGCCGGTGGTGCCGGAGCCCGAGTTCACCTCCTACTACGGCAAGCCGGTGATCAACGGACCGGTGTGGAAGTCGCCCGACATCCCCGGCTACCTGTTCCTCGGCGGGCTCGCTGGAGCTTCGTCGCTGCTCGCCGCGGGCTCGCAGCTGCGGGGCGACACCCGGGTGGCGACCGCGGCCAAGACCGGCGCGCTCGGCGCCGTCGCGCTGTCGGTGGGGGCGCTGGTGCACGACCTCGGCAGACCGGGGCGGTTCGTGAACATGCTGCGGGTGTTCAAGCCGACCTCACCGATGAACCTGGGTTCGTGGCTGCTGGCGGGCTACGGCCCGCTGGCGGGTGTCTCGGCGGCTTCGGCGGTGACGGGTCGGCTGCCGAAGCTGGGGGCCGCGGCGACGGCGGGCGCGGCGCTGCTGGGCCCCGCGGTCGCCTCCTACACCGCCGCGCTTGTCGGTGACACGGCGGTGCCGGCCTGGCACGACGGCCACCGGGAGCTGCCCTACGTGTTCACCGGTTCGGCGGCGGTCGCCGCGAGCGGTCTGGGGTTGCTGGTCGATGGTGAAACGGCGAGTACGCCCGCCCGCAACCTTGCGTTGTTCGGCACCGGGCTCGAGCTCGGCGCCGCCAGGCTGATGGAGCGGCGGCTGGGGATGGTGGCCGAGCCCTACCGCTCGGGCAGGTCGGGCAAGCTGCTGAAAGCTGGTGAACTGCTCGCCGTGGCGGGAACCGCAGGGGGGTTCCTTTCACGACGGAGCAGGTTGGGCAGAGCGCTGTCGGGAGCGGGGCTGCTCGTGGCGTCCGCGCTGACCAAGTGGGGCGTCTTCGAGGCGGGGATCGTTTCGGCGGACGATCCGAAGTACACGGTCGTTCCGCAACGGCAGCGGCTGCGGGAGGGTTCGTGAGCTTCCTCGAGGTTTTCCAGCGGACCCTGTCGTGGGAGGCCGTCGTGGCCTCGGTGGTGTTCGGCCTGATAGCGCTCACGTTGCTCGGCACGCTAGCGGTGTCGAGGCGGCGCTCGCCCGACCGCAGGCGCAAGGACAGCCGCCCGGTGGTGGAGGGGGTCTACGCGCTGCTGCTGGCGGGAACGGCAGGGGTGATCGTCTACGTGACCGCCTCGGCGCATCAGGAGGTGCGCACCGGCGAGACCGGCTACCACGTGAGCAACCGGCCGGGGGCGATCAGGGTGGATGTCACGGCGTTCCAGTGGTGCTGGCAGTTCGACTACGCCGACACCGGCAGGTCCGTCACCGGAACCTGCCGCGAAGGCGACGAGGGATTGCCGACGCTGGTGGTGCCGACAGGCAGGCCGGTGGAGCTCAAGCTCACCTCCAGCGACGTGGTGCACGCGCTGTGGATTCCCGACCTGGCCGTGAAGCTGGACGCCTATCCCGACCACACCAACACCTTGACGATGGAGTTCGACCGGGAGGGTCGCTGGCTTGGGCGCTGCGCGGAGTTCTGCGGTGAGCACCACCCGGCCATGCACTTCAACGTGCGCGCCGTGTCACCCCAGGAGTATCAGCAGTGGCTGCAGCAGGGATCGGCCGTATGACCGCCGAGCTCGACACGGTCACCGGGCAGGCGCCGTCTCCTTCGCCGTCGCGGTCATGGGTCGCGACGACCGACCACAAGCGGATCGCGCTGCTCACCATCGGCACCGCCTTGCTGCTGATGTTCGGGATGGGGGCGCTGGCGCTGGTGATGCGCGCTCAACTCGCCCAGCCGGAACTGGGCTTGCTGAGCAACGACCTGTACAACCAGCTGTTCACCATCCACGGCTCGGGAATGATCTATCTGGTGATCACGCCACTCGCCGTGGCGTTCGGGTTGTACCTGGTGCCGTTGCAGGTGGGCGCGCCCGCCGTGGCGGCGCCACGGCTGACGATGCTGGGCTACTGGCTGTACGCGGGTGGCGCCGTGACGATCCTCGCCGGGTTCGTCACCACCGGCGGCGCCGCCAAGGAAGGCTGGACCGCCTACACCCCGCTGTCCACCGCACGCTTCTCCCCGGGATTCGGCACCGACCTGTGGCTGCTGGGCACGTTCGCCGCGACGGTGGGAACGATGCTCATGGCGGCCACCGTGCTGTGGACGGTGTTGCTGAAACGCACTCCCGGCATGACGATGCTGCGCATCCCGGTGTTCAGCTGGTCGATGGTGGCGACGAACCTGATGGTGCTCGCCGCCTTCCCTTCGCTGCTGATCGCCCTGGGAATGATCGCGGTCGGCAGGACCGCCTCGGAGTTGTTCACCCAGAACGTGTTCAACATCGGCTACCAGCACCTGTTCTGGTTCTACGGGCACCCCGTGGTCTACGTGATGTTCTTCCCGTTCGTCGGCGCGGTCGCCGAGGTGCTGTCGACGTTCGCGGGCCGCAGGTTCTTCGGCTACAAGGCCACGGTGCTGTCACTGCTGGCGTTCGCGGCGCTGTCGATGAGCGTGTGGGGCCACCACATGTTCACCACGGGCCAGGTCGCCGACAACTACTACTCGCTGACCTCGATCATGCTGCTCGTTCCGGCCGGTATCGAGTACCTGGCGATGCTCGGCACGATCATCGGGGCGAAGCTGCGGCTGGGCGTGCCGATGCTGTTCGCGCTGGCGTTCATCCCGCAGTTCCTCGTCGGCGGGCTCACCGGGATCATGGTGGGCACCCCGGTGGTGGACTACCAGATGCAGGACAGCTACTTCGTGGTCGCCCACTTCCACTACACCCTGGTGGCGGGCAGCCTGTTCGGGCTGTTCGCCGGGTTCTACTTCTGGTTCCCCAAGGCCACCGGCGTGCTGCTGGGCAAGGGACTGGGCCACGCGCACTTCTGGCTCATGGTGGCGGGCACCAACGTCACCTTCCTGCCGATGTTTTGGCTCGGTGTGGCCGGGATGCCCCGCAGGGTCGCCACCTACCTGCCCACCGACGGCTTCGGTAGCGGCAACCTCATCGCCACCATCGGCTCCGGGCTGCTGGGGCTGGGCATGCTGGCGTTCGCGCTGAACATCGTGCTCTCGCTCGCCCGCCGCAAGCGAGTCGCGTCGGACAACCCCTGGCGTGCACACACTCTGGAGTGGGCGACGTCCTCGCCGCCGCCTCCGCACAACTTCGACGCCGACCACCCGATCCCGCCCATCCGCAGCTTCACCCCGCTGCTGGACCTGCGCAAGGAAGGCACGCGGTGAAGGCGGTACTGGTGGTCTTCGGCTGGGCGGCGCTGAACGCGGTGCTGGTGCTGGTGATGCTGCCCTACGGTGAGAACGCGCTGTTCATCGGCATGTACGGCGCCGGTGTCGCCGTCATCACGCTGTTCGGCGTCGTGGTGTGGCTGGTGGCGCGCACCGTGGGCTGGACGAGCCGTGGCGTGCGGCTGGCCACCGCCAGCCTTTCGTCGGGCTTCGTAGCGCTGGCCGTGATTCTGATCGGCCTGTCCTTCGTCTACGGGTACTGGTTCGCGGTGTTCGCGGGGCTGCCGCTGATCGCGGCCGCCTACCGGCTGTCGAAGGAGCGCCTGCCACTGGGGACGAGCCCTGCCGCCACCACGGTGCCCACGCTGCCCGCCGAGCGCACCAGGGCGTCGCCTGCGCTGACCCGGCCGGTGAAGGCGGTCGCCTCGGTGTTCGCCGCGGTCACCGCCGCGCGCTCGCTGCGATCGTCGAGGAGGCAACGGCGGTGACCGGGCAGGTGGTGCACATGGCGGCGATGGGCCTGCTGGTGTCGGTGCTGGCTCCGCTGATCGTGCTCGCCGGGCGGCGCACCGTGGCGTGGCACCGGGTGCCCGCGCCCGCGCTGCCCACCCTCGTCGGCTTCGTGCTGCTGCACGGCGCGATCACGGTGTTCCTCGAGCAGCGACAGGTTTCGGCGCTCGCGGAGGCCGGGCTGCACCTGCTGCTGCTCGCGGGCGCGGTGGTGTTCTGGTTGCCGGTGCTGGAACCCGGGAACGGGTGCAGCGACGCGGGCCGCAGCGTCTACCTGTTCCTTGCCGGGCCTTCGCTGGACCTCGCCGCCGTCTACCTCGTGCTCAAAGGCGACTCGGCGGGTGGGATCGCCATGATCGTCGCGATGCTGCCTGTCGGGTTCGCCGCTGTCGGCGTGACGTGGCGCTGGATCAGCAGGGAGGAGCAGCGGACACCATGAGCACAGCGGAACGGGCCGGTAGGGCCACGCGCGCCATGGGGGCCATGGACACCCGGTTCCACCTGGCCAAGGCGCTGCGGCCCCGGCTGAACAAGGTGTTTCCCGAGCATTTCACCTTCCTGTTCGGTGAGCTGGCGCTGTACAGCTTCGTGGTGCTGGTGGTGTCGGGCACCTACCTGGCGTTGTTCTTCGATCCGTCGCTGACCGAGACCACCTACCGGGGCTCCTACACGTTCCTGCAGGGGCTGGAGTTCTCCCGCGCCTACGCGACGTCGCTGGACATCTCGTTCGAGGTCAGGGGCGGCTTGCTGGTGCGGCAGGTGCACCACTGGGCCGCGCTGATATTCGTGGCCGCGATCGTGACCCACATGGGGCGCATCTTCTTCACCGGCGCCTACCGAAAGCCCAGGGAGCTGAACTGGCTGATCGGCGTGTTCCTGCTCGCGCTGGCCATCCTGGAGGGCTTCCTCGGTTACTCGATGCCCGACGATCTGCTGTCCGGCCAGGGGGTACGCATCGCATCGGGGATCGTGCTGAGCATTCCGCTGGTGGGGACGTGGCTGCACTGGATGATGTTCGGGGGCGAGTTTCCCGGCGACATCTTCGTGCCGCGGTTCTTCACGTTGCATGTCTTCCTGATCCCGGGGCTGATCCTCGCGCTGGTAGCCGTTCATCTGGCGTCGGTGTGGTACCAGGAGCACACCCAGTTCCCCGGCAGGAGGAAGCGCGAGAGCAATGCGGTCGGCACCCGGACGGTGCCCGCGTTCGCGATGAAGAGCACCGGCCTCGCAACCGGTGTGACCGCGATCATGGTGCTGCTCGGCGGGTTCTTCCAGATCAACCCGGTCTTCAACTACGGACCGTATCTCGCCTCGCACAGTTCGCTCAACGCCCAGCCCGACTGGTACCTGATCTTCGTCGAGGGCGCGCTGCGGCTGTTTCCCTCCTGGCGGATCACGGTGGGTGGCCACTCGATCGCAGCGGCGTTCTGGCCTGCCGTTGTGCTGCCCGCCACGTTGTTCCTGCTGCTCGCGGCGTATCCGTTCCTGGAACGCAGGTTCACCAAGGACTACCGCAAGCATCACCTGCTGCAGCGGCCGAGGGACGCGCCGGTGCGCACCGCAACGGGCACGATGGCGCTGACCTTCTTCATGGTGCTGATGGTCGCGGGCTCCGACGACGTCATCGCGTTCCTGTTCAAGATCCCGATCGAGGGGTTCGTGTGGGCGCTTCGCATGGCGCTGTTCGCGCTGCCGCCGCTGGCCTTCCTGATCGCCTACCGGTCGTGCCTGCGGCTGCAGCGGTTCGACACCGACGTGCTCGAGCGAGGTGTGCACGCGGGTGTGGTGCAGCGCAGCGCCGACGGCTACTACGTTGAGGTCAGGCAGCGGCTGGCGCCCGACGCCGACGACGGCGCGCCCCGTCGCCCGCGCTACCAGGGCAGCAGGCTTCCCACCCTGCCGGGTGACCTGAACACCCGTCCCGAGGAGGACAGTTCCGAAGGTGGCGACCAACCGCGGCAAACGCAGCGCCGGGATACTGCTGTACCGCACGAGCGGTGAACGGCCGGAGGTGCTGCTCGGCCACATGGGTGGACCGTTCTGGGCGCGCCGCGACGCCGGTGCCTGGTCGGTGCCCAAGGGGGAGTACGACGACACCGAGGAGCCACTGGCCGCGGCCCGGCGGGAGTTCCGCGAGGAACTCGGTCTTCCCGTGCCGGGAGGGCGGCCGATGGACCTGGGGGAGGTCCGGCAGGGCAGCGGCAAGCTGGTGAGGGTGTGGGCAGTGGAGGGCGACCTCGACCCCGCTGCCGTGGTGCCGGGCACGTTCGAGCTGGAGTGGCCGAAGGGCTCGGGCCGGGTCCGGTCGTTTCCGGAGGTCGACCGGGTCGGCTGGTTCGGGTTCGACGTCGCGGGAGACAAGATCGTGGCCGCGCAACGCCCGTTTCTCCATCAGCTACGGCGAATGTTGGACTGAGCGTTCACACCGCAAGTCCTGCATTGGTCCATTCGGGTGTACTAGACCTATTCCTTTGTCACTGTTTGCATGCCACCCATCAGGGTATGCCCGGACTATGAGCACGGTGCCGGAAGCGATGGTGACAGCGACAGGCCCGGTACGTGTCCAGGTGGAGCCGACCCGACATATCGCGCTGGCGGACGGTACCCAGGTGCGGGTGCTCGCTTCGTATCCGGTGCGGCCGGAAGCCGATCTCTTCAGCATCGAGGCGCCCATCGAGTTTCGTTGCGCCACCTGCTGCGACCCGTGCGAGGCGACGCTGGTGGCCGTTCGCGACGAGTGGTTGGTCTGCCCGGGCTGCTACGCGTCGACCGAACGCATTTCGGACATACCGCCCACAGGCTCGACCGTGACAGGTTCGGACAGGGCGACGGCCGCGTGAATTGGGGGCTTTCGACCCTGCTGTCCGGCGGGCCCTGCCAGCCACATTGGAGACGTTCGCCCGCCAGTTCCGCGGTCAGGACGGGCGAACGTGACGGGGTCCGGCCGCGGGAGGGGCACTCGCCGGGCGCGGGGAAAGTATCCGGCGGGTCCCAGCGTGCGGGCAGCCGGTGCGCGCGAACCGGCTGCCCGCACTGGTAACCCCGGTGACGTGGAGGCCAACCCCGAAACGGGCCGTGACCCTGGGATCAGTCCAGTCGCTCGCCGGTGTTGGGGTCGAAGGTGTGAGCGGCCTCGGGGTCACGCAGTGTCACCCGCAGGACCTCGCCGAAGGACGGCGTCGAGTGCGCGTCGGTGCGCACGATGAAGCGCTCCTGGCTGCCGCCCACGTCCACCTTCCCGTACACGTAGGCGTCGGAGCCGAGCACCTCGACCAGCTCCACCCGCAGTTCCATGGCCGGTTCCGCCGCCGAGGCAGGGCGCAGCGACTCCGGCCGGATACCGACGGTGACCTCCCGCAGTCCGGCGGCCCGCTCACCGGCGAGCAGTTTCCTGTCCAACGGCACCGTAAGGCCGTCGAGTTGGGCGCCGGCGTCGGTGAGAGCCGCGGTGGTGAGGTTCATCGCGGGCGAGCCGATGAACCCGGCCACGAACACGTTGGCGGGCCGGTCGTAGAGCACGCGCGGTGTGTCGCACTGCTGCAGCACGCCGTCCTTGAGCACCGCCACCCGGTGGCCCATCGTCATGGCCTCGATCTGGTCGTGTGTGACGTACACCGTGGTGGTGCCGAGCCTCGCCTGCAGTGCCGTGATGTTGGCGCGCGTCTCCACCCGCAGCTTGGCATCCAGATTGGACAGCGGCTCGTCCATGAGGAACACCGCGGGCTCGCGCACGATCGCCCTTCCCATGGCCACGCGTTGGCGCTGGCCGCCGGAAAGCGCTTTTGGCTTGCGGTTGAGGTAGTCGGTGAGATCCAGCAGGCGTGCGGCCTCCTCGACCCGCCTGGCGATCTCCGCCTTGCCGATGCGCTTGATCTTCAACGCGAAGCCCATGTTCTCCGCGACCGTCATGTGCGGATACAGCGCGTAGGACTGGAAAACCATCGCGATGTCGCGGTTCTTCGGCGACACCGCCGTGACGTCGCGACCGCCGATGGTGATCACGCCCTCGTCGACGTCCTCCAGGCCCGCGAGCATGCGCAGGGCCGTGGATTTGCCGGAGCCGGACGGTCCCACGAGCACGAGGAACTCGCCGTCGGCGATGTCGAGGGAGAGCCCGTCCACCGCCCGTACCGGTGGGGTGCCGGGAAAGATTCGGGAGGCTTGCTGGAAGCGGACATCGGCCATGATGCGCTGGTCCTCTCCGCCCTCGGGTGGGCGCGTCGGGGGGACGTCGTGGCGCATGTCTATCCGAACCCGGGCCATGCTGGCTAGGGTTTGATAGTCTAGTGGACTTACTAATATCTGGGAGGCGGCGTGGAGCGCGGGATCCCGGCACGGCCGGTGCGGCAGCACGAGCACAACCTGGCCCTCGTCGCGGAACTCGTGGCCAGGCTCGGCCCGGTGTCGCGGGCCGGGCTGGCTCGGCACAGCGGCCTCACCAAGACCACGGTCACCCAGCTCGCCGGGGAGCTGCTCGACGGTGCGCTGCTGCGGGAGCTGGGTACCGGCCGGGCGAGGGGGCCAGGCAGGCCCGCCACCGACCTGGTGCTGAACTCGCTCGGCCCGGCTGGAATCGGGCTGCAGTTCGAGGCGGACCACGTCGCCGGATGCCTGGTGGACCTCACCGGGCGGGTGCGTGACCGTGCCGTCCGCCGTGCCGACGACCTGCGAGGCGACCCTGCGCTCGCGGGCAGAGCCGCCGAGGTGGTGCTGCGACGCCTGCTGCGCACCGCCGAAACCACCGGCAACGTCGTCGCCGGAGTGGTTGCCGCGGTGCCGGGTCGGATCGTCGACTCGTCGGTGGTGAACTCGGTGGAACTGGGGTGGCAGGACATCGATCTGGCCTGCCTGCTCGGTGACCGGCTGGCGGTGCTCGGCGGCGGGATCGCGGTGAGCGTGTACGGCTCCCACCAGCTCGCGGCCCTGGCCGAAACCTGGTTCGGTGCCGCGACGCGGCAGCAGCCGCTGCTCTACGTGGGTGGTGAACTCGGTCTCGGCGCCTGCGTGCTCACCGCAGCCACGGGCGTTGCGGCCGCGAAGCAGTCACCGGGCGACCTGGCCCACCTGCGGGTCCGGCGCGGCGGGCCACGCTGCTCGTGCGGCGGGCGGGGCTGCCTGGAGACGGTGGCGGGTTACCGGGCGATGCTGCGGGCAGCCGGATCGAGCACCGTCGCCACGTCGAGGTTGTGCGGCGGCGAAGGGCCACTGCCGGGGTTGCTCGCGTCGGGCGACCCGGCGGCCGTCGCGGCCGCCCGCACGGCGGCCCGCGCGCTCGGCCGCGCGCTCGGTGGCCCGGTCGCGTTGCTGGAACCCGGCGAGGTGGTGCTCGGCGGCAGGCTGGGCGCGCTCGGCGAGCCCTTCGCCGAGGAGGTACGCGCGGCACTGGCCCAGTGCTGTCCGGCAGCGGCGGCGCGAGTGCGTGCCTCCCAGCTGGGCGGCGACGCGGTGGCTCGCGCGGCGGCGGCCGTGGTGACCTCTGGCCTGCTCGCCGATCCCGCTGGTTGGCTGGCGCAGTGAACCGCTGACCCGGCGGTCGCCGAGGATCGCGCGGGCTCAGCCGGTGAGGTCGGGGGCGAACCGCCGCAGCGCCGCCGCGGCGGCCGCGCCGAGCTGCTCCTCGCCCGCCGCTCCGGCCGCTTCGGTGGCCTTCGCCCAGGCACTCACCGAATGCTGGCAAAAGGTCTGGACCTGCTGCGAGGAACGCCACGTGGCGGGATCACCCATCGGCTGGGCGCGGATGTGGCGCTCCAGAGCCAGGAACGCCACATCCCAGGCAGGCCCGCTGCGCAGGCAGTCCGCGACGGCGGGGTCCGCCGCGTGCACCAACTCGACGATCGTGGCCGCGCCCCCGGCTTCACCGCAGGCCTCGTCGGCGGCGAGTCGCACCTCGACGACATTGTGCTCGTCGCCCCACGACAGCCGCAGCAGGTGCGGGCGTTCGCATTCGAGGATCTCGCCGTCGGTCTCGCCCTCGACCTTGAAGTAGCCACCGGGACGCAGGTCGGCGGTGACGCCGGAAAACCAGCGGGCGAGCTCGTCGGGTTCGGTGACCGCCCGCCAGATGTCCTGGACGGCGGCGGGGAAGCGCCTGCGCAGCAGCACGCTGACCGCCTCGCCCGCGGCGGAGGCCGCCCGAACCTCCCGGTAGGTGGCGCTGAGCTGGTCGGCGATGTCGATCATCTGTTCTTCCCGTCGCAGGTCTCAGCCCGGTGGCCACGACATACGGCGCCCGCCGAGCACATGGCAGTGTGCGTGGAACACCGTCTGGTTGGCGTCGGCCCCGGTGTTGAACACGAGGCGGTATCCGGTGCTGTCGATGGCCGCGGCCTTGGCGGCCTCGGCCGCGGCGGCCAGCACCTCACCGGCGAGGCGCGGGTCGGCCGCGGCCATGGTGGCGGCGTCGGGGTAGTGCTCCTTGGGGATGACCAGCAGGTGGCTCGGCGCCTGCGGGTCGATGTCGGCGAACGCCAGCACGGTGTCGGTCTCGTGTACCACGGTCGCGGGCACGGTGCGGGCCACGATGCCGCAGAACAGGCAGTCTGTGCTCACACGTTCACTCTAAGGGCACACCCGCCCGGTCGCCGCCGACCTCGTGCGCGGCTTCACAACCGAACGTTTCACGACCGAACGTCGTGCCCGGACGGCACGACGAGGCGCTTTCCGGCTGTGCCCAGCGACTTCTTCGGTCAGCGGGCTTTGTGGTATGCGTCGGTGACCTCGGAAGGAATACGGCCTCGATCGGAAATGGCGTATCCGTTCTTGCGGGCCCAGGCGCGAATTGCCTGATTCTGTTCCCGCTCGGCGGAGGAGGAGCGACTCGACGCTTTCCCGTTGGAACGCCGCGACGGGGCACGCTTACGGCCACCCGCCTTACGCGCGTGAGCGATGTAGTGGGCCAGTGCCTCGCGCAACTCCTCGGCATTCTCCGAGGATAGGTCGATCTCGTAGCTCACGCCGTCCAGGCCGAACTGGATGGTCTCGTCGGCCTCGGAACCGTCCAGATCGTCCACGAGGGAGACAACAACCCGCTGCGCCACCAGTCCTCCTGTTTCAGCTGAGAATGAACGAATCCGAATTGCCCATCGCCTGCGCGGAGTGTACCCGACACCAGGTGCCGACTCGGCACGCCCCTTTTGCGTTCGGTGCGCGCCGATAGCGGAAAGCGACTCGTCGACTTCGGTGAAACCGCGCCGACTCCACTCAGCTTCGGGCGCGAAGGATCGAAAGCAGCCGCTGCACGCCGGGCAGCCGCAGGTGCGGTCGCCTGCCAGGCGGAAGGTCGGCGTACTCCTCGCCGCCGGAGACCCCGGTGTCCACCGCGATGGCCACCGCGCCGCCCCTGCGAGCCATGGGCGTCTCCAGCATCGGGTCGTCGCCGACCACCGCCACCGCGCGGGCGGGCAGTCCCAGCCGGTGACAGGCCGCACGGAGCGCGTGGGCCGAGGGCTTGCCGACGACCGTCACCCGAGCCCCGGTGACACTGCTGATCGCCGCGCAGAGCAACCGGGAGGTGCCCAGCGCCTTGCCGTCCGCGCTGGCGAAGAACACCGACTGCGAAGCGCTGTACAGGCTCGCCCCCTGCCACACCGCGTGGCAGGCGGCTTCGACGGTGTCCATCGTGAACTCCCGGTACCAGCCGACCAGCACCGCGTCGGCGGTGGGCCTGCCACGAGGCGGCAGCACCTCGATGCCCGCGTCGCGAAGCGGGTCGGCCAGCCCGTCGCCGCCGAGCACGACCACTCGCCGCTGCCCGCGTCGCAGCAACACCTCGACCGCGCTGCTGGCGGGAGTGAGCACCTCGTCGTCGCCGAACCCGAAGCCGAGTTCGGCGAGCAGCTTCGCGTAGCCGCCCGCGGTGCGCGTGGTGCCGTTGGTGAACACCACGAACGGGACTTCCCGCCTGCGCAGCCAGTCGATCAGCTCCAGCGCGCCGGGCAGCGGGCGTAGCCCGTTGTTGCGGCGGTCGCCGAGTACCAGCGTGCCGTCGAGGTCGAACAGGAATCCCTTGACCCGGTCCAGTTCGCTTTCAGCTGTGCTCACCGCGCAACTCCAGGTGGAAGTCGGGTTTGTCGACGACGAGGTCGGGCACGCTGGGCCTGCTCGCGAGTTCGCGCAGCAGCCGCAGCACCGGCGCCAGGTCGGGGTTGTAGTGCCGTTTCGCCGGGCCCGCCGCCACCATGGCGTCGACCTGTTCGCCCGGCATCGTCGCCCGCAACAGCAGTTCCTCGTCGCTGATGCGGCTGCCGAAGGTGCGGCGCAACTCCTGCGGTGTCGGCGGTGGTGGTTCGGCGGCGAGTTCCCTGGTTCTCGGCAGCGAATGGATCCGGTCGGCCACGTCGGGATCGATCGGGGTCGTCGGCCTGCCGAAGCTGCCGAGGGCGTAGCGGATGACCTGGTCGGACACCGTTTCCCAGCGCCGGCGCCCGATCACGTTGTACAGCGCCTGCGAGCACACCATCTGCGGGAACGGCGTCACCATGATCGGGTAGCCGAGTTCGGCCCTGACCCGGTCGACCTCGTCGATCACCGCGTCGAAGCGGTCCTGCAGGCCGAGTTCACGCAGCTGCCGCAGGGTGGTGGTCAGCACCCCGCCCGCGATCTGGTGCCGCAGGAAGGCGGCGTCGAACTGTTGCGGCGCCCCGGCGGGCAGGCCCTCGGCGGCGGCCATCCGGTGGAAGTAGTCGGCCGCCCTGTCCAGCAGCCGGTCGTCGAGGTCGACGGTGTGCCCCAGCTCGCGCAGGTTGGCGACGGTGCGCTGGGCGTCGGGAAGGGAGGAGCCGTTGGCCAGCGGTCCGCACGCCACGTGCAGCACCTCGACGCCGAGTTCGGCCGCGGCGAGATAGCTCAGTTGCGACAGCCCCAGGGTGCAGTGGGAGTGCAGCTCCAGCGGCTTGCCGCCCAGCCGCGCCCGCACCGAGGGGATCAACGTGCGTGCCCGTTCCGGGGTGAGCAGTCCGGCAGGGTCCTTGATGTACACGCGGTCGATCTCGGGCGTCTCGGCCAGTTGCTTGGCCAGGTTGGCGTAGAGCTGGTCGTCGTGCGCGTCGCTGACGGTGTAGACCAGCGCACCCATGATCTCCTCGGCGCCCGCCGCCCGGATCATGCTCGCCGTGCGCCGCATGGCGTCGATGTCGTGCATCGGGTCGAGCACCACGAACCGGCCGATACCGCACGCGACGAGCCGGTCGTAGGCCAGCCGCATCAGCTCCGGGTGCACGCTTTCCCACGAGATGAACCGGAACCCGGTGCCGATGAACTGCAACGGTGTGTTGGGCATCGCCTCGCGGGTGAGGCGGATGCGTTCCCAGGGATCTTCCTTGAAGGTGCGCACCGCGACGCCCATGTGCGTGCTTGAGGTGTAGTCCAGCGCGTGGAACCCGATCCGGTCCAGCAACGGCGCGATCTGCAGGATGCGGCCGGTGTTCAGCCCGGTCGCGCCCCACAGGCTCTGGTTGCCGTCCCGCAGCGACACGTCGACGATCCGCAGCTCAGCCATGGCCCATCCCCGCCAGGAAGCGGCCGAACCAGGCGGTGTCCACACCGCCCGCGACGAACGCCCGGTCCGCCACCACGGCCTCGTGCAGCCCGGTCGTCGTGCGCACACCCTCGACCCGGCAGCGCGCGAGGGCGTCGCGCAGCCGTCGCACCGCGGCCGCGCGGGTGGGCGCGTGCACGATCAGCTTGGCCAGCAGCGAATCGTAGAACGGCGGCACCTGCGAACCCGCCTGCACGTGGGTGTCGACGCGGATTCCCTCTCCCGCGGGCCATTCGGCGTGGCTGACGGTGCCAGGATGCGGTAGGAAGTCGTTGGTCCAGTCCTCGGCGTTGATCCGGCACTCGATCGCGTGCCCGCGCGGTGCCACCTCGGCCTGGGTCAACCGCAGCGGGTGGCCCTCGGCCACCGCGAGCTGCTCGGCGACAAGGTCGATGCCGGTGACGGCCTCGGTCACCGGATGCTCCACCTGGATACGCGCGTTCATCTCGAGGAAGTGGAAACTCCGCCGCCGGGTGTCCACCAGGAACTCCACGGTGCCCAGCCCGCGGTAGCCCAGCCGCTGTCCGAATCGCACGGCGGCGCGGTGCATCTCCTCGCGCAGCTGCTCGTCCAGCATGGGGGCGGGCGCCTCCTCGATGAGCTTCTGGTAGCGCCGCTGCACCGAGCAGTCCCTGGTGCCGAGGTGCACCACCCGCTCACCGTCGCCGAGCAACTGCACCTCCACGTGCCGCCCCGAGGCGATGAACCGTTCCAGGTACACGCGCGGGTCGCCGAACGCGGCCTGCGCCTCCGACATCGCCAGCTCCACGGTCGAGCGCAGTTCCGCGGGGTCGGTGACCCGCTTCATCCCGCGGCCGCCACCGCCGCCGACCGCTTTCACCAGCAGCGGAAAGCCGATGCGTTCGGCGAGTTCGGCCGCATCGGCCGACTCGGTCGACTCGCCGCCCGGCACCACCGGGATACCCGCGGCTTCGGCGTGCCCCCGGGCCCGCAGCTTGTCACCGACCGCGGCGAGTTGAGCGGGCGTGGCACCGACGAAGACGATCCCCGCGTCGCCGCACGCCCGCGCGAGCCGCTGGTTCTCCGAGAGGAAGCCGTACCCGGGGTGCACCGCCTGCGCGCCGCAGGCGACGGCGGCCGACACGACGGCCGACACGTCGAGGTAGCTGGCCGACGACGGCGGCGGGCCGAGCCGAACGGTCGCGTCGGCCAGCCGCGCGGGCAGTGAATCGGCGTCGGTGTCCGAGACCGCGAGCACCGCCTCGATCCCGAGTCGACGGCAGGTGCGGATGATCCTCGCGGCGATCTCTCCCCGGTTGGCGACGAGGACGCGCCGCAGTGGCCGCGCGGTCGCCGCGGTGCCCGTCTCGGTCCGGTGCCGCGCCGCCGTCATGAGCCGTCCGGATCGATCAGGACGAGCACGGCACCCTGCGCGGCGGATTCGGCGTTGCCGAGCCGGATCTCGGCGACCGTGCCCGCCGTGCCCGCGACCACGGAGTTCATCAGCTTCATCGTCTCGACGATGCCGACCACCGTGGTGTCCTCGACGCGGTCGCCCACCTCGACGAACGGTGCGGCGCCCGGCTTGGGCGCGCGGTAGAACGTGCCGGGCAGCGGCGCCCGCACCGGCACCAGACCGGGCGGCACCTGCTCGGCATCGCCCCGCTCGTGCCGCTGGGCCTGCTCACCTTCGGCCGCGTCGGCGTGCACCGTCGTGGTCCGCGTCCAGCCCCCGCCGTCGCGGCGCAGACTGAGACTGAACCGCGAGGTGCGCAGGTGCAGCTCAGCTACGGTGGTGCTGTCGATGAGTTCGAGGATGTCGCGCACGTCCTCGTCGGTCAGGTTGCCCGGATTCACGCGCCACCCCCGAGCAGGTCGAGCACGTGGTCGAACGCGCGGGCCTTGGGGACCGCGACCGGCGGCTGCTCCCTGGCAGCCCATACCGTTTCCGGCCTGCTCTGCAGCAGGAACACCTCGCCCGCTTCGGTGATGGCCCACTCGATGTCCTGCGGGCAGCCGAAATGCCGCTCGATCGCCCTGCCGAGGCGGACCAGTTCCCCGATCTCGCCGTCGGAAAGGCACGGCACCTCGCGCAACTCGGCAGGCACGTCGTCGGCGAGCACGCCGCTGCCGGAGGGGTCCATCCGGTGAAGCCGGAGCTTGGCGGGCACCGACCGGCTCAGTACCTCGCCGGTCACCTTGTTCACCACGAAGCTGTCCGGGGTGACGTCGCCGCTCACCAGCGCCGACCCCAGCCCCCAACAGCCCTCCACGGCGATCACCGAGCGGTCGCCGGTGAGCGGGCTGCGGGTGAACATCACCCCCGCCGCCTTCGGCTCCACCATCCGCTGCACCACCACGGCCATCGACAACCCGTCCTCCGGCAGCCCGCGGCGGCCGCGGTAGGTCAGCGACTCCGCGCTGTACAGGCTCGCCCAGCACCGCCGCACGGCGTCGCACACCGCCTGCTCGCCGCGCACCCACAGGTAGGTGTCCTGCAGGCCCGCGAAGCTGGCGTCGGCACCGTCCTCCGCGGTGGCGCTGGAGCGCACCGCCACCGGACCCGCGTCCAGTTCCCGGTAGTGCCGCCCGATCGCCTCGCGCACCGGCGGAGGCAGCGGCGCCGACTCCACCCGCCGCCGCAGCTTCGCCGCGGCGTCGGCCAGTGCGGTGGTGTCGTCGACGTCTCCCGCTGCCAGCCGCCGGGCCGTGGCACGAACAGAGTCGTCCACGGCCAGTTCGAACGCCGCCGTGGTGACCACGCAACCCGGAGGTACCTTGGCGCCTGCTCTGGTCAGCTCGCCCAGCCCGGCACCCTTGCCGCCCGCCCGGTCCACGTCGTGCTTGCCCAGCCGCATGAACTCGGCGACGTAGCGGGTGTGGTCGGTGCCGCCGCTCACGCCGCACCGTCCTCGAGGACGGTCACGATCCCTCGATCGCCGTCCACGCGAACGCGCTGCCCGGTGCGAAGCTTCTTCGTGGCGTTGCCGGTGCCGACCACCGCCGGCATGCCGTACTCCCTTGCGACGATCGCGGCGTGGGACATGGTGCCGCCGATGTCGGACACGGCGGCGGCGATCTTGCCGAACACCGGGCCCCAGCTCGGCGCCGTCACCGGGCACACCAGGACCTCGCCCTCGCGGACCTGACCGATGTCGTTGACGCTCATCAGCACCCGCGCGACACCCTCCACGACACCAGGTGCGGCCGCGTACCCGCTCACCGCGTCGTCGTCGTCGGCTCGCGCCCAGGCTTCGATCGTCTCGCTGGTGATGCCCCACAGCATCTTCACCGCGGGGTCGTTGAGCGCCTCCGGCACCGGCCCGAGCGCCGGTGGCGGCGACCACTCGCGCAGCGCCTCCAGCATCCGCTTGCGCTGCGCGACGATCGGTTTGAAGTGGTCGCCGCCTCGCGGTTTGCCGCCGCTGGACCAGGCGAGCATGACGTCGGCGAGTGCGGAGTCGATCTCGTTGTGGTGCAGCTGGAAGATGTCCTCGGCGGAGTCGAGGACGCCGTTGTCGCACAGCAGCTTTCCGAAGTCGCGGATGCGGTCGAAGAACTGCGTGGTGAACCAGTGCTCGCAGTAGAACTTGTGGTCCTCGACGTAGGGGAACACGACCCGGCACAGGCCGAGCATCTGGTCGAACGCGGCCCTTTCCTCGTCGCTGCCCAGCAGGTCGCGGTATTCGGCCGCGATGCGCTCGCGTTCCTGCTTGAGTTGCTCGGTGGGTCTGGACCGCAACTCGCCCTTGCGAGCCAGCTCCACGTAGCGGGGGAGCGCGGCGAAGGGCACCGTGAGGTCGTCGTTCCAGCTTCGGTGGTGGTGGTAGAAGCCGTCTCCGGTGGAGACGTTGAACCACGGCCGCTTGGCTTCCTCCAGCGCGGCGAGCCAGCGCGCACCGCCCTCGCCCCGGTTGCCGAGCGCGTCGAGCACCTTCGCCGGGTCGCATCCCTCCACGAACAGGTCGTCGACGCCGACCTCGACGGCGAGTGCGGCCAGCCGCTTCAACTCGTCGTCCGGCCGGTACATCACCACGTCGATGCCCGCCACCATGCGCGCCACCGTCTGGTCGGGGATCTCGGGGAAGGCCTGCTTGCAGAACTCGAAGAACACCACGTAGGCGCCGTAGCCGAGCATGAGGAACTCGGTGTGGTGGTGCCACATCTTGGAGAACAGGTCGATGCAGCGGTGGTAGTTCTCGCGCACGTAGTGGTTCTGCGCGATGCCGCGGGCCTGCGTCACCACTTCGGTGTCGTCGAACTCGGGCAGGGTGGGCACCTTGATGGACTCGATCTGGTCGATCAGGTCGGTGATGCGGTCCTTCCACTCGCCGAACAGCCGGTCCCAGTTGGCGTAGTAGTAGCCTGCCCGCTCGGTGAAGACCTCGTTGCGTCTGGCGATCTCGTCGGGATCGAGCACGGGGTTGGCCGTGATGTACACGCGGCCGTTGACGATGCGGTGTTCGATGCCGAGCGTGGTGGGGAAGGCGAACACCCTCGCCGTGTTGGCGCCGATCGCGGTGTAGGGCACCTCGGCGGTGATGGCGTCGAAGGCGGACAGCGGCTCGGGGAAGTGCATCGAGTTGTAGAACCAGAACCGCTGGTCGTCCTCCGGCTGGAAGCGGGTGAAGTAGGGGTACATCGACCGCCAGTTCTCCGCGCCCGGCACGTCACCGATCTGCGAGGGCAACGGGAATGCGCCTGCCTTGTTCATAGGTCTTCCCTTCGGCGATCAGTTGGGTTGGTTACGGGCGTACTCGACGAACGCGTCCAGCGCGGAGGGATCTGCCAGGGCGGAGCGGTCGGCCACCTGCTCCACCGGTTCGCCCTGCAGGATGCGGCGGACGGGGATCTCCAGCTTCTTGCCGGAGATCGTCATGGGGATCGCGGGAACGGCCACGATCTCGTCGGGAACGTGGCGGGGGGTACGGGTGTGCCGGAGTTGGTCGTTGATCTTCGCGCGTAACGCGTCATCCAGCACGGTGCCCTCCGTCAGCGTGACGAACAGCGGCATGTGGAACCCGCCGCCGGGGCGGTGCAGGTTCACCACAAGAGCATTGTCGATCTCGGCCAGCTCGTCCAGCGCCCGATAGATCTCCGCCGTGCCGATGCGCACACCGTGGCGGTTCAGGGTGGCGTCGGAGCGGCCGAGGACGAAGCAGCCACCCCGCTCGTTCACCAGGAAGAAGTCACCGTGGCGCCACACGCCGGGGAAGTGTTCGAAGTACGAGGCCCGGTAGCGGCTGCCGTCGTCGTCGCCCCAGAACCGCACCGGCATGGAGGGCAACGGCTCGGTGAGCACGAGCTCGCCGACCTGGCCGGTCACCGGCCTGCCGCTGTCGTCGAAGGCGTGGGCGGCCACGCCCAGGGAGCGCGCCTGGATCTCGCCCGCGCGCACCGGCAGTGTCGGCACCCCGCCGACGAACCCGGTGCAGCAGTCGGTGCCCCCGCTGCCGGTGGCGACCCACAACCGGCGTTTGACGTTGCGGTAGAACCACGCCGTGCACTCCGCCGAGACCGGCGACCCGGCGGGTACCACGGTGCGCAGCGCGGTCAGCTCGAACCGCTCACCCGGGGCCAGCCCCGCCCGGTCAATCAGGTCTACATAGGAGGGACTTGCCCCGAAGCAGCTGACCTCGGCCTCCTCGGCGAGCCGCCACAGCACGTCGACGTCCGGATGGGTGGGGCTGCCGTCGTAGAGCACCGGAACGGCACCCGCCAGCAACGAGCTCGCCAGGAAGTTCCACATCATCCAACCGGTGGTGCTGTAGAAGAACAACCGGTCGCCCTCGTGCAGATCCATGTGGAAGTGGTGCAGCTTCAACTGCTCGAGCAGGATGCCGCCGTGCCCGTGCACGATCGCCTTCGGCGGGCCCGTGGTGCCGGAGGAGAACAGTATCCACAGTGGATGGTCGAACGGAACCTGCTCGAAGCTGAACTCCTCCGCGCCGACGCCGGGGTGGTCGAGCAGCCGTTCCCAGTCGAGGGTGTCCGCGGGCACGGGTTGGTCGGGGTACAGGTAGCGCACCGACACGACGTGCCGTAACCCCGGCAGCGCACGCGCGAGCGCGCGGACCTCGTCGCGGCGGTCGCGCTCGACGCCGCCGTAGCGGTAGCCGTCGACGGCGAACAGCACGGTCGGCTCGAGTTGGCCGAACCGGTCGAGCGCGCCGGTCGCGCCGAAGTCGGGTGAGCAGGCGGCCCACACCGCGCCGATGCTGGTGGTCGCCAGCATGGCGATGAGCGTGTGCGGGATGTTCGGCAGGTAGGCCACCACCCGGTCACCGGGGCGCACACCCAGCTCACGAAGTCGGGTGGCCAGCACGCGCACCGCGCCCGCGAACTGCTGCCACGACATCGCACCCAGCGGCGTGTGCTCGCCCGCCCACAGCACGGCGGCACCGCCGCGGTGCTCCCCGGAAAGGGCGTGCTCGGCGTAGTTCAGCTCCGCGCCGGGAAACCATCGCGCCCCCGGCATCGAGCGATCCGCGAGGACGCACCGCGCCGGTGCCGACGCACGCACGCCGAAGTAGTCCCAGATCGACTGCCAGAACGCGGGTAGGTCCGACACCGACCACTCCCACAGCGCCGCGTAGTCGGCGAAACGCAACCCACGTTCACGTTCCAGCCACCGCAGGTAGGCGGTCAGGTGCGTGCGGTCGCGCCATGCCTGGTCCGGTTCCCACAGCAGCTCGCCCTCGGCCACCTCAGCACTGAGTCTCACCTGGTAACGGTCGCCAAGAGTCGGTGACCGGGGCAACACTTTCCTGCTAGTTTTTCGCAGCGTGAAAATTCCGGAGGGAGCGTCGCGATGCGGGAGTATCGGGTCAAGCCCGTGCGTTCGCTGGCGCGCGGCCTGCGGGTGCTGCGGGTGCTGCAGGAGATGCGTGCCGCCAGCCTGCACGACCTGCACCTGGCCACCGGGATCCCGAAGGCCTCGCTGACCCGCATTCTGCACACCTGCCACCGCGAGGGCCTGGTGTGGCAGCGGATGGCCGACGGTGCGTTCCTGCCGAGTCACATCCAGCAGCGCCGGGCCAAGATAGACGACGCCGAGTGGCTGGTGGAAATCGCCTCGCCGGTTCTGAAACGGCTGTGCGAACAGACCAGGTGGCCGTCGGTGTTGAGCGTGCCGCGGCTCGATTACATGGAGACGATCGAGACCAACAGCCCGCTTGCCTACTTCGACGACGTCATGGCGAAGCCGGTCGGGTTTCGCGTCAACATGCTGCGTTCGGCCTCGGGCCGGGCCTACCTCGCCTTCTGCGCGGACGAGGAACGTGAAGCGGTGCTGCGCAGGCTCCGCGAGCGGGACGTTGCAGGCCACGAACTCGCTCACGACGGCGAGCGGGTGCGGCGCATCGTCGAGCAGACGCGGCGGCGCGGGTACAGCGTGCGCGCGCCGGACTTCGGCGGCGACTACGGCAGGCCGCGCGCCGAGTCCGACGACGGCCGCAACTCCATCGCCGTGCCGCTGCGGGTGGCGGGACAGGTGCTCGGGTGCGTCAACCTGACCTGGCGACTACGGGTGATGTCGGCCAAGGAGGCCGCCCGCAGGCACCTGCCGGAGCTGCGGGCGGCGGTGCGGGAGATCGAGGAGGAAGCCGCGCGGTCCTGACCCGGCGGGCGCGCGGCGGCAAGGGCCGTTCAGTTCGTCGCGGCCGGATTCGCATCGGGAGCCGCCGCCAGCTTCCAGCTCCGCTCGAGGCCGGCCAGCGCGAGCACGCAACCGGCGCCGATGAGGATCAGCCCGGCCCAGACGAGCTGCGGCACTCCAGCCTGCCTGGTCAGGTCGAAGATCGTGCCGGTGAACAGGTTGCCGAGCATGATGCCGACTCCGACGACCGTGTTGTAGCAGCCGTAGTGAGTGGCGACGAGCCGCTCGCCCGACAGCCGCACGATGGTGTCCATCTCGAAGGGGAACACCGCGACGGTGCCGAGCGCCAGCAGGGCCGCCGACAGCAGTACGGCCGCCACGGCGGGTACGGGACCGAGCACGTCGCCGTCCGGCACCAGCAGCAACGGCACGAACGCGCCGGACAGCAGCGCCATCCCGGCGACGATGCTTCGAGCGGGCCCGTATCGCCTGCCGAACCATTGGGTCACCCGCAGTTGCCCGAAGACGGCGACCGCGCCCGACACGACGAACAGCGAGGTCACCAGCGCGGTGCCGACCGTTCCCGAGCCCGCGACGGCACGCACCTGCAGCGGCAGCGCCAGGTACACCTGGAACGACAGCACGTAGGAGCCGATCATGGCCAGGCCGAACAGCAGGAACGGGCGGTTGCCGAGGACGGTGCGCCACTGCGAAAGCACCGAGCCGCGAGCCGTCGAGGCCGCCACATCCTGCCGGGGAAGTGACCGCAGTTGCAGGACCGTCAGCGCGGCGAACACCACGGCCCCCACCAGGCAGGTGACCCGGAAGTCGAGTGCGGTCAGCGCGAGCCCGAACAGCGGGCCGAGCAGGATGCCGCCCTGGTAGAAGGTGTTGAACAGCGCGAACGCCTCCACCCTTCGCTCACCCGCGTCGGCGGCGAGGTATGCGCGCACCGCGGGGTTGAACAGCGCCCCGGCGAACCCGGTCGCGGCGGAGGCGACCACCAGCGCGGGCAGGGTGTCCGCGACGGCCAGCAGGGCGAACCCGCCGGTCCGCAACAGGCATCCGGCGACTATCAGCGGCTTGCAGCCGAACCGGTCGGCCAGTGTCCCGCCGAGCAGGAACATGCCCTGTTGCGAGAAGTTGCGCACGCCCAGCACCAGGCCGATGGCCCAGGTGGCGAGGCCGAGCGGGCCCGCCAGGTAGCCGGCGAGGTAGGGCATCAGCATGTAGAAGCCCACGTTGATGCCGAACTGGTTGATCATCAACAGTTTGCTCGGCCGGTCGAACGTGGCGAACCGGCTGGCGAGTGTCTTCATGCCCGGGCCCCTCGGGTCGCGGTCGGGTCGGTGATCCGGGTGCACCGGGTCCAGCGGTCGACGGCGCGCTCCCACGGGCAGGCGAGAGTGTCCGGTTCGGACGGTGGTTCGGTCGTGAGCAGACCGTGTTCGGCGCAGTAGCTGTCGTTGTAGACGGTGTCGAAGTAGCGGTACGGCCCGTCGGGGAACACCGCGGCGATCCTGGTGTCCGGATCACAACGCCGGGCGAGCCAGCGCGCGACGAGCGCGACGGCGCCCACACTCCAGCCTCCGCAGGCGTGGTGGGTGGCGGCGAGCCTTCGGCATGCCCAGACGGCTTCCCTCGGGGCGACCCAGTGCACCTCGTCGAAGGCCGGGTAGTCGACGTTGCGCGGGTGGATGCTCGATCCCAGCCCGCGCATCAGCCGTGGCGCGGCGGGTTGACCGAAGATCGTGGAGCCCACCGTGTCCACGCCGACGAGGCGAAGGTGTGGGCAGAACTCGCGTAGTACCCGCGCGATGCCCGCCGAGTGGCCGCCCGTGCCCACCGAGCACACGAGCACGTCCACCCGGCCCAGCTGGGCGATCAGCTCCATCGCCAGTGCCGCGTAACCGTCCACATTGTCTGGATTCTCGTACTGGTCCGGACACCAGGAGCCCGGGGAGCTCTCCAGTAGTTGCCGGACCCGTTCTCGCCTGGCTTGCTGCCAACCGCCGACCGGATGCGCAGCCGCCACCAGTTCGACCCTGGCTCCGTACGCGGCCAGCATGTGCCGCACGATCGGCTCCATCCCGGGATCGGTGACCAGGGTGACGGGGTGGGAGTGGACGATGCCCGCCAGCGCCAGCCCGAGGCCGAGCGTGCCGCTGGTGGATTCGACGATCAGCGCGCCCGGCGCGAGCTCGCCGCGTTGCCTGGCCTTGGACACCATGTGCAGGGCCGGGCGGTCCTTCATGCCACCGGGGTTGGCGCCCTCCAGTTTCGCCCAGAATCCGCGGCTGGAGCCGGTGAATGCCTCCCCGACCCACAACACGGGCGTGTTGCCGACCACGGTAGCCGGTGTTGGGCAGCGAGCGGCTGTGGTGAGGAGCTGAGCTGGTGACGGTCGCACCGTGCGTGCGCCGATGAGCGTGTGGTTCATCGCTGTTTTCGATCTCTTTCGGACAGGCTGCGATCTCGCCGACGTGCGGCCGAGTACGGACGGAAGTGGACGTGTCGGCGTGGGCACGCTTGGGCACGCACCGGCACACGGGCGGTGTCAGGTCCGAGAGACGCAGAGATCGAGGAGTATGGCGCGCCCGGAGCCGCTGCTCGCGCGACCGCCGTGGCGCGCTTGCGATGGCGGTGCGGGCCGAGGGTCGGCCGCCCGCGAAGCCGTGGCGAGGGCAGGCTCCGGTGAGCCCGGCGTGCCGGGCGCGTCATCGGGCCGTGGCGGGGCGTGCACGGACGCGGCGGGGACGTGCGGTTCGTCGGGATGATCGTCGTGGTGGCAGTCGCCGTGCCCGGTGCCCGCCGCTTCCAGGCTGGTCAGCTGTAGTGAACCGGGGACTGCTTGCTCGCCGTGACCGTCCGGCATGGCGAACGGTACGTGTAGCAGGAGGAAGGCCAGCAGCGCGGCGAGAGCCGTGACCACCACGAGGCGTCGGTCACGATGCGCTTCGGATCGGCTTCCCACGGTTACAGGACGGTAGCAGCAGCGGTGATCGCGCGCCGAACCGGCACGGTCGCCGGTCCCTTTCGTGGTGGCCGCTCCGTCGCCTGGTACGAAGGGACGGCGCGCCCGGGGGTCGGTTCACGGGCGGATGAAAGGAAGGCTGATCGATGGCTTCGGGCAGTGACCTCGAGCGGCTGCGTCGGTACTGGGACCGCAACTCCCGCGGTTACGACAGGCAGATGGACTTCTTCGACCGCAAGCTGTTCGGTGACACCCGGCAGTGGGCCTGCGCGCGGGCGACCGGGGAGGTGCTGGAGGTCGCGATCGGCACCGGGCTCAACCTGTCGTTCTATCCCGACAACGTGCGGCTGACCGGGATCGACTTCAGCCCCGGGATGCTCGCGTACGCGCGTCGCCGTGCCGACGACCTCGGTCGCCAGGTGCGGTTGCTGGTCGAGGACGCGCAGCGGCTGGATCTCCCCGACGCCTCGTTCGACACCGTGGTGAGCACCTTCGCGCTGTGCGGGATTCCCGACGAGCGGGCGGCGGTGGCCGAGATGGTGCGCGTGCTGCGCCCCGGCGGCCTGCTGGTGCTCGCCGACCACGTGAGGAGCACCTCGCGGCCTGCGCGCGCGGTCCAGTTCCTGCTGGACGCGGTGATGGTGCCGATCGGCGGGGAGCATTTCCGCAGGCGACCGATCGAGCACGTGCGCGAGCACGACGTCACCGTCGAGGCACACGAGCGGTTCAAACTGGGCATCGTCGAGCGACTCGCGGCCCGCAAGGCGCAGCGGTGAACCGTCCCGCCGCGCCTACCCAAACCACTATGCGCCATAGTAGTGGGTATGGACAGTCCAACCGTGGCAACGACCCGAGCTGATCGCGGTCGCCGACGGGCGCTTCGCGGCGGCGCCCGGTTGCTCGTGCTCGCAGCCGTCGCGTTGCTCGGCGTGGCCGGATGCGGCTCGGTGGAGCAGGGATCCGCGCCGACGACCACTGCGGGGAGCGGGCCCGCGAGGCTGCTCGCGCCCGAGGAGTTCGCGGCCGCGATCGCCGAGCCGGAGCGCGTCACCATCAACGTCCACGTGCCCTTCGAGGGGACGTTGCCCGACACCGACCTGGCCATCCCGTTCGACCAGATCGAAAGCCGGCAGGCCCGGTTGCCCTCCGACCGTGCCACGCCCATCGCCGTCTACTGCATGAGCGGTTCGATGAGTGCGGAGGCGGCGCGCACCCTGGCGGGGCTTGGCTTCACCGACGTCGTCGATCTCGAAGGCGGCATGCTCGCCTGGCAGCGAAGCGGCCGTGAGGTGTCCTCCTCGGCCGGGTGACTCGCACCCGACGTTTCACCGGTGGCGGTCAGGACCCGGGCAGCAGCACGCTGTCCTTCGGCCGCAGCGTGCCGCCGCTGACGACCTCGGCGTACACGCCGCACTCGAGATGGCCGTACTCGCGGGTGAGCAGCTTCGGCACGTTCAGGTCGCGGCGGGCGGTGTCGGGGTCGACAGCCGTGGCCGCGCACCGATTGATACCCAGCACCACGCGCAGCGTCAGCTCACCGGCGCGGATCTCCTCGCCGACGAGGTCGCGTTCTGCCCACGGGGCAAGGCCGTCGACGTAGATGTTGGCGCGGAACCGCAGCGGGTTCACCGGTTTGCCGATCCTGTCCCGGAGATCTCGCACCGACGCCAGGTTGATGATCGAGACGGCGTTCATCATGGCGTCCGAGCGATCGGCCACGTCGGTGAATCGCCTGCCCTCGACGTGGGCGAACACCGGCGCCCGCTGTGGTGTGCGGTCGAGTACCTCCGCGAAGAACCGCGCCACTTCGGCACGCCCGGCCTCGGATCGCAGGTCGGCCGAAAGCGCCTCCCGGCCCTGCCTGCTGACCCGCAGCAGCCCGCTGCCGGAATCGAAGTCGGTGGTGACACCCGCGAGTGAGGCGTCCTTGGCGAGCATGAAGAACTCCGTCTTCGGCAGCGGCTCGGCCATGCCGGGCCGGTAGCGGCCCTCCGGGCGGGCCAGTGCGAACTCGCGGTCTCCGGGAAAGCCCTGCCCGGCGCGCAGTGCCACCTCCGGCAGCGGCTGCGGGCTGAGCCCCTTGATCGGGTAGACGAACAGGTTCTCGACGTGTCCGGGAGATTGGGTCACTTCCGGTACGATACCCGGCGCGGGCCAGGGCTTCGCCGTACTTTCCAGTTCGCGGCGGACTCAGCAGGAGCGGAAGAAGCGGTCGAGCACGCGGGTGCCGAACCGAAGCGCCTCCACCGGAACCCGTTCGTCCACCCCGTGGAACAGCGCCGAGAAATCCAGGTCCGCAGGCAGCCGCAGCGGAGCGAAGCCGAAGTTGCGGATGCCCAGCTTCTGGAACGCCTTGGCGTCGGTTCCGCCGGAGAGCATGTACGGCAGGGTGCGGGCACCGGGGTCCTCGGCGACGACGGCGGCCGTCATGGCGTCCACCAGCGCTCCGTCGAAGGTGGTCTCCACGGGCGGCAGTTCCATCCACTCGCGCTCGATGTCGGGGCCGAGCAGTTCGTCCAGTTCGCGGTCGAAGGCCTCCAGCCTGCCGGGCAGGATGCGGCAGTCCACCGCCGCCTCGGCGGTGGAGGGGATGACGTTGGACTTGTAGCCCGCGGTGAGCATCGTCGGGTTGGCGGTGTCGCGCAGCGTCGCGCCGATCATCCGGGAGATGTTGCCGAGCTTGGCGACCGCGCCGTCGAGGTCGTCCTCGGGGAAGTCCCAGCCGGTGATGTCGGTGACCCCGGCGAGGAACTCGCGCACCGAGTCGGTTAGCACCAGCGGGAAGCGGTGGTTGCCCAGCGTGGCGACCGCCTCGGCCAGCTTCGTGACCGCGTTGTCCCGATGGATCATCGAGCCGTGGCCCGCCGTGCCTCGCACCCGCAGCTTCATCCAGCGGATACCCTTCTCCGCCGTCTCGATCAGGTAGGCGCGCATGTTGTCACGCAACGTGATGGAGAAGCCGCCGACCTCGCTGATCGCCTCGGTGACGCCCTCGAACAGGTCCGGGCGGTTGTCCACGAGCCACTGCGCTCCGTACTTGCCACCGGCCTCCTCGTCGGCGAGGAAGGCGAACACGATGTCGCGTGGCGGCACGATCCCGTGGCGCTTGTAGTGCCTGGCCAGCGCCAGCGTCATGCCGACCATGTCCTTCATGTCGACGGCGCCGCGGCCCCACACGTAGCCGTCCTGGACCGCCCCGGAGAACGGGTGCACCGACCACTCGGAGGCGTCGGCGGGTACCACGTCGAGGTGGCCGTGCACCAGCAGCGCGCCCCTGCTGGGGTCGGACCCGGGCAGCCGGGCGATCACGTTGTGCCTGTCCCTGCCGCCCGATTCGACGTAGCTGATCTCGTAGCCGACCTCGGTGAGCCGCTCGGCAACATACTCGGCGGCGGCCCGCTCACCGGTCACCGTTTCGGGGTCGCCGGTGTTGGTGGTGTCGATGCGGATCAACTCGCTGGTCAGCGTCACCGCCTCTGCTTCGGCGGCCTCGATGGGGCTCGGTGTGCTCACCCGGTATTCCTACCATTGATGCAGGTGAGGCTGATGGGGCGGCGTGGGCCACCCCCGGTGCGTCGCCGAGGGCGCGTCCGCTACGCTGTTTCGCAGCAAGTCCGAGTGGCGGAATGGCAGACGCGCTAGCTTGAGGTGCTAGTGCCCGTAAAGGGCGTGGGGGTTCAAGTCCCCCCTCGGACACCATGTCCTGAGTCGCGACATCGTTTGCGGACGAGTCGCGGCTCAGGATTTTTTTGTGGGTTCGTTTCGTGGGGTTGTGGGGTGGGTGGTGTGTCGCGGCATCGTTGACGGGTGTGTCGCGACATGGTTGACGGTGGTTAGCGTTTTTTGGGTTGGTAGTGCTTGGTTGGGTCGATGGTGTGTTCGGCGATGATTTGGCCGGTGTCGGCGTTGCTGACGGTGGTGTTGCGGTCGTGGATGAGTATCAGTACGGGTGTGCCGATGTGGGCTCTGCCGATGCCGAGGTGGCGGAGTTGTCCGGCGTAGCGTAGGGAGATTTTTCCGTTCTTGTCGACGCGGTCGGTGCGGGTGCGCCATTCGGGTTGTGGGGTGTGGGTTGGGGTGGCTTTCGGGAGTGCGGTGTAGGCGCGCTCGGGGGTGCGGCGGCCGATGGAGCGGTGGGGGCGGGCGGTGTTGTACCAGGTTCTGAACTCGTTGAGCATCGTCTGGAGTTGCTCGGTGGTGTCGGGTAGTCGGCGGGCGGTGAGCCAGCGTTTGAGGGTTTGGTGGAAGCGTTCGATCTTGCCTTGGGTTTGGGGGTGTCCGGGGGAGCCGTTCTTCTGGATGATGCCGTGGGCTGTGAGGAGTTTTTCGAATCCGCCGCGGGCGCCTTTGTGGCGTGCCAGTCGGGTGGTGAACACGAGCCCGTTGTCGGTCAGTGTCGAGTAGGGCGGCCCGTATGTGCTGATCAGGTGGGACATCGCCGTAGTGACGTCTGCGCCGGTGAAGGCGGTCGCTGCGTGGATCTGGAGCAGGAATCGTGCGTGGTCGTCGAGGAAGTCGAGGATCTCGATGCGGGTGCCGTTGGCGAGGTTCCAGTGGGTGATGTCGGCTTGCCAGCATTCGTTGGGCAGGTCTGCTTCGAAGCGGATGTAGGAGCTGCGGGGGCGCTTGTTCGGGGCGGGGGTGATCAGGCCGGCGGTGTGGAGGGTGCGGCGGATCGTGGAGGTCGAGGGGGCGAGGTGTCCGTCTCGCTCGAGGTGCCAGGCGATGGTGATCGGGCCGGCGTCAGCGCCGGCAGCGGTGAGCTCGCGGCGTAGTTCGATGATGCGTTCGGTCACTGCCGGTGGTGTCGTGCCGGGGCGGGTCTTCGGGGCGCGGGAGCGGGGTTCGAGGCCTGCGGGGCCTTCGGTGTCGTAACGGGCGAGGAGGGTATGGACCCATTGACGGGTCACGCCGTAGCGCGTGGCTGCTTCGGCATGGGTGAGGCCTTGTTCGCGGACAGCGCGGGCGATGACGAGGTTCTTCGGTTTCACGCCCTATCGTGACCGCCCGCCAGGTGTCAACGATGTCACGACTCACCGGTCAACGATCATACCGAGCCTGTGTCAAGCCTGCCGCGACTCACCTGTCAACGATCAACCGCGACATCACCGCACATCGACGTCAACGATGTCCTGAAACCAGACACCCCCTCGGACACCATGTGTCCTGAGTCGCGACATCGTTTGCGGACGAGTCGGCCTGCGCGAGCAACTGCTCCGCCAGCTTCTTCGGATCCATGTCATCGGTCACAGGGTCCAGTGTTTCGGTCATGATCGATCCTTCCCGCCAAGCTCACGCTCGGCGTGTCAGACCAAGATCAGATCCACCGATGTTCGGACAGTCCCCGGCAGGGGTCGGCGCGGCGAGCCACTGATGACACCGCTGCCTGGTCGGGTGTGGATCGTGCGCACCGCGCGGCTGGCGGGCCGGGTGGTGCGCGCCCTGGTCGCGGCCACGCTGCTGGCCGCGCTGGTGGCCGGGCTTCCCACGGCGCTGATCCACGGTGTGGGATGGCCCTTGCCGGGCCATCTGCCCGGCCTGGAGGAGATCGCTGCCGTGCTGCTGGCACCGATGTCGAGCAGCTTCCTGCTCGACACGCTGGCTTGCCTGGCCTGGCTGCTGTGGCTGGTGTTCGTCCGCGACGTCGCCGCCTGCGTACTCGATGTCATCCGAAAAGCGCGGTGGCCGGACCCGCGAGGCCAGGGCGGGCCGGTGCGGCGGGTCGCGGCCGTGCTCATCGGTGCCCTGCTGGTCGCCGTGCTGGGCCGCACCGCCATCGCCGCACTCGCCAACCTGCCGGGGCCTGCCCGGCCTGCCGGGCACACCTCGGTCGTGGCGGACGCCCCCGCCGGTATGACTCCCGCCGCGGGCGGGCACACCAGCATCGAGCCGTCACACTCGCCGGTCGAGCCCGGAATCGAGCGGGTCCGCCCACCACGGCACGGGGTGCACGACTCGCTGTGGCGGATCGCGCAACGCCGCCTGGGCGATGGCGACCGGTGGCCGCAGATCTGGGCCCTCAACCAGGGCAGCACACAACCCGGCGGGCGGGTCATGACCAACCCGAACCTGATCCACCCCGGCGACCTCATCCGCCTCCCTGCCAGCGGCCCGCCCCGCGCACCCGCACCACCACCAGGGCCCACCACGCCCACGCCACCCAGCAGCCACCCCGCGCCCTCCGCGCCGCCTTCGGAGCCGACCGCACCGGCGCCTGCCACCACGCCCACGGCCGATCACGCCGCAACCGAACCCGCGGCGGGGGCGGTGACCTGGGGCAGCGGCGAGGTATTCGTCAGCCTTGGCCTGGCCGCGGCCGTCAGCGCGCTGCTGCTACGCGCACGGCGCCGCCATCACGCCCGCTACCGGCCCGGCAGCGGGCGACGCGACGACGACCTGCCGACCACACCCGTGGTGTATCAGCTTCGGCTGGCCCACCTGCACGCCCAGCACCACAACGACGACCCCGAACCGGACACCCAAACCGACCACACACCCGGCGAACCGGCCGCGCGCGAACACCCCCGCGACCCCGTCCAGTCCACGCTGGCTGCCCGCACCCGCCCAGTGCCCGCCGACCCCCCGAGCGCCGGGACGCAACCGTCGGCGCCGGTGGTGGATATCGCCCTGGACACCAGCACCCACCACGCCGACAACGCCACAACCAACACCGCCGCGGGCGGGACAGCGGTGGTCGCGCTGGACCTGGCCCGCGTCCACGGCCTCGGCCTGCTCGGCCCAGGCGGCCACGCCGCGGCCCGCGCCCTGCTGCTGACCCTCCTCACCACAGCGGTGTCCGCAGGCGAGCCGGTGCCGTCGGTGCTGGTGCCTGCCGGCGACCTCGCCCGTCTACTCGGTGTGCCGGTGCCCACCGCACACCTACCCGACACCCTCACCGTCGTGGCTGACCTGGAAACGGCACTGGCCACACTGGACACCCACACCCCCGTGCCGCAACAGGCCACGGTTCTGGTCGCCTCGCCTCCCCACGAACCACACCAGCAAGCGCGACTACAGCAACTACTCGACAACGGCGCCCAGCACGGCCTCACCGCGCTGCTGCTGGGCCAGTGGCGTCCCGGAGTGACCGCCTACGTCACCGCCGGCGGCCGCATCACCGCCACCAACCCCGGCCTCGGCGAGCCACTACGCGGCACCCGGGCCTTCACCCTGCCCGAGACCGCCACCGGCGAGCTGCTGTCCTTGCTGCGCACCACCCAACCCCCGGTCCACCACCGCAGCCCGCACCCAGCCGCCGCACCCGACACGGCCCAACCCAGTCCCGCGGGAAACGGCCCCGATCGCCTGGAGATCACCACCAACCCACCAGCGCCGAGGACCCCACCCGCCGCTGACGCCGATGAACACACCCACGAACCACCCCCACCGGTGGCGGCGGACACGAACGCGGTGACACCGGTACCGCTGGTGCTCACCGTGTTCGGCGCCCCGGCCCTGCGCTGGCGCCCCAACCCCACACAACCCGACGACGCGCTACAGGACCTGTCCCCGGCCTTGAGTAACCGCCTTCTGGAACTGCTCGTGTTCCTGGCCGTCCACCCCAGCGGGGTCTCCCGACACCGCATCATCGACGCCCTGTGGCCCGAACAGCCGCCCCGCAACCCCGCCAGCGTGCTGCGGACCATCCTCTCCCGCATCCGACGCGCCCTCGACACCGCCACCGGCGGCGCCGTCCGCGAACTCGTCCTGGCCGAACACGGCCACTACCAACTCGACCCGGCCGTCATCGAGGTCGACTACTGGAACTTCGCCGCCGCGGTCACCCGCCGCACCACCACCACACCCGAACAACGCACCCACGCGTGCCAAGCCATCGTCACGCGATACCGCGGCCCCATAGCCAACGGCCTGGACGCAGAATGGCTCACCACCGCCCGAGAAACCACCCGCCGCGACGCCCTCGACGCGGTCGCCGCACTCGCCCGCGCCCAAGTGGAAACCAACCCCGCCGACACACTCGACCTGCTCGAAACCGCACGAGGCTTCGACCCACACAACGAACTGCTCTACCGCGACATCATGCGCCTACAACACGTCCTCGGCCACCACCACGCCATCTCCCGCACCCTCACCCTCCTACAAACACACCTAGCCAAATCGACACCACCCCCACCACCGACACCATCAACCTCGCCCAACACCTCCGCGCCCAACACACCGGAATCCCCGTCAAGACTCCGTCGCAGTAAAGTGATCGAACCAGCGCCAGGCTCGGTGGCGCGGCGCGGAGCGTGATCTGCGCGGTGAAATGGGACGCCTCGGAGCTGGCACGAGGCGGCAATCGCAGTCAGCCAGGCTGCCGCAGCGGCGACCTCCACGGCGGCCTTGGAGCAGCCAAGGCTTCCGACTGCGTAGGTGGTGACGAGCAGGTTCGATCCGTTGAAGGCGTCACCACATGGTCGTGTTCGCCCTGCGGGAAGCCCATGTGAGATCGACCAGCAACGACTGAGGCATCGGTCGAGCCGCTCAACGATGTGTCCGGCACGATCCAACGCATGCTCAGCTGGCCAGCCGAAGCCGGCCAGCCCGGCTGGACCTCCTCCTCGTCACCCCTGGACGAACACCGCCGTGGCCATATAGACGGGTGCGGTCGGCGGGCCCGATCTCCGCCCTCCTTCTTCATGCGTTCGCCAAACGACCACGCCCTCGGCCATGGGCTTCTCGATCTTCTCCATCACGGCCACAACTCGATTCCGCTCAGCTGCTCGTTGATCTGGGCACGTTGCTCGCCATCGGCGTAGTAGCCGAGGCCGAGTCCAGCTAAAAGGACACGGCAGATCCGGCGGGCGGGCGTCAGGGTTTACTGTCACTGTTCACTGTCGCTGGTCTGGTTCCGGGGGCAGGCCCGTCGTGATGCAGCAGTAATCGGTGTTTGGTGCGGCATCAGCCGGCGAGGCGATCCCGAGAAACGACGCAAGCACGGAGGCCAGGATCGCGGTCAGACGAGCCACGGATCCACTCTCTTGAGTTCCGGTCCGAGCAGATCCCGGAGTTCGGACCCCGGCTGGCCCGGATCCGGAATCAGCTCGACCCCGCTGACGGTGATGAGTCCACGAACGTCCTCGGGACCACGCGTGTACTCGCGTTCAAGCCACTCGAGGATCGACTGACAGACCTCGGGATCAGTCTCCCGATGATCAACGAGCCAGCGAACAATGTCGGCCATGACGAGGTGCGGCAGCAGCTCGCCGTCGTTGTCCTGAAGGTGTTCGGCCAGCACGGGCGTGAGCTCGCGATGTGCATCGACGAGTCCCCCGATCGCGGCGACGGTGCTTGCACTCATCCGGCACCTCGCAGGACGAGCGACAGCTCGTCAGCGAGACTCTGGGCGACAAGCCGGTCGTAGTAGTCGCCGTCCTTGTTGCGTCGTAGCCACTTGTTGAGTCCGTTGAGGGTCTCCTGACCCTTGGTTGTGTGCATGCGACCACCGGTCGGGACGCCTGTTGCCAGTTCGTTTCGGATCGCGTCCATAGTCGTGCCGTTGCCAACCCGATTCGGGTTGGTCGTTCCCTTGTACAGGTTGTTCACGAGGTTCTGCAGCTTCGGGTTCGCGACCTGCGGGGTCGGCAGGATGTTGTCCACCGTCTTTGCGGCGATCTTAGCATCGAGGTTGGCTGTGGAGGTGCTGTTTGGTGGGCCGCATTGCCATACTTGGGTTGTTCTTGTGTTGTTGGCTCGGTGCTGGCCGCCGTCGGCGCAGGCATCGTCGAGCCAGGTGTTGGTCGGTGGGAGTGGTCCGGGTTGGGCGGGGTTGTTGCTGTTTTCGGGTTGGTAGGGCTGGTCGTCGGTCGCGGTGGGGTTGAGTTCGCCGAGTTCGATGGGTGGCAGGCTGCCGTTTTGGGCTGCTCGGATTGAGGGTGCGATGGTGGGGTCGAGGGCGTGGGGGTTGTCATGTGGTGTCATCGCGTCGTCGATGACGCGCTGTTGGCGTGCTTTTAGCCACGCTAGTACGGCAGCCGCACAGTGTGATCTTGGGCGGTGTGTCGTGATCATGGAGGCGGCCACCGCGTGATCAACTTCAAGGTGTGTTGGATCTTGAAACCGACGCGGTGGCCGCGTCGTGGACTGTAGCTGATGATCGCCTGGGCCGGTGGCGGGCCGGGTTTGATGAGGTATTCGGCCTGGTGGCGGGCGAGTTCGCGCAGGTGGAGTCGCGTCGGCGGGCCCGGTGGTATCTGCTGGGGCAGCTCTCGGGTGCGGAGCGGAAGAACTCCTGGACTATCGCGGAGCAGGCCGGGGACGTGGCCCCGGACGGGAGCAGCGACTACTCAACCACTACCGGTGGGATGCCGACGCGGTGCGCGACACGCTGCGCGGCTATGTGCTGGAGCATCTGGCCGCCCCGGGTGGAGTGGTCGTGGCCGATGAGACCGGTTTTCTCAAGAAGGGCACCAAATCCGCCGGAGTTCAGCGGCAGTATTCCGGCACCGCGGGCCGCATCGAGAACTGCCAGCTCGGGGTGTTTTTGACCTACGTCTCGCCGCGGGGGCGGGCGCTGATCGACCGGGAACTCTACCTGCCCGAGCACTCCTGGTGCGCCGACCGTGACCGCTGCCGCGAGGCCGGAATCGACGACGACGTGGAGTTCGCGACCAAACCCGAACTCGCCCGGCGCATGCTGGAACGACTCCTGGACACCGGCGCCGACATCGAATGGTTCACTGCCGATGAGGCCTACGGCGACAACCCCGGCCTGCGCGACTGGTGCGAGGCCGCCGGGCTGAACTACGTCATGGCCATCTCCTGCGACACTCGGTTCGACACCCCTGCCGGCCGGCTGCGGGCCGACGCACTGGCCCGTTCAGCACCGCGCACCGGCTGGCAACGCCTCTCAGCCGGAGAAGGCTCCAAGGGGCATCGCCTCTACGACTGGCTGCTGATCGACCCCGGCGCACCGGGCGGGCACCTGCTGCTGGTGCGACGCTCGATCAGCAGCGGCGAGCTGGCCTACTACATCTGCCACAGCACCTACCCCACACCGATCGCCGACCTCGTGCGGGTCGCCGGATCCCGTTGGGCAGTAGAGGAAACCTTCCAGTTCGCCAAGAACGAGACCGGCCTGGACCACTACCAAGTCCGCAAATACCAGGCCTGGTACCGGCACATCACGCTGTCCATGCTCGCCGCCGCGTTCCTCGCCGTCACCGCCCACCGCGAGCAGGAACGCGACGAAAAAGGGGATCCACAATCCACAATGAGACGCTAATTCCCTTGTCTTGCAACGAAATAAGACGGCTTTGGGCCACCGGAACCCGACCGGCCCATCCTCAGCAGCACACCGATCACTGGTCACACTGGCGCAGAATCCACCAAACCCGAGCCCGACGAAGCCACTACCAGCGACAACGCACCAAACATCACACCCTGCCGCTGTAGTACTAGGTAGGGGAGATAGGCTTCGTAGGCGGCTTGGTTGGTGTTGCCTGGTGTGGGACCTGCTGTTCCGCCGTCTTCCGGCAGGTTTGGGGGCTTGACCGGGACGCAGCGTAGGAGACATCCGGGATTGGGCTTGGGGCGCTGGTCGCGATCAGGCCACGCGGCCCAGCCATCGATGAGTGGCAGGGACAGGCGCAGCCAGCTAGTCCAGCCGTCCAGACGTGGTGCGGGCCTGCGTACCGTCGGACGAGAGGGACGTGTCCGAGTCCGAGGCGGGTTGTATGTCCGCGGGGGAGCATCGGTGACCGCCTTGACCGTCAAGGCCCCGACAACCATCGCGCCCAGGGCGATCGCGCCGTTGACAGCAAGACAGCCTCCCACCGCGGCAGGTGCTCCCGGACCTGTTGCGAACCCGAGTGCGCAGACTGCGACGGTCCCGCCAGAGGGGTCCGTCCGAGTCAACGGTGAACCGGCTGCGTAGGCGTAGCGGTTGGCGTTGGCGAGGTCACGTGGGTGGAGGGCGGTGGTGTCGCGGGAGGTGAAGGTGCCGGTTCCGGGTTGGTACCAGCGGGCGCCCATGTTGATGGTGCCGTTGTCGGGGTTGGTGTATTGGTGTTGGTATCCCAGGGCTGGTTGGGTGCCTGTGGCGGCGAGGGTTTCGCCGAAGGGGCTGTAGGCGCGTGAGCCGGCTGTTTCGCCGGTGGTTGGTTCGATCAGTCCGATGAGGTCGGTGTGTTGGTCGGTCCAGGCCAGGCCGGGGGTGGCGTTGTGCTGTGCGCCCAGCATGGTTCCGGCGGGGGTGTAGGTGTAGTTCCCGTCACCGTCGGAGACCACGTTGATGCTGGTTCCCAGGTAGGTCAGGGATGCGGCGCCGGTGGTGATGAGCCTGTTGAGTCCGTCGTAGGTGTTGGTGGTGGTGCCGTCGGTGACGAGTTCGTCGAAGGCGTTGAACTGCTGGGTTGTGGTGGTGCCGTTGGTGGTGCGGGAGATGAGGGTGCCGCGGGGGGTGTAGGTGTAGGTGGTGTCGCCGTGGGCCTGTAGTTGGTTGCGTTCGTTGTAGGTGGCGGTGTCGGGTCCGTCTCGGGTGAGGTTGCCTGCGGCGTCCCATTCGTAGTCGTGGACGGTGGTGCCGTCGTCCCAGGAGGTGAGCCGCCCGGCCTGGTCGTAGGTGTAGGTGTTGGTGGCGGCTCCGGCCAGGCCGGTGGTGGTTTTGGTGGTGAGTTGGTCTTCGTCGTCGTAGTCGTAGCTGATCGAGGCTGTGGTGGTGCCGTCGGGGGCTTCGACTGTGTCGGTGGCGAGGCGGCCCAGGGCCTGTTTCAATGCGCTGAGCTGGGAGGTCTTTGGCTGCGGAGGGTTTGCGGCGTGTCGTTGGCCAAATAGGCGAGGTCTCCGGTAGATCGATCAACGACCAAGAAGATCGAGAACACCGGAGACCTCGTGGCCAGCGTAGCGGCGGCGGGGCGAGCCGACTTGACCGACGCGCAGTGGGCAGTACTGGAACCGTTGCTGCCGGTCGGTCAGAAGCCGGGTCGCCCACCGAAGTGGACCAAGCGTCAACTCATCGACGGGATTCGGTGGCGAGTGCGTGTGGGCTCTCCCTGGCGCGATGTCCCACCGGTGTATGGGTCCTGGCAGAGTGTCTATGGGTTGTTCCGGCGCTGGCAGCGCGCTGGTGTGTGGGCGGTGATCCTGGCGGCATTGCAGAGCAGGGCCGACGCAGCCGGTGTGATCACGTGGGACGTGAGCGTGGATTCCACGATCAACCGAGCGCATCAGCATGCGGCGGGCGCGCGGGCCGAGAGCGAGGTGCAAAAGGAACCGCCGGGTGGGGTGGGCGCGCCCGAACCCGCTGACCACGCGTTGGGCCGGTCTCGAGGTGGATGGACCACCAAGCTGCATCTGACGACCGAACAGGGGCACAGACCGCTGTCGCTGCTGGTGACGGCGGGGCAGCGTGGGGACAGTCCGCAGTTCGAGGCGGTGCTGGCTGGCATCCAGGTCGCCCGAACCGGTGGTGGACGAGCCCGGACCCGACCAGATCGGGTGCTGGCGGATAAGGCCTACAGTTCCCGCACCAACCGGGCCCACCTGCGCAGACGTGGGATCGCATGCACCATCCCCCAGCCTGCCGATCAGATCCGGCATCGCCGCAGGCGTGGACGCAACGGCGGTCGACCACCAGCCTTCGACCCGCACACCTACAAACAGCGACACGCGGTCGAATGCGGAATCAACCGCCTCAAACGTCACCGAGCCCTCGCCACCCGATACGACAAGCTCGCCGTCCGCTACGAAGCCACCATCCACATCGCCGCAATCAACGAGTGGCTACCTCGCTTATGAAACAGGCTCTAGCGCTAACCGAACTGCTAGCCATCCAGATCCACTCGCCGATCTCAACATGGCTGCAGCCGCAACTGCTGACGGCACCCCGCTGGCGAGCTCAACCTTCCGACGTTTCGGCGACCTACTACCTGCGCAGGTGCTCGACGCCGCACATCGCACAGTTGCAGACTCCCGCCCGAACTCGACTTGGGCACCGACCGGCGCCGCCCAGCCTACGGCTTCGACGACCCCTTCAGCGCCGTGACGCTCTGCAGAATGACTTCAATGTTGGGTACCAACACCGGCCATCGCACTCGGCGTCCCATACCGGCGGCCGTCGCCGACAGAGTAGAATATCGCACAATGCAAATACTGCTACTTCACCAGTTACGAGCGGAATTTCATTGATACAACCTTGGACGGGTTGAAGATCTTGCTTTACTCGCCGACCGGTTGAGCAAGTGGGCCCCTTCGCCGAGTACAGAAATATGACCAATCGTCGAACGCTACCCGTTCGTCAGTATTCATTTCAGTGGCGTTGGAATGAAAATCAGGCCGTACTGTTCTACGTGGGAGAACAGCAGTCGTTGCCACCGGATTGGAACGACCTGCGTGACGACTCGCCGCCCAACGACTGGCAGGACCTCCAAGAGCCTCAGTTCGGTGAGCGGGTACCTGAGTGGTCGGACATCCTTGATGATGTCTACTGAAGATGATGGCTGGCACGCTGCTGAAAAAAAATTGGGATAAGCTTTCGAATCCGAACAAAGTCATTTGGCGATCTAACCATCACGAACTACAGCTGGAGTACTACGCTCGTCGAACGATCCAGCCGCATCGTGATGGTCGGGCACCTTGGTACGGAACGAAGCTCCGAGGGCGTGCGAGACAGCTTGATCACCACCGTCGGCCATCTACGCGAGACACTGCGGGGGTCCCGCAGATCCACGTCAGCGCGGCAGCAACGAGAACACCAACGGCTCGCTCCGCCAATACCTCCAGCGTGGTGTCGACCTGTCGCGACACAGCGTTTGGGAGCTACGAGCGTCGCCGCGGAGTTCAACGACCGACCGCGAAAGTCCCTCGGCCACGACACTTCAGCAGAGCAACTGAACTGCTTCACTGGGCACTTGGTGGTCCGAACCGTTGCGACGACCGGTGGAACCCGAGTGCACCGCTCCGCGGCCCCACTGCAACCGATGTTGCGGGCCTGGCGAGCCGCTACCAGGGAATACCGTTTCGTTCGACGAGCGAACCGATCGCACCATGATCAAAGTTGGGATACGCACAGTAATGGCCCCCACCACCCACTTGCACCTGCATGGGCGTGGGCCGTCTCGCTACGGTGGGACCGTCGTTGATCGCTTTGCTAACCGAAAACGGGGACAACCATGACGGCTGCCGTCTCCGGGCGGGTCACCATCGTTGAGGCCCACAACTCGTCCATCGCCGATTCGACCGCCGCTGATCGCGCCTCTCCGTGGCGAAGGTAATCGCCGAGCCGACAGCAAACGGGCATCCGGTTAATCCGATTTCGAGCTTGCTGGGTAGATCCGCGAGCCAGAAGCAAATCAGAGGATTATGCCGTGTAGTCGCCGGTTCATGCAGCAAATGAAGTGGGAGCGAAAACCAAGTGCGAACCCTTCTCGACGGCCGTTGTGGCGTTCATGAACGTCTGCCCGACGACACCGATTCGGTGGCGCAGACGTCGCCGCGGCACGGCATTCCGTTCAACAGCCCTCCCAGAAGCATCGCTGGACCTCGGCGAGTCGTACGTCGCGCTCGATGAGGTCGTTAGTGAAGGGCACGGTCGGGCCGATAGCGAAGCGAATAGCGATGTCTTGACGGGCCTCAAAACGGCCAGTCAGGGGAGTGGCGCTAGTCCCCTGTTCATGCGCGGCTGTTGCTTTGGCGAGAACGGCAAGGTCGGGCCTTCTCAGGCGAGCGAAGCACGGTCGAAGCTGTAGCGAATATCCAAGGATAGAGGTTACGTCTTGATCTCGTTATCGGCTGCGCAACAGCGGCTGTGGTTCCTCAATCAGCTCGAGGGGGCCAGCGCGACGTACAACGTTCCGTTCGGATTGCGTTTCGTCGGAGCGCTGAATGTGGAGGCTCTGCAGGCGGCGTTGAACGACGTGGTGCGGCGGCACGAAACGTTGCGGACCGTCTTCCCGGAGAAGGACGGGATGCCGCTGCAGAAAGTGCTGCAACCCGACCAAGCGCGCCTTGAGTTGCAGCTGAGCGACCTGGATGCCGATCAGCTGCAGTCGACGATGAGCGAGGTCTCCGCCTGCACCTTCGACCTGGCGCGGGATCTACCGGTGCTGGCCCGGCTGTTCCGGCTCGAAGCCGAAGAGCATGTGTTGCTGCTGGTGTTGCACCACATCGCCAGTGATGGGATGTCACTGGCGCCATTGATGCGGGATCTGGCGCAGGCCTACCGGGCGCGCTGCCAAGGCCTGCAGCCTCAGTTCGAAGAGTTGCCGGTCCAGTACAGCGACTACACGGTCTGGCACGAAGAGCTGTTGGAGGCGGTGGGGCAGGAGCAGCTGACCTACTGGCGAAACACACTCGCCGGGGCACCGCCGGAGTTGACCCTGCCGACCGACAGACCTTATCCGGCTCATCGGTCGCACCACGGTGGAGAGGCCTACTTCAGCCTCGATGCCGAGTTGCATCAGGCGTTGAGGCGGTTGGGGCAGGAGCAGGGCACCAGCTTGTTCATGGTGTTGCAGGCCGGGTTGGCGATCTGGTTGCAGCGGCATGGCGCAGGCGATGACATCCCAGTCGGCACCGCACTGGCCGGGCGTACCGACGAGGCATTGGAGGACCTCGTCGGGTTCTTCGTCAATACCCTGGTGTTGCGGACCGACTTGTCGGCAAACCCGACCTTCGTCGAGCTGCTGCACCGGGTGCGCGAGACCAACTTGGGCGCATACCGTAACCAAGACCTCCCTTTCGACACACTGGTGGAGGAACTGGCCCCGAACCGATCGCTGACCCGGCACCCACTGTTCCAGGTCATGCTGGTGCTGCGGCCGGACACGCCGGTCTGGCCTCATTCGCCCGGCCTCACCGTCACCACCGAGCAAATCCGGACGAACGTCGCCAAATTCGACCTCACGGTTCACTTCGGGGAGCTGTTCGACGACAATGGCGCACCCGCCGGTATCAACGGCGTGATCGAGTACGCAACCGACATCTTCGACCAGAGCACCGTGGATGCCCTCGCGGCTCGGCTGGTGCGAATCCTTGATCTGGTGACGGCCGAACCACGGCTTCGGATCGCCGAATTTGAGGTGTTGTCCGAAGCGGAACGGCTGAGAACTCTGGTGGAGTGGAACGACACTGCTGTTGAGCTTCCGACTGCTACGTTGCCGGAGTTGTTTGCGGCGCAGGTGGCACGAACCCCGGATGCTCCTGCGGTGGTCGACGAGCGGGGCACGCTGAGCTTCGCGGAGCTGCATGCCCGGGCCGGTGCGGTGGCGCGATGGTTGATCGATCGTGGTGTGGGAGCCGAGGATGTGGTAGCGGTGGCGCTGCCGCGTTCGGCTGAGACGGTGGCGGCCATCCTGGGTGTGAGTATGGCAGGTGCGGCATGGCTGCCGGTTGATCCCGACTATCCGCAGGCGCGGATCGAGTACATGCTGGCCGATGCGCAACCGAAGCTGGTGCTCGACAAGCGGACACTGGCCGATGTGGACACCTCCTGCGAGGCGCCGCTGCCACCGCGAGCTACCCCCGCGAACCTGGCGTACCTGATCTACACCTCTGGTTCTACCGGGCAGCCCAAGGGCGTCGCGGTCACCCATCATGGGCTTGCCGGTTTGCTGGCGGGGCGGGCGCGGGACTTCGACATCGGGCCGGACGACCGGGTGCTCCTCTTCGCCTCGTTGAGCTTCGACTCGTCGGTGGCTGAGGTGTGCTACACCCTGCTGAACGGCGCCACGCTGGTGATGGTGGACAGCGAGCGGCTCACCCCCGGTATGCCGCTGGTCGAGACGATCTCCGGGTACGACATCACCCACTTGATGCTGCCACCAGCCGTGCTGGCGGTGCTGCCCGAGCAGGCACTGGAGACGGTGCGGACGCTACTGGTCGCCGGAGAGGCCTTCCCCATCGAGTTGGTCTCGCGGTGGGCTCAGGGTCGGCGCATGATCAACGCCTGGGGTGCTACCGAATGCACCGTGGAAACCACGCTCAGCCGCCCGCTGGTTCCGGACGGCCAGGCACCTTCGATCGGCATACCGATCCCGGGAAGCCGGGTGTACCTGCTGGATGAGCAGTTGCGACCGGTGCCGGCGGGTGTTGTCGGTGAGTTGTACATAGCCGGCGATGGTCTGGCGCGGGGCTATCTGGGCCGGCCCGGACTGACCGCACAGCGGTTCGTGGCCAACCCGTTCGCCGAGCGAAATGGGCGCACCGGCCGGCACAGTGCCGGTGGCGAAAGGATGTACCGCACAGGGGATCTGGGTCGCCTGCGCCCCGACGGGCAACTGGTCTATGTGGGTCGCACCGACGACCAGGTCAAGGTGCGGGGTTTCCGCATCGAGCTGGGCGAGGTGGAGGCCGCGCTGCCGGGCCAGGCTGTCGTCGTTGCCCGGCAGGACCGGCTGATCGCCTACACCACCGAAGAAGTGGACGTGGATGCGCTCCGGCGGCAGTTGCCGGACTACATGGTCCCGTCGGCATTCGTCGTACTCGATGAATTCCCGCTGACACCCAACGGCAAGATAGACAAGAACGCCCTTCCTGCACCGGCCGTGGTGGCCTCCCCGGCCGCGCCACGTACCGCGGTCGAAGAGATCCTGTGTGGCCTGTACGCCGAACTGCTGGAGTTGCCGGAGGTCGGCGTAGCGGACGACTTCTTCTCCCTGGGCGGGCATTCGCTGCTGGCCACCCGGCTGGTCTCCCGGGTCCGTGCGGCGCTGCAGGCGGAGGTGCGGGTGCGGGACGTGTTTGCCGCCCGCACGCCTGCGGCGTTGGCGGCGACAGTAGCGGCGACGCAGGGTCGGCCCCGGCCCGCGTTGCGGCTGCTGCCCCGGCCAGATGTCCTGCCGCTCTCCGCAGCACAGCAGCGATTGTGGTTCCTGAACCAGATGGAGGGCCCCAGCCCGACGTACAACATGCCTGTGGCGCTGCGGCTGAGGGGTGCGCTGGACGTGGCGGCACTGCAGGCGGCGTTCAGCGATGTGGTGGCCCGGCATGAAGCGCTGCGGACGGTTTTCCCGGCCTATGACGGACAGCCGCGGCAGAAGGTTCTGGACGTGGTCGAGATTCCGCTGCACAGCGAAGGAGTCGAGACAGCGGCGCAATACCGGTTCGATCTGGCCAATGAGCTGCCCATCCGAGTCTGGTTGCGGGACGACTTGCTGGTTGTGGTGATTCACCACATTGCCGGTGATGGCTGGTCGATGGGGCCGCTGCTGCGTGATCTTTCGGCTGCGTACGCCGCCCGTTGCCTGGGGCAGGACCCGGAGCTGGCCCCGTTGCCGGTGCAGTACGCCGACTATACGCTCTGGCATCGGCAGTTGCTCGGGTCCGCCGACGAGGTGGACAGCTTGTCGAGCCAGCAGCTGACGTACTGGCGGCAGGTCATGGCGGGAGCGCCGGCTGAGCTGGCACTGCCGGTCGACCGCCCGCATCCGGCGGTGCCAACCCATAACGGCGGGCGAATCGGTACGTCGCTTGGTGGATCGGCCTACCAGGACCTGATTCGGTTGGCCAGGTCGCACGATGCCACGCTGTTCATGGTGCTGCACGCCGCGGTCGCGGTGGTGCTGGCGCGGATGGGCGCAGGGGAGGACCTACCGATTGGCACCGCGGTGGCCGGGCGCGCTGATGCCGCCCTGGACGACCTGGTCGGGTTCTTCGTCAACACGCTGGTGCTGCGTACCGACCTCTCGGGCAACCCGACCTTCGCCGAGCTGTTGGGGCGAATTCGCGAGCGTGACCTTGATGCCTTCGCTCACCAGGATATTCCGTTCGACCTGCTGGTAGAGGACCTGGCGCCAGAACGCTCGCAGTCCCGGTCACCGCTGTTCCAGGTGATGCTGCTGCTGGAGAACCATGTCGCAGGCGTGCTGGACCTGCCTGGGCTTCAGCTGGTTCGGGAGCCGGTCCAAGTGGAGACGGCCAAGTTCGAGCTGACATTCAGCTTCACCGAAACGCCGGACGCGCTGCAGTGCAACCTGGTGTACGCCACGGACGTGTTCGACGAAAGTACCGCGCAGTCGCTGCTGGACCGGTTGCTTCGCGTGCTGCGTACGATCACCGTGGACCCGACGCGGGCGGTGGCCGAAATCGATGTGATGTCCGACGAGGAACGGCGGACTCTGGCCCGGTGGAACGACACAGCTGTCGAGGTTCCCGCGGTCACCCTGCCGGAGTTGTTCGAGGCGCAGGTGGATCGGACGCCGGACGCTGTGGCCGTGGTTTGCGGGAGTGCGCAGGTCAGCTATGCGGAGTTGAATGCTCGGGCGAACAGGTTGGCGCATTATCTGGTTGATCGGGGTGCGGGCCCGGAGTCTGTTGTGGCTTTGAGTCTGCCGCGGTCGGTGGATCTGGTTGTCGCGTTGCTGGCGACGTTGAAGTCCGGCGCGGCGTATCTTCCGATCGACCTGAACTATCCCGAGGACCGGATCGGGTACATGCTCAGCGACGCCGCTCCGAAACTGACGCTGACGAAATTGCCCGAAACTTCTTCCTACTCGGCTGCCAACCCGAATGTGCGGGTGGCACAGAAGAATCCGGCGTACGTCATCTACACGTCCGGCTCAACCGGAGAACCCAAAGGCGTAGTAATAGAACACGCCTCGTTGGCCGATTATCTGTACCGCGCGCGAGAGGCTTACCCCGACGCATCCGGTACGGCACTGGTCCACTCGTCCATAGCGTTCGACCTGACAGTCACTGCACTATACACACCACTGGTGAGTGGGGGGTGCGTGATGCTGGCCGAACTGGAGGAACACGCTGGCTTGGTCACTCGGCCGTCGTTCATGAAAATCACCCCGTCTCACCTTGGAGTCATCGAGAACCTTCCGGAGGAATTCTCCCCGTCCGGAACCCTGATCCTGGGTGGGGAACTGCTTACCGGCGATGCGGTACGGAGATGGCGCACAAACCATCCGGACGTGACCATGGTCAACGCATACGGCCATACCGAGACCACCGTCAACTGCAGCGAGTTCCGCATCGTTCCTGGGCAGCTCCTCGACCCTGGAGCGCTCCCGGTCGGTCGTCCGTTCTGGAACACGCGGTTTTTCGTGTTGGATGAGCGTCTGCAGCTCGTACCGCCCGGCGTGGTGGGTGAGTTGTATGTTGCGGGCGCGGGGTTGGCTCGCGGGTACCTGAACCGGCCGGCGCTGACCGCGGAACGGTTCGTTGCCAGTCCGTGGGGTGATGGGGAGCGTATGTACCGCACCGGTGATCTGGTGCGATGGAACGCGCGGGGGGAGCTGGAGTTCCAGGGCCGTGTTGACGCCCAGGTGAAGGTGCGCGGGTTCCGGATCGAACTGGGCGAGATCGAGGCCGCACTCGCGGAATGTCCGGACGTAGCGCAGTCGGTGGTGGTGGTACGCGAGGATCGTCCCGGAGACAGACGTCTGGTCGCCTACCTGACGGGGCCGGAAGTGGATACGGCGGTGATACGTCGCCAGGTGGCCGAGGTGCTGCCGGATTACATGGTGCCGTCAGCGTTCGTGGTATTGGACGGGTTGCCGCTGACGTCGAATGGGAAGGTGAACCGGCGGGCATTGCCGGCACCGAAATATCGGGGTGAGGGTGTTGGTCGGAGGGCGCGGAGCCCGCAGGAGGAGATCCTGTGTGGTGTGTTTTCCGATGTGTTGGATGTGGCCGAGGTTGGGATTGATGACAACTTCTTCGGTCTGGGCGGTCATTCGTTGTTGGCGACTCGGTTGATCAACCGGATTCGTGCCGTGCTCGGCGTGGAGTTGAGTATTCGGGATCTGTTCCGGTCTCCAACGGTGGCTGGTATCGCTGAAATCCTCGCTACCAGTGGAGAGAGGATTGGCGGGTGTCGGCCGATGTTGCGGGCTCGGGTTCGTCCCGAGTTCGTGCCGCTGTCGTTTTCGCAGCGGAGACTGTGGTTCCTGGACCGTCTGGAAGGTCCGAGTGCGAACTACAATTCTCCGTTGGCCTTGCGCTTTTCGGAGCAGGTGGACATACCCGCGCTGCGGGAGGCGCTTGCCGATGTGGTGGGCCGACACGAGGCCCTGCGCACGGTGTTTCCCGAGTCGGAGGGTGAGCCGTTCCAGAAGGTACTCCCTGCCGCTGAGGCGGTACCGGGACTGGAGGTCACCGCAGTCGACGAGCGGGGCCTTGCGCAGGCCATGGAGGTGGCGGCCGACTACCACTTCAAACTGCAGACCGATCTGCTGCTACGGGCGCATCTGTTCACCCTGACCGCTGACGAGTCCGTGTTGTTGCTGGTGATGCATCACATCGTCAGTGACGGCTGGTCGCACGGGCCGCTCGTGCGGGACCTGTCAGCGGCTTATACGGCCCGCCGCCAAGGACGAGCGCCGGTCTGGGACGAACTCCCGGTTCAGTACGCCGATTACGCGCTGTGGCAGCGTGAGGTCCTCGGAGACGAGGATGACCCGGACAGCGTGCTGGAGCAGCGATCGACCTTCTGGCGTGAGGCTCTGACCGGCTCACCGGATCTGCTGGAACTGCCCACCGACCGGGCGCGCCCAACAGTGGCCAGCTACCGAGGCGCCACCGTCCCCTTCACCATTGACGCCGAACTACACGCACGACTGGTCGAGCTGGCCAAGGTCCGCGGCTGCACCCTGTACATGGTCTTGCAGGCCGCATTGGCCGCGCTGCTTACTCGCCTAGGTGCCGGCACGGATATTCCGATCGGGGCGGCGGTGGCCGGGCGGGATGACGAGGCCCTCAACGACCTGGTCGGCTTCTTCGTCAACACTCTGGTTCTACGCACTGACACTTCCGGCGATCCGACCTTCGCCGAACTCCTGGAGCGGGTTCGCGAGATCGACCTGGCAGCCTATGCCCACGCAGACCTCCCCTTCGAACGACTCGTCGAAGTACTCAATCCACCCCGCAGCCTGGCCCACCACCCCCTCTACCAAGTGGTACTCGTGCTCCAGAACAACACCCACCAGGGCACCACGTTGCACGGCATGGAGATCTACGGGCAGCCGGTCGACCGGTCCGGCGCCAAGATCGATCTCTCCTTCAGCATGTCGGAAGTGGGGGGTGGTGTGGTGCCCGGCGGTTTGGTCGGGGTGCTGGAGTACGCCACGGACCTTTTCGATCAGGCCAGTGCGGAAAGCATCTGTCAGCGGCTGACCCGCGTTCTCACCGCCCTTGTCCACGACCCGGAGCTCCGTATCAGCGAGGCCGACATCCTTGCCCCCCAGGAGCGGCGGCGGATGTTGGTGCAGTGGAATGACACCGGCTGCGAGGTCCCGGCGGCAACCTTCCCGGAGTTGTTCGAGGCGCAGGTGGATCGGGCGCCGGACGCTGTGGCCGTGGTTTGCGGGAGTGAGCAGGTCAGCTATGCGGAGTTGAATGCTCGGGCGAACAGGTTGGCGCATTATCTGGTTGATCGGGGTGCGGGCCCGGAGTCTGTTGTGGCTTTGAGTCTGCCGCGGTCGGTGGATCTGGTTGTCGCGTTGCTGGCGACGTTGAAGTCTGGCGCGGCGTATCTTCCGATCGACCTGAACTATCCCGAGGACCGGATCGGGTACATGCTCAGCGACGCCGCTCCGAAACTGACGCTGACGAAATTGCCCGAAACTTCTTCCTACTCGGCTGCCAACCCGAATGTGCGGGTGGCACAGACGAATCCGGCGTACGTCATCTACACCTCCGGCTCAACCGGGCGTCCCAAGGGTGTCGTGGTCACCCACCATGGGATCGCCAGCCTTGTCGCGAACCAGGCCGAACGTTACGACGTCGACTCCGGGAGCAGAATCCTCCAATTCGCCTCCCCCAGCTTTGACGTAACTGTCTCCGAATACTGCCTTTCGTTGCTGTCCGGGGCACGTCTGGTAATTCCTCGAACAACTCTTTACGGCGACTCGCTCAGTGATTTCCTTCGCGACAACGAAATCACTCATGCCCATATACCGCCTGCCGTCCTGAGTAGTCTTCCCGAGACGCGCTACCCCGACCTGCGAGTGCTGATCACGGGCAGTGAGGCGTTGTCGGCCGAGCTGGTGCAGCGCTGGGCGCCGGGCCGAAGGATGGTCAACGCCTATGGTCCCACCGAGGCAACAGTTGACGTCGCGTCATGGGTTGTCGACGGTCTCACCGAGCATGAACCATTGACGAATGTTCTTATTGGTCGCCCTGTATCCAATGCGCGAGTGTTTGTGTTGGATGATGGTTTGCGGCCGGTGCCGCCCGGTGTGGTGGGTGAGTTGTATGTGGCGGGCGCGGGGCTGGCTCGTGGGTACCTGAACCAGCCGGGCCTTACCGCTGAACGGTACGTTGCCAATCCTTGGGGTGCTGGGGAGCGCATGTATCGCACCGGCGATCTGGTGCGGTGGAACGCGCAGGGACAACTGGAGTTCATCGGGCGCACTGATGACCAGGTAAAGGTGCGCGGGTTCCGGATCGACCTGGGTGAGATCGAGACGGTGCTGCTGCGGGACGCGACGGTGAGCCAGTCGGTTGCGGTGGTGCGGGAGGATCGGCCGGGTGACAGGCGGATCGTCGCTTATGTGGTTGCGACCGCCGGCGCCGTGGTGGACGCGGCGGCGGTACGTGAGCGCGTCGCGGCGACGTTGCCGGAGTACATGGTGCCGTCGGCGGTTGTGGTTCTGGAGGCGCTGCCGCTGACTGCCAATGGCAAGCTCGACCGCGGCCAGTTGCCTGCGCCGGAGTACACCACCGTCGGCGGGCGGGGTCCGCGAACGGAACAGGAAAGGGTGCTGTGCACGCTGTTCGCCGACGTCCTCGGTCTTGGTGAGGTGTCCATCGATGACGGGTTCTTCGACTTGGGTGGACACTCTCTGCTCGCGACCCGGCTGATCCGCCGCATCCACGCGGAACTGGACACCGAAATCTCCGTAGGCGCTCTCTTCCAGCATCCCACCGTGGCGTCCTTGAGCCAGCAGCTGGCCTTCTCGCCCCCGCATGATCCACTAAGCCCGCTACTTCCGCTTCGCCCAGCTGGAAGCCGTCTCCCGATTTTCTGTGTGCACCCGGTAGGCGGTGTGAGCTGGTGCTATTCCGGATTGCTGCAGCACTTTGGCCCTGACTATCCGGTGTATGGAATCCAGGCCCACGGGATGAGCGAAAGTCGCCCTCTTCCGCGGTCCATCGGGGAAATGGCACGCGATTACGTGGATGAGATTCTCACCGTTCAGAACGAGGGCCCATATCGCCTTATCGGATGGTCCCTCGGTGGCACGGTGGCCCACGCGATGGCAACGGAGCTGCAAGATCGTGGTTACGAAGTGGGGTTTCTTGCTCTGCTCGACTCCACCCCGTACCCCGTTTCCCGACAGGGCGACCTCGAGAAGCCTGATATCCTGAGCGGAATTCTGGAGGCCTTCGGCGCGGAGGCTGACGGGCTGCGTGACTCCCCCAACCCGGACGATGTTGTCGAAGTCATGCAGAAAGGGATAAGCACGCTGGGATCGCTACGGCGCGAACACGTGCAGCGGGTCCTGGATGTGGCCCTGAACTCCGCTCGAATCAGCGGCCTTCCTCGTTCGATTGGCCGGATGTCCGGAGACCTGCATTTCTATGCGGCGGTGGGGGACGAGAGGGGAGCCTCATCAGACGTTACCGCGAGGTGGGCGCAGTATTGCACTGGACAGGTGTACGTCAACGAAATACCGTGCCGACACGGGGAAATGATGTCGCCTGCGTCGTTGGCACTCATCGCCGGAACTCTGGTCGCCAGGGTGCGTGAGCTGGAAGGAGACGGATGTGAATAATCCGTTCGAGCGGGATGACATCCATTACTACGCCCTCGTAAATGGTGAGGGTCAGTACTCGATGTGGCCGACCACGATTGAGGTTCCCGAGGGGTGGAGCGTGGCGCACGGTCCCTCGGACAGGCAGTCCTGTGTGGAGTTCATCGAACACACGTGGACGGATATGCGGCCCAAGAGTCTGATCGATGCCATGGAGGGCACTACTTCCAGCCCTCCTGAGTAAGCCCTTTCAACTGGCGGATGAGTGCACCACCGCGACGTGGGCCCGCATGGTGCGCTTTGCTGAAGAGAAAAGCGCGCTTCATGTGACAAAAAGGAGATCAAGCACGTGGTAAACCCTTCGCCGCTTTCGATGCCTGCCATCGTTTCGAACCCGTATCCCGTATATGCCGACCTCGCGGAGCGGGAGCCGGTCCACTGGTGCGAGAGCTTGGGCTCGTGGGCCATCCTCAAATATGACGACTGTGTCGCCGCGCTGAAGGACCCTCGATTCAAGGCAGAACGCATGGAAGAGATACTGAGCGGTAAATTCAGTGGGCGGAAACTGCCGGCCGAGAGTATTTACCACCGGTTCACCAAGAACGTCATGATGTATACGGACGAGCCCCGCCACACGGTGTTGAGGAAGTCCACGCAGGCGGGTTTCACAAACGAGGCGCATGCATTTTACAGCCAAGCCATCGAGCGGGTCGCCCACGATCTGGTAGCCAGTGTGCCGGACAACGTGAAGGAAATCGATGCCGTCCCCGGGTTGGCCGAGAAGCTTCCCGTGAATGCCGCTGTCCACGCCTTCGGCGTTCCCGAGGAGGACCTCGACGTCGTGATACCGCGCGTGGTCAACGTGATGACCTATTGGTCGGGGCCCCAGGAGCAGCCACTGGAGCTGGAACAGCTGCTCGAGGACCTGGCGGACCTGCACACCTATGCTTCCGAACTCGTTGCGGGCAAGCGGGGAAGAGTCCTCCCGGACACCGTCATCGCCCGGCTGGCGGCAGACCTGGCGGATCAGACCGAGGTCACGCCGGAGCAGACAGTTCATCAACTGGTCCTTTTGCTGGTCGCGCTGTTCGCGCCCACGACGCCCGGGTCCGTCGGTAGCGGCATGCTCGCGTTCGCCACGAACCCCGACCAGATCGCACGCTTCCTGGCGGACTCCGCGTGCGTAGAGAACACGCCGAACGAGGTGGTGCGCTACAACGCGTCGAACCAGTTCACTTGGCGCGTCGCGACAACGGATGTGGAAATGGGCGGAGTCCGTATCAAGGAGGGGCAACGGGTTGCACTTTTCCTGGGCGCCGCCAACCGGGACCCGGCCGTTTTCGAGCAGCCGAACAAGTTCGACCTCGACCGGTCGAACAGTGGCAAGAACCTCTCCTTCGGCTTCGGACCACACGCATGTCTCGGACGCCAGATAGCCAGCCTCGAGATCAAGTGGTTCTTCGTAGCTCTGTTCGCTCGCTTCCCGACGATCCGGCTGGCGGGTGAACCCGAGTGGAACACCAATCTCGAGTTCCGGTCGCTGCGGTCCTTACCGTTGAGCCTGGGCTGACGAGATGTCATATCTGGTGCGTGGTATCCGAGGCCACCAGCTGACCGCCGCCTCCGGGCCGCCGCAACTCGGTGTTGTGCGGCTGGACCGGAACGAGAATCCCTACGGCCCTGGTTCAGCTGCCCGTGCCGCGCTGGACGGTGCCATGCACGAGCCGCACCGTTACCCGGAACCGGCCTACCAGGAGCTGACGGAAGGAATCGCCCGAGCCCACGGGGTGCACGTCGACCGGGTGGCGGTGGGTAACGGGGCCGACGAACTGATTCTGCTGCTCGCCTTGGTTCACCGCACGGATCCGCGGTCCGCGCAGATCTGTGAGCAGACTTTCCAGAGCTATGCGCTGAGCCTAACAGCGGCTGGCGTTGAGTTCCGGGAACTGGCGCTGCGTGACTGGGCCGTCGACGTCGCGGCTTTCGTCACGGGCTTCGCTGGGGGAGCGGGGCTGGCCTTCGTGTGCAACCCGCACAACCCCACCGGGTCCCTGCTCGGCTCGAGTGAGGTCGCGGCGCTGTGCGCGGCTGCGCGGGACAACGGGGCCGTATTGGTGCTCGACGAGGCTTACGCCGAGTATGCCGGTCCGGGTTTCGCCTCAGCGTTGCCTTGGGCCGCGGCCGATGCAGGAGTCTGTATTCTTCGCACCTTTTCCAAGGCGCACGGTCTGGCTGGACTCCGGATCGCCTACCTGATCGGTGATCCCTCGGTGGTGTCCGCGGTACGACAGGTACAGCGGGCGATCCCGTTCCACGTCAACGGGCTCGGCTGTGCGGCGGCGCTCGCCGCGATCGGCGACATCGAGCATGTGGCCCGAACGGTGGCGGCGACCGAATGCGCCAAGTCCGCACTCATCGCTGGTTTCGAGCGTCTTGGGATCGCCTTCCTTCCATCGGCCGCCAACTTCGTCCTGGTCCACCTGCCCGGCCGGGCCGCGGCCGTGGCCGAACTGCTCGCTCAAGCCGGGCTTGCGGTGCGTGACGTGACCGAACTCGGACTGCCGGACCGGTTGCGGATCACGGTCGGCAGCCAGGATCAGGTCGATCATCTTCTCTATGTGTTGGAAGGGATTCTTGCAGATGCCTGACCGCCCTGGAGCGGAGCGCTCCACGACCGCCGAGTTGTTCAACGGAGCAGTTGCGGCCTCGGCAATCTGCGCGGCCTTCGAACTTGGCCTGCTGACGGAGCTGGAAGCGAACGGCGCGATCGATCCGGCCGGCTTCGCTGCGCGGGCCGGCCTGGATCACCTGGCGCTGGACGCCGTGATCCTGGGTCTGCGGCACGCAGGCGCGGTGGTTGAGGACGGGGAGCGAGGCTTGGTCCCAGGTCCGGCCTTCGGCGAGATCTGGCGCGACAAGGGCTACTTCCTGTGGCTGATCGGCGGATACGGTTCGATGCTCTCCGGGGCCGCACAGGTGTGTCGAGCCGATGGCTGGCCGAGCAGGACGAACGCGCGCGACGGGGGAGCCATCGCACGCGCCGGCAAGGATTACGGCGCCCAGTTCGTCGACTCGATGTTTCACAAGCTCGTCAGCGCAGTACCGCACAGGACGGCGGCCGACCTTGGTTGTGGCAGCGCGCGACGGTTGATCGAACTTGCGGGCCGAGCACCCGAAGCGCGGTTCGTAGGTGTGGAGGTCGACGCTGCGGCGTGGAGCGCGGGCCGGGAGGCGGTGCGCGAGGCGGGTCTGGAGGACCGGATCGAACTCGTCCACTCGGACTTGACGGCGCTGCCCGATGGCGCCTTCCCCGACGTCGAGCTTGTCTTCTCCTTCTTCCTCGCACACGACCTCCTGCCTCGTGAACGGTTCGTGAAGGTCTTGGCCGCCCTGCGCCGGGCGTTTCCCGGCGCGCAGAACCTGCTGCTGAGCGACACCTACCGGTCCCAACAGGCGGCAGATCCGCACTGCCCGATCTTCACCTTGGGATTCGAATACACCCACGGCCTGATGCGGCAGCAGCTGCCCACCTTCGCGCAATGGGTTGAGACCTTCGAACTCAGCGAGGAGTGGAAGCTACTCGCAACCCACGATCTTGAGATCGCGTACAGCACGGTATTCCACCTCGTCCCGAGAGACGATGCCCGAGACGCGCTGACACCACCGCAGGACGAAACCGGTGACCGGAGTGAGTGATGTATCTCCGCAGGCAGCAGGCCCGGCTGGGCCCGCCTTGGCGACGGGCATCCAGGCCCGCCCGGTCTCGCTGTGGCGGCATCGGAATTGCTCCTGCTTGCGGCGGTGCGCAGCTGATCAGTCTGCGGCTGGGCGCCTTCCTGGATCGCCGGACTTGGTCCATCATTCGAGCGTGTCGGACACCAGCACGGAAGGGAAAGCATTGTGAAGATCAGTTTGGTTAATATGCCTTTCGCTGACTGGGATCGACCTTCGCTTGCTCTCAGCCAACTCTCGGCGCTGATCAGGCGCGAGTTCGGTGACCAGGTCGAGGTGTCCGTCCACTCGCTGAACCTGGACTTCGCCTGTTACTTCGGTGCCGAACTGTACGAGGAGATTACCGGACAGCTTCAGCATCTGCTGACCGGGCTCGGCGAGTGGATATTCCGCGGCCTGGCCTTTCCGTCCGCTCCCGAAAATCAAGGTGATTATTTCAATCGATACTACACCGGACCACAATGGAACGCGTTTAGAACGCAGATTATGGAATTGCGCGCCGGGCTGCCGGAATTACTTGATCGGCTGTGTGGATCTTATGCGTTGGCTGAGTCGGACCTAATCGGCTTCACGTCCATGTTCGCACAAACCAACGCATCGATCGCGATGGCTCGCTTGGTGAAGCGCCGGAACCCCTCTGCGGTAGCGGTGCTCGGTGGCGCAAACTGCGAAGCGCCCATGGGCGCGGCCCTCGTGCGGAACGTGCCCGAGATCGACGCAGTCTTTTCCGGGCCCGCCCTGCACACGTTCCCCGACTTCGTCCAGCGTTATCTGGGCGAAGGGCTGAGCGCGGTCAACGACATCGTTGGTGTGGTCACACCTACGAACGTCGGTGATCCGCGCTTTGCCGCAGGTGTCGGGCGCGACCGCGACATCGACGACTTCTTCGAGCCCGACTACTCCGAATATCTCGAGGCCTTCCACGGTGTGCGTAGTGAACTGAGTTCGGACCCGGAGATCAAGCCCGAGCTGATGTTCGAGACGTCACGAGGCTGTTGGTGGGGTCAGCGTTCGCACTGTACCTTCTGCGGTCTCAACGGTCTCGGCATGGGCTATCGCGCGATGTCCCCGGAAGTGGCGTTGCGCCAGTTCACCTGGCTCTTCGGTCTGAGCGATAAAGCCAGGGGCTTCATGTGCACCGACAACATCATGCCCAAGAAGTTCCCGCGCGAGGTCTTCGGACGTCTGCCGGAGCGTTCGAACGGTCCTTCCATATTTTACGAGGTGAAGCTGCCGCTGAGCAGCCAGGATATGGCCGCGATGGTGCGGGTGGGAGTGACCAAGGTGCAGCCAGGTATTGAATCACTCTCCACGAAAACCCTCAAGCTCATGGGAAAGGGGACCACTGCGTTCTTGAACATTCAGTTTCTGAAGAACTGCGTCCGGAATAACATGAACCCCGCTTGGAACCTGCTGATGGGGTTCCCGGGAGAATGTGAAGATGTGTATCGCAAATATGTTGAGGATCTGCCGCTGTTGACTCACCTGCCCCCGCCCGGCGGGGCATACCTGGTGCGGTTCGATCGCTACAGCCCGTACTTCACCGATCCTGATAAATATGGGCTGGAGCTGATGCCGATGGACTTCTACGAAAAGGCATTTCCGTTTCCGGCGGAACATCTCCATGAGCTGGCGTATTTTTTCGCTGACCACGGGGCGGCTCCCTACGCGGAACTGGCCGTTGAATGGTTGGGCGAGGTGAGTCAGCTGGTCGAGCGGTGGCGAAGCGGCCGCGCGTCGACGGTCGAATCAGACAGGCCGGTACTCGAGGTGCAACGTCGCGAGGACGGATCGCGACGGATCGTCGACACCCGGTTCGGCCATGCCCGAGAACTCCTGGTCGATGAGTTGATGTCGCGTCTTCTCCAGCGCCTGGCCGCGCCGGTCACCGAGGAAGCGCTGACACGCGCGGAGGGGTCAGGCGCGGACGTCAGAGCGAGATTGGAGTTGCTGCGCGAACACGACATGCTCTTCGAGGAGGATGGGCGGATCATCAGCCTCGTCCTGCTCGACGTTCCCGAGGACGGGCCGGTCGGCGATGACGATCGTGTGTTGCTGCAGGTGATGCCTGCCGGTCCGTCGCAGGCGTGATCCGTGCTCATCCGGTGAGGCCAGGGGTGCATCCGCCCAAAAGCCCTCCGACAGAGCTTCCACCCTCGCCCCGGCATTGGAAGGTGTCGAGATGTCCCAGCAGCTCCCTGCGCAGACCTGTGAACTGACTTCGGCCCAGGAGGGCCTGCTGCGACCCGACCAGTACGATCCCCACGCCCGCACGTTCGACGTGGTCCAGGCCGTGGTTGCCCTGCCGCCAGGTCTTTCGGCGGACGATCTCCGGAAGGCGGCTGCCGGGCTGATGGCCGAACGTCCGGAACTGTTCGCTCGTCTTGGCCACGACACGACCGGAAGGCCGGTGCGCGGGGTGGTGCCCGGCGCACCCCTGCCGTGGACCGAACACCCGGAGGTCGACGTCGACGAGGTGGCGGCCGTGGAATGGGAACGCGGGTTCGACGTCGAGGTCGGCGGGGAGCCGCTGCTTCGTTTCGCCTTGGCCAGGGCCGAAGGCGACGGCAGTGCGCTGATCCTGACCGCACACCGGGCGGTTCTCGACACTGTCGGGCTACATTGCCTGCTCACCGGCCTACTCGCCGGTGATCCCGGGGCGTCCGCCGCGCCGCCGGACACCGTTGTGGCTCGCACAGCTGCCGACGCCGATGCCGATGTGGACGTGTGGCGCTCCGAGCTGGCCGGTCCCCCCGAGCCATGCTTTCTGGGCAGGCACGTCGATGCCGCCGCCCGGCACAGCGAGGCGCTGCCCATCTGCTTGACGAGTGATACCGCCGAGCGCCTGGCGGCGCTCGCCGCCGGGCTCAGCACGTCCACGTCAGCCGTCTACCAAGGCATCTGGGCGGTCGTCTGTGCTCGGCTCACGGGGCGTCAGGACGTCGTGATCGGCATGGGTGACAACGACCTGCCGTTGAGGGTCACCGTGGGGGCCCAATCCGGGGCAAGCGAGGTCATCCATTCCGTCGCACGCTTCCATGAGCGCGTGGCGGGTCACCTCGACATCTCCGGGCCCGCCCTGCGCCGCGTCACGGGTGTCCAGTCGGAGTTGTTCGACACCGCCGTCGTAGTTGACGACTGCCGCTGGGACGAGGGCGTACGGCTGCGGCAGTCGACCCACCACGCGATCACTGTAATCGCGCGCACCGGTAGGGCCACTCCAGTCCTCGAACTCGTCTACCGCACCGACCGGTTCACCGCGAGCGAGGCCCGGGCGGCGGCCGACCTGCTGGCCCGCGCGGTGCAGGCCGTCACCGACGAGCCCGGGGTGCTCGTCTGCGATATCGACTGGCTCGGCGACGAACTGCGCCGCGAGCTGGTGGTCGACTACAACGAGACCACCGCCTCCCTGCCCGAGGGCACCCTGCACTCACTGTTCGCAGCCCAAGCCGCCCGCACCCCCGACGCCGTCGCCCTGCACTGCGAGGGACGCACGCTCACCTATGCCGCCCTCGACGCGGCAGCGAACGGCCTCGCGCACACCCTGACCCAGCTCGGCGTGCGCCCGGGCGACTCGGTGGCGCTCTACCAGGGTCGCTCGCTCGAATACGTCATGGCGGTCCTGGCCGTACTCAAGTGCGGCGCGGCATACGTGCCCCTGGACCCCCGCCAGCCCGCGGACCGACTTCGGTGGATGATCGAGGACACCGGTGTGGGAATCGTCCTCACCGATCCTGACACGGACGAGGTCCCGTTCGCCGGTGTGACCCGTGTACTGGCTGTTCAGGACGTCGTGACCACCGCGGCCCACGGGCAGCGGACCGGGCCCGAACTGGAGGTCCACCCCGACGAGGTGGCGTATGTGATGTACACCTCCGGATCAAGCGGCAGGCCCAAGGGCGTCGCCACCACACATCGCAACGTGGTCGAGCTTGCCCTCGACCCGTGCTGGGCCGGCGGGCGGCACAGCACGGTACTCGCCTACTCGCCGCTCGCCTTCGACTCCTCCACCTACGAGCTGTGGGTACCGCTGCTACGAGGGGGCCGAGCCATCATCCTGCCGAGCCAGGAGATCGACTCCCGTGAACTGGCCCGTACGATCGAGCAGCAAGGCGTCACTGCCCTCTACTTCACCACCGCGCTCTTCGACGCCATCGCTCAGGAATCGCCCCACTCGCTCGCCACCGTGCAGGAGGTCTGGACCGGCGGTGACGTACTGTCCACCGTCGCCCTGCGCCGCGTTCTCGACGCGTGCCCGGACACGACCGTCGTACACGTCTACGGGCCGACCGAGACCACCGTCTTCTGCAGCTACGAATCCTTCGGCCCCGACCGTCGGACAGCGACCGAACTGACCCTCGGCGTCCCGATGGCGAACACGGCAATGTACGTCCTGGATGCCGAGCTTCGCCCGGCCCCACCGGGTGTCGTCGCCGAACTCTATGTGGCGGGCACTCATCTTGCCCGCGGTTATGTGAATCGGCCTGGTCTGACTGCGGAACGTTTTGTTGCGAACCCGTTCGGTCCGCCTGGGTCTCGGATGTATCGCACGGGTGATTTGGTGCGGTGGCGTCGTGACGGATTGTTCGAGTTTGTCGGTCGTGCTGACCAGCAGGTGAAGTTGCGTGGTTTCCGAATCGAGCCTGGTGAGATTGAGGCGGCGCTGCTGGGCGCCGACGGTGTCGGTCAGGCAGTTGTGGTGGTGCGTGAGGATCGGCCTGGTGACAAGCGTTTGGTGGGTTATGTGGTGGGCACAGAGGGGGCGTCTGTGGACGCCGGGGCGCTGCGGCGTGCGGTGGCCATGGCGTTGCCCGATTACATGGTGCCCTCGGCCGTAGTCGTGCTTGACTGCCTGCCGCTGACCGCCCACGGCAAGCTCGATCGGGCTGCGTTGCCGGTGCCGCGCCTGGAAGGTGAGGAGGACGGCCGCGTACCGCGTACGGCGACGGAAGAGACACTGTGCTCGCTGTTCGCCGACGTGCTCGACGTGGGCCGAGTCAGCATCGACGACGACTTCTTCCACCTGGGCGGCCACTCCCTGCTCGCCACCCGCCTGGTCAGCCGCATCCGCAAAGCATTGGACACCGACGTGACCATGCGGGACGTGTTCGCACATACGACGGTAGCCGAGATCGCGGCGGTTATCGCGGAGCGTGCGAGTTCTCGCCGTCCTGAGCTGGTGGCCATGCGGCGCCCGAAGCGGATCCCCCTCTCATTCGCGCAGCGGCGGCTGTGGTTCCTGGGTGAACTGGAGGGTGCGTCGGCCACGTACAACATTCCGCTGTCGATTCGGCTCAGGGGTGGGCTTGATCCACAGGCGCTGCGTCTTGCTCTGCAGGATGTGCTGGGCCGGCATGAGTGCCTGCGAACCGTCTACCGACTGGATGAGCAGGAGCCTTACCAGTACGTCCGTCCAGTTGCCGATGTTGCGCTGACTTTGCCGGTTGTCGCGGTGGGGGAGGGGGTGCTGGCGGCACGGCTCGCCGAGTTGGCGGCCTGCACCTTTGATCTGGCGAATGACCTGCCGGTCCGCGCTCATCTGTTGCGGGTGGCCGAGGACGACCACGTGTTGTTGCTTGTGGTGCATCATATTGCGTCGGATGGCTGGTCGAACGGGCCGTTGCTGCGTGATCTCGCGCTGGCGTATGAGGCGCGGCTGGAGGGCCGAGCTGCCGACTGGGAGCCGCTGCCTGTGCAGTATGTGGACTACACGTTGTGGCAGCGTGAACTGTTGGGTGCGGTGAAGGATCCGCAGAGTCTGGCTGCCAGGCAGCTCGGCTACTGGCGAGATGTGCTGGCGGGGTTACCGGAGGAAGTGACGCTGCAGAGCGCGCGTCCCTCGCCCGCCACCGCTTCCTATCGGGGGGCGAGGGTGAGTGCGCAGCTGTCCGCACAGGTGCACGAGCAGCTGCAGTCCCTGGCCCGCGAGTCGGGTGCCTCCCTGTTCATGGCGGTGCATGCGGCGACCGCGGCTGTACTGACGCGGAGTGGTGCAGGCACGGATGTGCCCGTCGGCTCGCCGGTCACGGGCCGCACCGATCCCGCGCTGGACGACATGGTCGGGTTCTTCGTCAATACACTGGTGCTGCGCACGGATACCAGTGGTGATCCATCGTTCCTGGAACTCTTGGCCCGGGTCCGGGAGACGGACTTGGGTGCGTGGGCGCACCAGGACCTGCCGTTCGACCTTCTCGTCGAAGAACTCAACCCACAGCGATCCGCCGCTCGCCACCCCTTCTTCCAGATCATGCTCACCCTGGGCGACTCGATCACCCCCGCGCCCGAGCTCGTCGGCATGACCGCGGAGGTCACAGAGGCCCCGTTGGACACCGCACGCTTCGACCTGACGGTCAACTTCTTGGAGCGGCGGACCCCCGGAGGGCCTGGTGGTGTCGAGCTGCGTATCGACTACGCAGCCGACAGGTACGACGCAGAGACCGTCCAGGCATTTGCCGACCGCATCATTCGCTTCCTGGAGGCGGCCGTCGCCGACCCATCGCGGCCCATCGGCGACCTCGACATCCTGGACGCAGCGGAGTGGCGCCGTGTCATCGAACCGGTCACCGGTGACCTGTCGCCGCGTAGCCACACCACCTTGCCGGCCGTCATCAGTGGTCATGCGGCCACCATCCCGGACGCTGCGGCAGTGGTTCTCGGTGAACGCTGCCTCAGCTACGCGGAGTTGGAGGAATACGCCAATCGCTTCGCGCACCGCCTCGTCGAGGTGGGCGTGGGATCCGAGACCCGGGTGGCGCTCCTGCTGGGCCGGTCCCTGGAGGTGCCGGTCTCAATTCTGGCCATTCTCAAGGCAGGTGGAGCGTATGTGCCTGTCGACACCGATTACCCCAAGGCCAGGATCCAGCAGATCCTCACAGCCGCCTCTGCGTCGATCGTTGTCACCGCCCGCGACATGACAGGCCTGGACCTGCCCGAGGGCATCACCGCCCTGCCCGCTCCGGAGCTGAACGGCTTCAGCCCCGGCGGGACGCAGACGCCCGCGCCGGACGTAGACATTCACCCGGACCAGCTCGCCTGCACCGTGTTCACCTCGGGCTCCACCGGCATTCCCAAGGGGGTCGGCAACACCCACCGAAACATCGTCGACCTGAGCCTCGACCAAGCTTTCGCGACCGGCGCGCACGATCGCATGCTGCAGCACTCCCCGCTGACCTTCGACGTCCTCGCCTACGAGATGTGGGTGCCCCTGCTGGTCGGCGGTACCGTGATCGTCGCGCCGCCAGGCGACCTGGACGCGATCTCGGTGGAGCAGCTGATCGCCGAGTTCCGGGTACGGAGTCTGTGGCTCACCGCCGGACTCTTCCACGTCATGGCCGAGGAAAACCCGAGCGGTTTCGCCGGGCTACAAGAGGTCTGGACGGGCGGTGACGTAGTCGCGCCAGCGGCGGCACGCCGGGTCATGGAGCACTGCCCGGGCACTACCGTTGTCAACGGTTACGGGCCGACCGAGACCACCGTCTTCGCCACCTGCTACCCGTTGCCGCGAAACACCGTGTATCAGGGTTCGTTGCCCATCGGGCTGCCTCTCGACAACACCGGGACGTACACACTGGACGACGCGCTTCGCCCGGTGCCCGCCGGTGTCGTGGGCGAGCTGTACATCGGTGGTCCCGGCCTTGCCCGCGGTTATGTGAATCGGCCTGGTTTGACTGCGGAACGTTTTGTTGCGAACCCGTTCGGTCCGCCTGGGTCTCGGATGTATCGCACGGGTGATTTGGTGCGGTGGCGTCGTGACGGATTGTTCGAGTTTGTCGGTCGTGCTGACCAGCAGGTGAAGTTGCGTGGTTTCCGAATCGAGCCTGGTGAGATTGAGGCGGCGCTGCTGGGCGCCGACGGTGTCGGTCAGGCAGTTGTGGTGGTGCGTGAGGATCGGCCTGGTGACAAGCGTTTGGTGGGTTATGTGGTGGGCACAGAGGGGGCGTCTGTGGACGCCGGGGCGCTGCGGCGTGCGGTGGCCATGGCGTTGCCCGATTACATGGTGCCCTCGGCCGTAGTCGTGCTTGACTGCCTGCCGCTGACCGCCCACGGCAAGCTCGATCGGGCTGCGTTGCCGGTGCCGCGCCTGGAAGGTGAGGAGGACGGCCGCGTACCGCGTACGGCGACGGAAGAGACACTGTGCTCGCTGTTCGCCGACGTGCTCGACGTGGGCCGAGTCAGCATCGACGACGACTTCTTCCACCTGGGCGGCCACTCCCTGCTCGCCACCCGCCTGGTCAGCCGCATCCGCAAAGCATTGGACACCGACGTGACCGTCCGAGACATCTTCGAGGCCCCGACAGTCGCGGAGCTCGCTGAACGGGTGAGCCGGGCCAAGCCTTCCCGTCGGCCCAAGCTGGCGTCGCTACGCCGGACGGGAGCCAGCTCATGAGCTTCCTCTCCGTTGCGCAGCGGCGGCTGTGGTTCCTGGGTGAGCTGGAGCAGGTGACCCTGCCGGTCGTCGCGGTGGGGGAGGCTGTACTGGTGGCGGACCGCGCGTTGCGGCAGCGTGAGCTGTCGGCGGCGGTGAAGGATCCGCACAGTCTGGCTGCCACACAGCTCGGCTACCGGCGAGATGTGCTGGCGGGGTTACCGGAGGAAGTGACGCTGCAGGGCGCCCGTCCCTCGTCCGCAACCTATTCAGCACCGCCCACGCCGCGCGAGGCGCGGATGCCACGGCCCCTGACCCATCGGGCAGCCCGTACCCGAGTGACCGAAGGTGCCGGCTGCCGTTGAGGCGACCTTTCGTAACCCCACCATGCGCCAGCAGCGTGAGCCGACCGGTTCACCGGCGCGACTCCCTTCCTCGACGCCGGTCGTACCCGGTGGCCGCCGCCCCGCAGGATGCCGGGGCACCGTACGCGAGCGGGACTATCGATGTCCACAAGCTCGACCGCGGGCACGGGAATGTGATGGTCCACGCAGCCTCTGGGGATCACCGGCACGGGCCTGACCAAGCAGCCGTACGACTGAGCCGACCGCAGGCCTGCCTCCGTCGACGAGAGATCAATCAGGGACTGCTGAGAGACGAAAGAGGGCGGGCAATTGGTGACTCCGAGCAATTGGCGGGTGGGGAGCGCATCCTCCCCGGTTCATCACGGCGAGATCCTGCAAGGCGTCTTCCTGAACAGAGGCAGGCTCAGCCGAGGTCTGGTCACCCTCCCCTGTGCCATGTACTCCGCGGAAGCGAAGTTCACCCCGGTGCACCGGGACGATACCGGGCTCACGGTGTGGCCGAGGTGGAAGAGCAAGGCGCGGCGTGCCGCCGAACTCACGCTGACCGAGGCGCGGCTGCCGGTCCAAGGGCATCTGGAACTCTCCGGTGATGTGCCCCCTTGCCGCGGCTTCGGCTCCTCCACAAGCGACGTGCTCGCCGCGATCGGTGCTGTCAGGGACGCGTTCTCGCTATCGCTGCCCGCGGAGCAAGTGGCGCGACTCGCGGTGCAGGCCGAAACAGCGTCGGATTCGCTGATGTTCGTCTCGTCCGCTGTGCTCTTCGCCCACCGGGAGGGAGTGATCATCGAAGACTTCGAGCACCCACTGCCCCCTGTGCAGGTCCTCGGCTTCGGCTGCAGGCCGCAGGCCGGCGGCCGGGGCACGGACACAATGGCGCTGCCGCCCGCCAGATACACGGCCGCCGAGATCCAGCAGTTCACCCGGCTGCGGAAGGTGCTTCGAGATGCCGTACTGAGCAAGGACGTTGGTCTGCTGGGCACGGTCGCCACCGCCAGCACTCGTATGAACCAGCGCCATCTGCCGATCCCTGCCCTCGAACGCATCCTCGCAATCGTCGAGGATGTCGGCGCGGTCGGGCTTCAGACCGCCCACAGCGGCGACATCGCGGGGGTCATCTTCGACCGAGACGACCCCGCCGTCGACACCTACATCGAGCGCGCCCAACAGATGTTGGGTGACGCCGGAATCCTGGAGCAATGGAAGTTCACGACTGATGACTGAGACACGGTCGACAGCCCAGCCCCCGTGCGTTTTCCCCACATCGACCCCGCAGGTCGGGGAGGTGTACCGCTCGGTGATCGAGGCCATGGAACTGCCACGGATCATCCAGCTCACCGACAACCTCTACGCTGCCGCGTTCAGCCTCATGAAACTGCTGCCCGCACGTTACGTCATCGACCGGGCCGAAGCCGCGGGCGTCCTCGCTCCCGGCACCCCGGTGATCGAGACTTCCTCCGGCAGCTTCGGCCTGGGCCTCGCCATGGTGTGCAGGCTGCGTGGCTATCCGCTGACCATCGTCGGGGACTCAGCCATCGACGACGATTTGCGCAACCGGCTTCAATTACTCAACGCCCGGATCGAGCTCGTGGAGAACCACGGAGCCCCCGGCGGCATCCAGGGCGCACGCCTGGCCAGGGTCGCGGAACTGCAGCGGGAGTTCCCGGACAGCTTCGTCCCCGGCCAGTACGACAATCCCGCCAACCCGGCGGCGTACGCGATAGTCGGTGACCTGGTCACCCGTACCATCGGGGAGGTGGACTGTCTGGTGGGGGCGGTCGGTTCGGGTGGCTCGACGTGCGGTCTCGCGGCGTCGCTGCGACAGCGCAAACCCAGCCTCCGTCTCGTCGGCGTCGACACCCATGGCTCGATCATCTTCGGCTGCGCCGAAGGACGCAGGGTGCTGCGGGGTCTCGGCAGCAGCATAATCCCCGGCAACGTCGAGCATGCCGCGTACGACGAGGTGCACTGGGTTTCTCCTGCCGAGGCCTTCCACGCCACCCATGACCTGTATCGCGAGAACGGCCTCTTCATGGGGCCCACCAGCGGCGCGGCCTTTCAGGTCGCCTCCTGGTGGGCGCGGCACAACCCATACAGCAAGACCTTGATGCTGCTGCCCGACGAGGGTCACCGTTACCAGGCAACCGTCTACAGCAGTAGCTGGCTCCACGAGACCGGGATCGTCCCCGTACCCAACACCGCAGGGCCCCGCCTGGTCGAGCACCCGGACGAGGCGGGCGACACCTGGTCGCGGTTGATCTGGGCCAGACGCAGCTACGAGAGCGCCACCGGTAGGGAGATCCCGGCATGACGTCCACCGCCCTGCTCCTCCTCGTCGAGAGCAACACCACCGGAACGGGACGGCAGTTCGCCAGGTACGCACGCAACCTCGGCATCGAACCGGTTCTGGTTACCGCCGACCCCGCCCGCTACCCCTACGTCACCGAGGACCACCTGCGGACCGCGCTCACCGACACCTCCAGCGAGGCAGCGGTACTCGCCACGGCGCGTGAACTGGCTGAACAGGCCAGGATCGCCGGCGTCACCTCCAGCTCCGAGTACTACGTGGCCACGGCCGCGGCCATCGCTCGACATCTTGGTCTGCCTGGGCCCGATCCCGACGCGGTGCGCGCTTGCCAGGACAAGAGCCGTCAGCGTCGACTGCTCGCGGCGGCAGGCGTTCCCGTACCGCACTCCGTCCTGGCGCAGGACGTCGAGGGCGCGGTTGTGGCTACCGCAGACCTCGGGCACCCTGTCGTCCTCAAACCCCCGCGGGGCTCCGGAAGCCTCGGAGTGCGCCTGTGCGCCGGCGTAGCCGAAACCGCCGACCACGCCGCCGAACTGACCTCGGCCGTCGTCAACGAGCGGGGCATTGCGGTGCAGCCCGGTGTCCTTGTCGAACAGTATGTCCGGGGTACCGAGTATTCCGTCGAGGTTTTCGGCAACACCGCGGTGGTCGTGGTGCGCAAGTACCTGGGCCCGCTCCCGGAATTCGTCGAACTCGGCCATGACCTGCCCGCCGCGCTGGATTCGGTCGGCGAGACTCGCTTGAAGGACTGCGCGGTGCGGTCGGTGCGGGCCCTCGGTCTCGGCTGGGGTGCCGCCCATGTGGAGCTGCGCATGGACGGCGAGGAGATACGGGTCATGGAGGTGAATCCCCGCCTGGCCGGTGGGATGATTCCCGAACTCACCCACCAGGCACTCGGCATCGACCTGGTCGGCGCACAAGTGCAGGCAGCGCTGGGCCGTCGCCCGACCCTCATCGCAGGTCCCAGGCGCGGCGCGGCCATTCGGTTCCTCACCGCCGAGGCCCCCGGAGTTCTCGCCGACGGGATGACGACCACGGCGGCCCTGTCGGCAGCGCGCAGGGTGCCGGGCGTCGTTGCCGCGGTGCTCTACCGTGCGCCGGGCGAGCGGGTGGTTCCCGCCAAGGACTTCAGAGGCCGTCTGGGCCATGTGATCGCGGTGACGGACCAAACCTCCGCAGGCCTGGCCGCCGACGAGGGCAGGCAGGCACTCGCTGCGGTCCTCGACACGCCCGCGGCGGAAAAGGAGGCGGTGGTGTGAGTACCCATTTCACTCCCCCCGGGACACCGGACAACCAGGGCCTCGACACCGGGCGGCTGCACACCGCGCTCGCCCCCGAGGCACACCGGATCGTCTATGACCAGTACCTGCCCGAGGCGCCGGGGCCGGGTCGGGACGGGCTCGATGAGGAACTGCGTCTGATCAGCGAAGTCGACCGGGCGCACCTGGTGATGCTCAGCGAACGAGGCATCGTCTCGGCACCGCGGGCCGCGGCGCTCCTGACAGCCATCGACGGGCTGCGCCGCGCTGACTTCGCCCCGATACGCGACCGCCCCATGCCACGGGGTGTGTATCTCGCCTACGAATCCTGGCTGGTGGCACAGCTCGGCGAGGAGACCGGCGGGGTACTGCACACGGGGCGCTCGCGTAACGACCTCAACGCCACCACGGCCCGGTTGCGTTGCCGCGGCTACTACGCCCCGCTGCTGGAGGCGGTCGAGGAACTCGCCGAGGTACTCCTGGACCGGGCGCAGGAGTACCGGGCGGTGACGATGCCCGCCTACACGCACGGGCAGCCAGCGGTCCCCATCACCTACGGCCACTATCTCGCCGGCCTCGGTCATGCGGTCGTGCGTGGCCTGTCCGGGCTCCTGTCCGCGGGGGACGAACTTGACATCAACCCGCTCGGTGCGGGGGCGATCGGCGGCACGTCGGTGGCCATCGATACGCAGCGAACAAGCAGACTTCTCGGCTTCGCCGGGCCCGCCCGCAACTCGGTGGACGCCGTCGCCTCCCGGGATTTCGGGCTGCGGCTGTTGTCGGCGGCCGCGGTGCTCGGCGTTGCGCTCGCCCGTGCGGCACGCGACTTCTCGTCGTGGACCTCGGAAGAAGTGGCGCTGATCCGTCTCGGCGACGACCTGGTCGGGTCGAGTTCGATGATGCCGCAAAAACGCAACCCGTTCCTCCTCGAACACATCCAGGGACGGGCTACCGCAAGCCTCGGCGCATTCACCGCAGCAGCGTCCGCGATGGCTACGGCCCCCTACTCCAACGCCATCGCGGTCAGCAACGAAGCACTGCGCCATGTTCAGCCCGGGCTGTGTGGCACAGCCGATGCTGTGACGCTGCTGCGACTCGTGGTGGCGGGGGCAGTGCCTGACGCCGACCGGATGACGGCACGTGCGGTGGATGGCTTCACCTCGGCGACATACCTCGCGGAACAACTCGTCGCCTCCGGTGTGCCGTTCAGATCCGCGCACCACCTGGTCGGTCGCACCGTCCTGAGTGCGCTGCGAAACTCCGACTCGCTGGTCGAGGCCGCGAGAGAGGTCCCGGAGATCGCCCGCCTCGCCGCGGCAGATCCGAGCGAGGAATGGCTGCATCCGACGCCGGTCGCACAAGCTTGCGCTTACGGAGGTGGGCCCGGCACGGATTCCTGCGCGGCACTGCGTGGAGAACTCACGGCCCTGCGTGCGGAATCCGCCGCCCGGATCGAGCGCTGGGCGGCGGCTGCCCGCTACCTCGACGAGGCTGTGAGCGGCCTGATCGCCGGATCCTGAGTCTCCCGCGTCAAGACCTGGCCGCGGAGGCCGACGACTTCCGCCTTCAACAAACCGAGGGATCGACTCGGCCAGAGCATTGTCGTAGGCGTCACCGATGGCACCTATGGACGCCGAGAGCTCTTGCAGAGCAAGGATTCGGTGAACTTCCGTGACGTTTCCTGCCTGGCTCCCTGCGTCGGAGGGGCGGATCGGCCGGTTCGACCGGATGTCTGCAATGAACCGCCACCACACGGCCATGTTGAGCGCTTCGGACACCATGGGTCGTCTTCCCTGTTCGGGCTGGTCCAGCCGACGGCCGCCCGGGGAGTCGGTGTCGAACAGGTTCTCCCGCCGCAACTTGGCCGGCGCTTCCTTCTCGCCGCCGGTCGGACCGCCGTAGCCGCTGTGGTCGATCTCATCCGGGCGCATTTAGCTACGGATCCTCTGCGCCGAAAGCTCAAACTCTTGAGGCAACTCCTCCACCGTCCGCCGGCGGAACCCATACGGACAGTTCGGCACGGGGACTCCGTCCCATGCCGGCGTTCGAAGGATCAGGCGTCAACCTGATCGGGGCAAGACCGCAGCTGCCCATCGAGTGCAGAAAGTGCGTCGTGATCAAACTTGCGACGGACATAGGAAAGCGAAGAGAGCAAGCCAGATGCGGTCATCTGCACCTCGCGGCGTGTCGAATCCAGCGCAATGGGCATCGATCCAACCCGGGCCCACACAAGGCGCCCGTCGTCGGCCAGCGCGCCGCGTGCCTGGCCCTGGTTGTCCGGATGCAGGCAGAACGGTACGTCGAGGTAGCCCATCCGGAAAGCGATCACGAGGGCCCGACCCACGTCCGGATGCAGGTTCCGTACGGCCTCGACCAGCGCGGCAGCTTCAGAGTAGATGCCCGTATCCACCGGCCGCCGAGCGACCTCCCGATGAGTGCGCGCGACGGCGTCGGCCTGCTCCAAGGCCGCCACGTTCTCGGCGATGGTCGGGATACGGCTGGACTCGGCCTCGGTCTTCACGATCAGCCGCTCCACGCCGGACCGCATGGCAAGTTGGACGGCGTTGGCAAGAAGTAGCCGTGCCCCCGCAGCGGTCTCTGGGTACATCCCCATGTAGGTATAGAGCACCACATGCCAGTCGATGCCGGCGAACAGCTCGTCCGCCAGCCGGCGCAGAGCATGGATCGCTTCCGCATCCTGTTCTGGGTGCGTCTGCTGAGCGTAGCTCAGCGAGATGCTGCGCACCCCGTGCCGCACAAAGAACAGGCCTTCGAGCAGACTGATTGCGATGAGGAGGCTCGGTGGGCATAGTTGGCCCATCATGCATCCGCCGAACGTCTCCAAATGCGGGCGGGTACTGGACTCGGCCAGGAGCTCACAAGATCGTTCCCAGTTGGTCACCGCCTCCGCAAGCGGCGTCCGACCGTAGGGCAGGCAGTAGGAGACCGGTCCCCCCTCGCTGGCGTTCAGCCCGACCTTGCCCATCACTCGGAAGATGTCCTGCGGGTCAGCTGTGCCATGCCGCACCTGAACCTGGAAGTCGGCATCCAGGACTCCCGCCAGTACTTCTTGCGTGGTGGCCGGGGAATGCGCGACCAGCGGGTAGCCGTTCAGTGCCACCCCGTCTGCCAGGGCCCGCCGGGCGGCGTGATGCTGGCCCATACGTGTGTAGCTGTCCAAGGTGATCGTGCCCGCTGTAGCGGCTGCAGCTCGTCTCGTCGCCAGCAGGCCCTCGCGCATGGTGCTTGGCACGCTCATGCCCATTCGGGGCTGTACTACGAGTCTTCGTGGACCGCCGACCCGGGCCACGAAGCGGCCGAAATCGGCTGCGGGGGGACCGAGACGGTCCAGCGCCGAACTCATGAAGCGGCTCGGATCGGTAGCTCACATACGAACGACGTGAAGGAGGCCAGCTCGCTCGAGTCGTCGAAGACCGCGTCGAACCCTGCCTCGATCAGGGACGACGCTTCCGCGGGCGACAGGTCACCGCAAATGCCTAGTTTTCCGCCAATCACCATGGGCGTGTTCACCAGACTCGGCTGGCTCCGCAGCTGGCGGACAACTCGAATCCCGTCATGGTAACCGTGCCCGTTCACACTGCTGATCACCACGAGATCGGGTTCAAGCTGAGTGCATTCCGAGAGCAAGGTGTCGTCGGGTACGGACGCCCCTAGATTCGCGACCTCGAACCCGATCTCTTCAAGTAATAAGTGCAAGAAGACGAGATTCCAAGTGTGTGAATCGGAGGCTACGCTCGACACGATTGCTGATCGTAGGCGCATAGTCCTTGAATCTCCAACAATTGACTACTCGGCGGGGTGTTTCATGAGGCTGTAGCTCGCTGGTTTCGGGTACGCTTGTGGCATTCTGTGCGTGGCGGAGTAGCGATACCGGACGCCGGGTGACTCCGGACCTCACCGACTGGGTGTCGCCGGATGGCTGGAGAAGTCACTTACAGGAAACGCTCCTTCATCCTGTTCGCTACCGTGGGCGCGATCAGGTGCGACACATTGCCGCCCGCGTGCATCACTTCCTTGGCGAGGCTGGACGAGAAATTGTGTTTTTGATCCGTCACCATGAATATGGTCTCCACGCCGGCAAGGTTGTAATTCATCTGTGCCATCCGCAGTTCACCGTCGAAGTCGCTGACCGTTCGCAGTCCCCTGATGATCGCCGTGAACTGCTCCCTTCGGCAGTAGTCCACGAGCAAGTCGCGAGAGGATTCCACGTGCACGTTGTCCAGGTCTGCGGTCAACTCACGGAGCATATCTACTCGTTCGTCGACGGTGAAACGACACTTCTTGTTTATGTTGACCATAACGCCTACTACCAATTGGTCGTAGATGGCGGTGGCGCGTCTAATGATGTCAAGGTGTCCATTTGTGACCGGGTCGAAAGAACCTGGGTATATGACGCGCCTCATGGCGAGGATACTACCGAATGAGCGTAAGAATTCCCACCCCCGCGCCACCGACCACCACATCAGCCCATCGAGGCATTGCGCTCTTTCCAACCTGCGAGGAGAGCTGGTAGTGCGCGGCGTGACGGTCTGGTTGGGGCGAAGCTCCTCGCCTGCGGGTGACTGTCCAGGTCGACCCAGTCCGACCAGGAGCTCCGAAATGTGGTCCTACATCGCCGATGCCGGTGTCCCATCATGTGCTGACCCTGCTTGGATAGGTCGCGGTATTGCAGGCAGGTGCTGCGGACCCGCAGGCGACGGCTGGATGCCGGCCGTCAGGCGCTCATGGTCCTGGTGATCCATAGTGGACGCCCTGTCAATCGAGCTGTCGCTGCCGCGGGTCAACATCAGTGAGCTGACTGGCGCCCTGTCCACTGCCACGCACGTGCCGTTGAACCTGACGAGCCAGATCCCATCGCGGGCAACGCTTTCGTCGGCAGCGAGGCGGCGTTGCTGCTGGTCGTCGTGCGTCACATCGCCTGCGACCGTCGGTCGGCAGGTATGCTGCGCGACGACATGAGCCAGTGGTGCCACTGCCCGCTGGTCGCGGACATCCGGTGATCTCCATCGCCAGCTCTGCACGTCAAGGTCAGCGACGGACACGCTACCGCAAGGCGCCGCAGCCGAGAGGTTCGCCGAGTTCGCCGAGCCCTGAAGCCCAGCAAGCTGGGGCCCGATCCCTCGACTCACCGGGACGGGGCCCAGCGAGGTGGGCGAAGCGCACGAAACGCTGAACGCTTCGCCATCACCTTCGCCGGGCGCATCGTCCCCTCAAACCAGCGACTGAACACCGACGGCTACACGGGAAAGAAATCTGACAGTCCCGAACCAGGGCGATGCGAGCACGTGACGACGGGTCGCTCAGTGCACGTGCTCGGTGCCGGTGATGCACCATTCCAGTACAGACATGGCCGCCGTCATCTTGTGGCGTGCCTGCCGCCAGGCTCGGCTGCGTGCGCCGTCGAGCACATCGTCGCTTACCTCTTGGCCACGTACTGCGGGCAGGTCGTGCAGGAACACGGTATGTGGGGACGCGACCTTGGCGACGAACTCCTCGTCGATGCGGAACCCCTCGAACGCCCTCAGCCAGTCGGCGTCCTCCTTCGGTACACCCATGGTCTGCCAGCGGCTGGTGTAAATGGCGTCCACTGTGCCGCGGACCCGGTTGATGTCGGTGTACTGCGCCACCTGGGCGCAGTCGGCACCCAGCCGCTCGACGGTTTCCAGGACGTTCTCGGGGACTCCATAGCCGTCCGGGCACAGCAGGGTGAGTCGCAACCCGGGGGTGAGGGCGGCGGCGTAGGCCAGTGCCGTGGCCGAGCTGTTGCCCTCGCCGACACACAGCACGTGTCGCCCGGCGAGGGAGCCGAATTCCTCGGCGATCGTCGCCAGGTCAGCGATCGCCTGGGTGGGATGTTCGCACTCGCTGAGTGCGTTGACGACGGAGAGGGAGGCATTCGCGCTCAGGCTGCGCATATCCCCGATGGGGCCGTTGGTCCGTACGACCAGGGCGTCGAGGTACTGAGACAGGACGCGGGCAGTGTCCTGGAGCGTCTCGCCGGTGACGAGCTGGAGATCGTCGGGTCCGTAGGCGATGGTGTGGGCGCCGAGCCGGGCGGCGCCGGCCCAGAACGACGTACGAGTCCGGGTGGAGGATTTGCTGAAGTAGAGGCCGACGGCTCGGTCAGCGAGGCTCTTGGCCCGGGCGCCGTCGCGGCCGATGTAGACGGCGCGCGCGACGAGATACTCGAGCTCGGCGGAGTTGAGGTCAGTGAGTGAGATCAGGTTTCGCATTTTGGGGGTTGACGAACCTTTCTACGGTAAGGCGGATGAGTGGACGGGCGCTCGGGTGCGACGAATCGCGGGGTCCTGAGTTTCGCTGTCAACATGTGCTTGACCAGCGTTCAGGATGTTGCGGCGGCTCACCTCATACCTCCGGGTTCCCGGCCCGGCCGGGCAGACCAGTCCTCGCCGAAGCAGGATGTGCACTGTTCTTCCGACCTCGGCGGGTTGTCCCATGTGCCGCGCCCGGCGGTGTCGATGGTCAGGCGCCTCGTATCCGGCGGGGCACGCAGGAGGGCTCCGCGCTCGGTGAGGGGCATTGGGGCAGCGCCGGGTCGTTTCACGGCGCCGCGAATCTCGGGATGCGGGCGGGTGGAGTTTGCTGTGTCGGGCACCGGCTTGGCTGGTCGGCAGCGAGTACGTTTCCTCGCAGGCGTGTGCCTTGACACTGTCGGAGCGCGCCCGCAGTTGGTCGGCGAACAGCGAGCGGGTAGGTAGGCCGGCTTCGGACTCGGCCGCTGAGAGCCGTTCGGTGGTCGGGTGGCGGCCGTGCACACGCCGGCGATGTGCAGACCGAGTCCGCGGCGGCTGCTCATTGGGCAGTCGACGCAAGTGGTCGGTGCTCCACCCGCCGCACGTCGTTATGGCCGACCATTGCGCCTACCGCCAGGGCCAGGATGCCGGCGGCGCACAGCAGTGCCGGCCCGGTGCCTATGGCGTCGGCGACAGGGCCGGCGGCTACTTGGCCTGCGGGCACGGCCAAGAGACCGCCAAGCAGGTCGTAGGAGTAGACCCGGGCGAGTTTCTCTGGGGGAATGTGTTCCTGCATGGTGGTCTCCCACGCGACTCCGAACTGTCCGATGGCGATGCCCGCGAGCAGCGCGGCGGCGGCCAGCAGCAGCAACGCCTGCGGGGTCAGTGCGAGACCGAGCATGAGCGGGACATTGAGGAACATGCCGGTCACTCCGGCCAGCAGGAGCCGGCGCACCCGCAGTCGCATAGCGATCACAGCGCCCAGCGCCATACCGGCGGCCCAGGCGGCGAGTACCAGTCCCCAGGCACCGCGGCCGATGGTCTGGTCGGCCACGGCGGGCCCCAGCACCATGACGGACCCGTGGAAGACCGCATTAATGATCATGGAGGCGGCAACCACCCGCCGCAGCCAGCTGTGTCCGACGAATTCCGTCCATCCTTCGCGCAGTTCACGCAGGACGTCGCGTGGTGGCGCACTCTTGTCTCTTGTGGCGGCCACCCGCACCAGTGCAAAGCAGACAGCTGCGGCGGTGAATGTGGCAGCGTTGACCGCCAGACCCCACCCTGGACCGGAGAGGGTCACCAGTACCCCTCCGGCCGCCGAGCCGCTGACCATAGCGCCGTTGAAGCCGAGCCGGCTGAGCCCGTTGGCATGCTGGCGGATTTGCGGGGGCACAGTCTGCGGAAGTAGTGCCGCGGCGGCGGGAAGCGCGAACGCCCCGGCCATGCCGTTTGCGAAAGCGAGCACCACCAGCAGCGGGATGGTGGCGCTGCCGGTGATGATCAGTACGGCGAGCATGGCCTGGCTAACCGCGGCCAGGGTGGCGGCCATGACCATCACACGGTGGCGGGGCAACCGGTCGGCGATCACGCCGCCGGCGAGCACGAACGCGAGTGTCGCAAGGGCTCGGGCTCCAACGACCACGCCGAGATCGCTTACTGAGCCGGTGAGGTCGAGCACCGAGAACGCCAGCGCAATCGGGGCGATCGAGCTACCGAACACGCTGACCGTTCGGCCGGTGAGTAGCCAACGGAACGGTGCGTATCGAAGGGGCGCCAGCGATCCGACGACGGTCATGGAACGGACTCCATCGGGAGCGTCGCGACGGTGGCGCCGACGCGGAAGCCGAGCAGATCCAGCAGGCCTTCAAGCCGTTCTTCGAAGAATCGCTGGGTGACCGCGTTGGGGGAGCAGGGCTCGCTGTGGTCGGGCGTCTTGCCGCCACAGAAGGCAAACAGGTCGTCGGTGCAGGCGACGCCGATCGACTCGACTCGAGACGTTACGCGGCTCTCGTGTTGTCCCGGCAGGCCAACCGTCTCGGTGCCGAGGACGATGCGACGGTTCTGGCGGGTCTTGGTGCCCTTCTCCCGAACTCCGACCCAGCTACGACGTGGGTCGATCACCTGAGCATCGAGGTCGATACGGGACAAACGCAGACGGACCAGTTCGCCGCGCCGCATGCAGGCGGTCATGGCGAGCCGGACGAGGGTGCCCCAGTCGTCAGCCATGCGGAACGCGTCCTCGACCTAACCGGGCAGCCTCAGCGGATGTCGGCGGGTCCGGCTCCGGTGGTTTCTACTTCGGTCTGCGGGCGAAAGGCGGACCTGCAGCGATCCTCCGCGCTGCCGAATGGAGCCACGCCAGCGCGCAGCGTTAGCTCTGAGCATGGCCGAGAGTGTACTCATCGACATTGTCATGGATTGAGCTAACGCAGCCGATCTCTGGACCGTCACGGGTTGGCGCCCGCTTCCCTGGCCCAGGACAACGCCACGGCGGAATCGATCGTCGGCCTGCTGAGGACCGAGGTCGTCCACAGGGACGGCCCGTTCAACACACTCACCGAGGTGTAGTTCGCCCACATGGAGTGGTGCGACTGGTGCAACAACACGCGCCCGGACTCCCGCGGCGTGGCGGTTGTTGAGAGAATTGCGCGCACTCGTACTCGGCTGGGGTGAGGTCCCGGCGCGACCGGCGCTGGTCTGAGACCGAAGCCGGTCCGCAAGGCCGGTGACGATTCGCCTTCTTGGTGTAGGTATGTCATCTACACCGGCTCCGAGTAGAAAAGCGTAGAAAGGGCTCAATACTCGATAGACGGTCGAAGATCCGGACAGTTCGGTCTCCTATGCGTTGGTCTGGCTCGCTGATGTCCTGCGTGCGGTAGGTCAGTCGTCGGTTCGTCGAGCTACGCTGCGACGTTTCCCCCGCCTGCGGTCACGCGGGGCGGCACTTGGGTCGCGTGGGATACTTCTCGCCACGTGCCGCACCACGGTGGCGTCGAACGTCGATGGGGGTTGCATGCTCGTTCAGCAGCTACAGGCGCAGCAGCGGTTCCACGTGCACCAGCGGATCACGATGATGGTCAACCGCTACGAGGTGTTCGCCGACGACGGCCGGGGGCAGCCTGGCCAGCTCGTCGCCTTCGTGGAACAGAAGCGCATGGCCTTCAAGGAGCACGTCACGCTCTACACCGATGAGAGCAAGCAGGCGGTGCTCGGGGCATTCAAGGCGCGCAAGGTCATCGACCTTGCCAGCGCCTACGACGTGACGGATGCGCAAGGGCGGTCGCTGGGTTACTTCGGCAAGAAGTTCGGCAAGTCGCTGCTGCGCTCCACGTGGCAGCTCGACCAGTCCGGCGCCGAGCCGGTGGACATCAGCGAGCGCAGCATGGCCATGGCGCTGTTTCGCCGGATCTGGGACTTCCTGCCGTGGGTCGGCGACCTGCCGTTTCCGTGGATGTATCACTTCGACTTCGTCCGCGGCGGCGAGACCGTCGCGGTGTTCGAGAAGAAGACCCGCTTCCGCGACCACTACCTGCTCCACATCGACGATCCGGCCCTGGACCGCAGGCTGCTGCTCGCGCAGGCCATCGCGCTGGACGCGCTGCAGTCCCGATGACCCGGGCGAGGCAGGGTGCGCGGCTCCCAGGGTGAGCGCGCCCTGGTCGACTCCTGCGGCGCCGGCGATCCTGGAGCCATGAACAACGGCAAGGACACCGCACCGCACCCGTTCGTCGGCATGTGGGTCACCGCGGACGGCCACATCCGCCAGGAACTACGTCCCGACGGCCGCTACGACGAGGCCCGCGGCAACCGCAAGAGCGCCTACACGGGCAGCTACACCGTCACGGGCAACCACATCGACTACGTCGACGACACCGGCTTCACCGCCACCGGCGACGTTCGCGACGGCGTCCTCTACCACGAGCACCTCGTCCTCTACCGGGAGTGAACGGGGCCGCCCGGCCGCCGTCGGGCGGGCACTCGCCACGAGCCCGTCCGGGTCGCCCGCGATGGTGAACACGGCCGCCGTGGCGACCTATCGCAGGCAGCGGGCCGAGCTGCTGGCGACGGTGGAACCCGCTGCCGCGGGTGCGGGGTAGTTTCGCAGGCATGACGACAGAGCCCAGGTCGGTGCGTATCGAGCGAGTGGCGGCAGGACGGTACGTGGCGCACAACGAGCGCGGCGCCACGATCGCGTTCGGTGGTGAGGACTTCAGCCCGGTCGAGCTGCTGCTCGCCGCGATCGGCGGCTGCACGGCCATCGACACCGACATCGCGACCAGCAGAAGAACCGAGCCGACCTCGTTCACCGTGACGGTCAGCGGGGACAAGGTGTCGGACAGGGAGTCCGGCAACCGGATGGAGAACCTCAGCGTGACCTTCGCCGTGCGCTTCCCCGACGGCGAGCAGGGCGACGCGGCTCGCGCGATGCTGCCCCGCACGGTCGCGCTCTCGCACGACAAACTCTGCACCGTGAGCCGCACCGTCGAACTCGGCACGCCCGTGCGCACGGTCATCGAGTAGCCACCCGGCGGCCGAGCCGCCGCGTTCGGACGAGCCGACGAACCGGCCCCCGATTTGTGGTCGAGTCGGACAAAGACAACGCCGTCGCGCGTCGGCAGGCTCCTGCTCCAAGAACCCGTTGGAGCTGGAGGCGTCATGAAATCGGTGCTGACCATCGCCACGGCCGGTGTGCTCGCCGTGACCCTCGCCGCGTGCGCAGGCTCCGGCGGAGCGCAGGGCGGGCAGAACTTCGTGGACGGCAAGACGTTCACGATGGTGCTCGGCACGGACCCGGGCAACCTCGACCCGCACTTCTCCACGCTCTCGGTGACCATGCAGGTCAACCGCTTCCTCTACGACCCGCTGCTGCACGTCGACGAGAACGGCGAACTCGTCGCCGGGCTCGCCGGGCAGTGGGAGGCGAGCACCACCGAGGCCACGTTCACCTTGCGGGATGGCCTAAGCTGCGCCGACGGCCGCCCGCTCACCGCGACCACAGTGGCCGACAACATCAACTTCGTGGGTGATGTGGAGAACGCGGCGGCGGTGGTCGGGCTGTACGTGCCGCCGGGCGCGAAGGCCACCGCCGACGACGCGGCCCGCACCGTCACTGTCGCCGCGCCCTCGCCGGACCCGTTTCTGGCCCGCAACATCGGCAGCCTGCCGATCGTGTGCGAGCGCGGTCTGGACAACCGTGACCTGCTCAAGCAGGGCGGCGCGGGCACCGGGATGTTCACCGTGACCGAGGCCGTCGCGGGAGATCACTACACACTGGACCGGCGCGAGGACTACGCGTGGGGCCCCGGCGACTGGAAGCCGGACCAGCGCGGCCTTCCGGACAAGGTCGTGCTCCGGGTGGTGCCGAACGAGACCACCGCGGCCAACCTGCTGGCCTCCGGTGAGGTCAACGCGGGCTCGGTGATCGGTCCGGACCGGCGGCGGCTGGAGGCACAGCAACTGCTGCGGCGCGACGTCGTGGCCGTGCTCGGCGAGCTGTGGTTCAACCAGAAACCCGGGATGCCAGCCGAGCAGGCGCAGGTGCGCAGGGCGCTCACCCAGGCGCTGGACCTGAGCGAACTCGCCAACGTCATCACGGGCGGGATGGGGGAGCCGCCTTCCGGGCTGGTCGCCACCGGGATGGGGCCGTGCGAGGACGCCGCGCCGTCACTTCCCGAGCACGACGCCGAGGCGGCGGCCGCCGCGCTCGACGAGGCCGGCTGGACGCCCGGGCCGGGCGGCATCCGCACCAAGGACGGCAAGCGGCTGTCGATGACGCTTTACTACCCCAGCAAGCTGGGCGCGCCGATGCAGTCGGCCGCGGAACTGGTGCAGCGTTCCTGGCGCGCGGTCGGCGTGGAAGTCGAGTTGCGGGGCGGGCCCGACACGCAGGTCGAACAGGTCGTCGCCGCCGGGCAGGGCACGTGGCACGCCGCGTTCCTCCCGCTGAACGTGACCCTGCCGACCCAGCTCGTGCCGTTCCTGTCGGGCGCGACGCCACCCGAAGGCAACAACTTCTCCTTCATCGACAACCCCGACTACACCGCCGCCGTGGAGCGGGCCTCGCAAGCCACCGGCGCCGACGGCTGCGACTCCTGGGCCGAGGCTGAGCAGGCAGTGGTCGGCGACCTCGACGTGGTGCCGTTCGCCAACACCAACCGCCCGCTGTTCGCGGGCGGGGCGACCTTCGTGCTGACGGAAGGCAGCGTGGCGCCCAGCTCGATCCGGATGCTCGGCTGAACGGGGGCCCGGCATGACCGCCTTTCCCGCCGGGGTCCGTCGCCCACACCCGGTGGCGGGCAACGCCTGGGCACGCTTCGCGGCACGCAGGCTGGCCCGGTTGCTGATCTCGGTGTGGGTGCTGGTGACGGCGGCGTTCCTGATGATCCACCTGATCCCGGGCGACCCGGTTCGGGTGGCACTGGGACCCACCGCATCGCCTGAGCTGGTGCAGGCCCGCCGCGCGGCACTGGGACTTGACCGGCCGCTGTGGCTGCAGTACGTGCACTACCTGGGCGGACTGTTCTCCGGCGACACCGGGACATCGGTGGGCACCGGGCTGCCGGTGTCGCAGGTGATCGGGGACCGGCTGCCCGCCACGCTGGAGCTGGCGGGCTACGCGTTCCTGATCGCGGTGGTCGTGTCCGTCCCGGTCGGCGTCGGGATGGCCGTGCTCACCCGGCGCGGCAGGCGCCGCAACACCGAGCTGGCCTTCACGTCCACGAGCGTGGTGCTCGGTGCCGTGCCGGAGTTCCTGCTCGCCGTCGGACTGGTGTACGTGTTCGGGGTCAAGCTCGGCTGGCTGCCGGTCGCCGGGCGCTCCGGGCCCGGCTCGTACGTGCTGCCGGTGCTCGCGCTGGCGGTCGGGCCCACCGCGGTGCTGGCCAGGCTGCTGCGGGTGGAGACGCTGACCGTGCTGGAGGCGGACTACATCCGCACGGCACGGGCCAAGCGCCTTCCCGACCGGCTCGTCTACTTCAGACACGCGCTGCCGAACGCGCTGACGGCGACGATCACGGTTGGCGGTCTGCTGCTGAGCGCGATGGTGGCGGGAACCGTGCTCGTGGAGAACGTCTTCGCCTGGCCGGGACTGGGCACCACGATCATCGAGTCGATCATCGCCAAGGACTACCCGCTGGTGCAGGGCATCGTCCTGGTGTACGGCACCGCGGTGCTGCTGGTGAACCTCGCCGTGGACGTCGCGCTCGCGCTGCTCGACCCGCGCTCGACGATCAAGGAGAGCTGAGCCGTGACCACACCAGCGAAGTCCACCTGGGCCGGTGTGCTGCGCACGCCGGTCGGCGCGGGCGCAGCCGGGCTGCTCGCCGCCGTGCTGCTGCTGGCCGTGCTGGCACCGTTGCTGTGGTCCGACCAGGCCAGTGCCGTGGACACCGGGCGGATACTGGAGGGTCCCTCTGGCGATCACTGGATGGGCACCGACGGTCTCGGCAGGGACATCTTCTTCCGGGTGCTCGTCGCCACGGGCCTTTCGGTGGGCCTGGCGCTGCTGGCCACCGCCGTCGGCGTCGGTGCGGGCCTGCTCCTCGGTGCGGCCCCGATGCTGCTTGGCAGGCGGGCCGGACGGGTGGTGACCGCGGCGGTCAACATCGCGGTGGCGTTTCCCGGGCTGCTGCTGGCGCTGTTCTTCGCCGTGGTGTTCGGTGTCGGCGCGACCGGCGCCGTGCTGGCCATCGGATTCGCGCTGGCGCCCGCGTTCGCGCGGCTCGCGCAGACGCTGGTGGCCAAGGTCTCCGGCCTGGACTACGTCGCCGCCGCGCGGATCGCCGGACTCGGCAGGCTGCGGCTGCTCGCGCGGCACGTGCTGCCCAACGTCGCCGAGCCCCTGGTGGTCAACGCGACCATCGCGGCGGGAGCGGCGCTGCTGGCGTTCTCGGGGCTGTCGTTCCTCGGGCTGGGCGTACAGGCACCGCTGTACGACTGGGGCCGCCTGCTCGGCGACGGGCTCAGCAGCCTCTACGTCCACCCCGCGGCCGCGCTCGCGCCCGGCACCGCGGTCGTCGTGGCCGGGCTGGCCTTCAACCTCTTCGGAGAGGCGATCGCGAAGGGCATCGGGATGCGCACCACACCGCTGTCGCCGCGCCCCCGGGCCCGCGCCGCGCCCGTGCGCAGGCCCGTGGTGACCGACGAGGCGAAGCCCGTGCTGGCCGTGGAGGGCCTGCGGGTCGCCTTCCCTGGCAGCACCCCGGTGCGCGGGGTCGGCTTCACGCTGCGGCGCGGGGCGGCCGTCGGGATCGTGGGGGAGTCCGGCTCCGGCAAGACCCTCACCGCGCTCGCTCTCGCGCAGCTCATCGAGCAGCCCGGCGAGGTGAGCGCCGACCGGCTCGACTTCCTGGACCGGCCGCTGCTCGACCTGCCCGACCGCGAGCGCAAGCATCTGCTCGGCACGTCGTTCGCGATGGTGTTCCAGGACCCGATGACGTCGTTCAACCCCACCCAGCGCATCGGCCGCCAGCTCGCGGAGGTGTCCGAGCAGCACGGCGGGCTCAGCCGAGGGCAGGCGCTCGAGCGCGCGATCGACCGGCTGCAGGCCGTGCGGGTGCCCGCCGCCGCGCGCCGCGCGAAGCAGTTCCCGCACGAGTTCTCCGGCGGCATGCGGCAGCGCGCCATGATCGGCATGGGCATGATGGGCGCGCCCGCGCTGATCGTGGCCGACGAGCCGACCACCGCGCTCGACGTCACCGTCCAGCGGCAGGTGCTGCGGCTGCTGGACTCGGTGCGCGCGCACGAGGACGTCGCGCTGCTACTCATCAGCCACGACATCACCGTCGTTCGCCGGTTCTGCGAGCGCGTGCTCGTCATGTACGCAGGGCGCATCGTCGAGGACCTGCCCGCCGCCGACCTGCCCGCACGGGCCCGGCATCCCTACACCCGGGCGCTGCTGGCGGCCGTGCCCGACATGAACACCGACCGCGAGCAGCCACTCGCGGTCATCCCCGGCCGCCCGATCGACCCGGCCGAGTTGCCCGTCGGCTGCGCGTTCGCCACGCGATGCCCGCTGGCCGACGAGCAATGCCGCAGCGCCGACCCGCCGCTGGTTCCAGACGAGGAGGGGCGGCGCGTGGCGTGCTGGCACGCCGACGCCGCCACCGGGCTGCCCGCCGTGGCCGAGGAGGTGCGTGTCGGTGAGTGAGCTGACGTTCGAGGGTGTCCGCGTGCGCTTCGGCGGCCACCGGCACGGGCTCACCGCCGTCGACGGTGTCGACCTGACCGTGCCCGGCGGCAGCGTCGTCGGGCTGGTCGGGGAGTCCGGCTCCGGCAAGTCCACACTGGCCCGCGCCGCCGTGGGACTGGCCCCGCTCAGCGCGGGCCGCATCCTGCTCGACGGCGAGCCCCTCAACCGCGGCCGCCGCGCCCGGCCTCCGTTGCAGCTGGTGTTCCAGGACCCGTACTCGTCGCTGGACCCGCGCATGACGATCGGCGACTCGATCGCCGAGGCCATGCCGCGGCGCGGCACCGGCCGCAGGGCCGAGGTGGCCAGGCTGCTGGAGCTGGTCGGGCTCAGCGCGGACCGGGCCCGCGGCTATCCCGGCCAGCTCTCCGGCGGGCAGTGCCAGCGGGTCGCGCTGGCACGGGCACTGGCGGGCGAGCCGCGCGTGCTCATCGCGGACGAGATCACCTCGGCGCTCGACGTCTCGATCCAGGGCGCCGTGCTCAACCTCGTCCGCGAAGTGCAGCGGGAACTGCGGCTGTCCCTGCTGTTCATCTCCCACGACCTGGCCGTGGTGCGCTACGTCAGCGACTTCATCGCGGTGATGTACCTGGGCCGCATCGTCGAGTACGGCCCTGCCGAGGCGGTGCTGACCGACCCCAGCCACCCGTACACGCGGGAACTGCTCGCCGCCGTCTCCGAACCGGTCGTCGGTGAGGCGGACCCGGCGCTGCGGGCCGTCGCCGACGTCGAACCCGCCGACCCGCACGCCCCGCCGCCCGGCTGCCGGTTCCACCCCCGGTGCCCGGTCGGGCCCGCCGTCCTCGACGACAGAGACCTCTGCCGCGAGAGCGAACCCGTCCCACAAGGACACCGGCACCTCGCCGCCTGCCACTTCGCGGCCGGGAGCTGACCAGTCGAACCGAGGAGGATCCCATGCCCCACCGCCAACGCGCCGAGGACCTGGCCGGCTTCACCGTGCCCGGGCAGCCCGCGCTGTCCCCTGACGGCGCACGCTGCCTTTACGTGCTGCGCACCGTCGACACCGAGCACGACCGCAATGCCCACGCCCTGTGGTGCGCGGGCGGGGGAGGGCCGAGGCGGCTCACCAGGGGTCCGGCCGACACCGCACCCGCGTGGTCGCCGGACGGCACCCGGATCGCGTTCCTGCGGGCCAAGGACGGCCCACCACAACTGTGGTCGCTGCCCGCCGACGGCGGCGAGCCGGAGCCGCTGACCTCGCTGCCGCTGGGGGCGGGCGCACCCGTGTGGAGCCCGGACGGCACCCGCATCGCCTTCACCGCGCCCGTGGACATCCTGGGCAACAGCGACGACCCCGTCGCCCCCGTCGTCACCGAGCGGCTGGACTACCGCGCCGACGGAGCCGGGCTGCTGCGCGGCACCCGCGCGCACCTGCATGTCCTCGACGTCGCCACGGGCGAGTGCCGCCAGGTCACCGGCGGCGACTGGCACGCGGGCTCGCCGTCCTGGTCGCCCCGCTCGGACCGGCTCGCGTTCGGCGCGGCGACCGCGCCCGACGCCGACCTGCACCTGCGCGTGCCCGTCTACACCCTGGACGTGACCGACCGGCACGCCGAGCCGGTGCTCGCGGGCCTGCCCGACGGGGTGGCACAGGCCGTGTGCTGGACGGCGGACGGAGGCGCACTGCTGGTGGCGGGCACCGAGGGCAAGCCGGTGGGACACACCAGGCTGCTGCGGGTCCCGCTCGGCGGTGGTGCCGTCACCGACCTCGCCGCCGGGCTCGACCGCAACGTGATGACCGGCCATCCCGGCTATCCCGGCGGTGCGCCACAGCTGACCGGCGACGGCCGCACCGTGGTGTTCTGCGTCCGAGACCGAGGCTGCACCCACCTCTACGCCGTCGACGTCGACGGCGGCACCCCGCGTCCGGTCGTCACAGGTGCCGGGCGCAACGTCACCGGCCTTTCGGTGTCCGGCGACACCGCCGCCGTCGTGCTGGGCACGCCGCAGTCCTACGGCGAGGTCGTCGAGGTCGAACTGGCCGGTGGGGCCGAGACCGTCCGCACCAACCACGGTGGCGTGCCGGACGGCGCCGCGCTGTTCGCCCGCGGGGAGCGCGAGTTCGCCATCTCCGACGGGACCGTGGTGCAGGGCTGGCTGATCCGCGACCCCGACGCCGCGACGCCGGGGCCACTGCTGCTGGACATCCACGGCGGACCCCACAACGCCTGGAACGGCGCGGCCGACGAGGTTCACCTGTACCACCAGCAACTCGCCGCACGCGGTTGGACCGTGCTGCTGCTCAATCCTCGCGGCAGCGACGGCTACGGCGAGCGGTTCTTCACCGCCGTCAGCGGCGGCTGGGGCGAAGCCGACGCGCAGGACTTCCTCGAACCGGTGGCGGAGCTGGTCGCCGAGGGAATCGCCGACCCGAAGCGGCTCGCCGTTACCGGCTACAGCTACGGCGGCTTCATGACCTGTTACCTGACCAGCCGCGACGACCGGTTCGCGGCCGCGGTCACCGGCGGTCCCGTCACCGACCTGGTGAGCGCCGCGGGATCGTCGGCGGACGGGCACTACCTCAGCGACTTGGAGCTCGGCGGAACACCGTGGGCGCAACCGCGGCGTTACGCCGCGATGTCGCCTCTGTCCAGAGTGGAAGAGGTGAGCACTCCCACCCTGATCCTGCACGGCGCGGCGGACCTGCTGTGTCCGGCGGGGCAGGCCGAGCAGTGGCACACCGCGCTGCGCGAGCGTGGGGTGCCGAGCAGGCTCGTGCTCTACCCCGAGGCCTCGCACCTGTTCATCCTGGAAGGACCGCCCTCGCAGCGGATCGACTACAACCGCAGGGTCGTCGAGTGGGTCGAGCAGTACGCCGGTGACGCCGCAGGCCCGCGCCGCCCCCGGCTCGACGCCGGGCACTGGCAGCACAGGCTCACCGAACTCGCCGAGCGGCACGGTGTTCCCGGTGCCACGCTGGGCATCCTGCGGCTGCGGCCGGGCGGCGAGGACGAACTGGTCGAGGCCGCATCCGGCGTGCTCAACGTCGACACCGCGGTGGAGACCACCACCGACTCGGTGTTCCAGATCGGATCGGTGTCCAAGGTGTGGACGGCCACGGTGGTGCTGCAACTGGTGGACGAGGGACTGCTGGACCTCGACCGGCCGATCGCCGAGCTGCTGCCGGAGCTGCGGCTGTCCGATCCGGACACCGCGAAACAGGTCACGATGCGCCACCTGCTCACCCACACCAGCGGGATCGACGGCGACGTGTTCACCGACACCGGCCGGGGCGACGACTGCCTCGAGAAGTACACGGCCGCGCTGGCCGACGTGGCGCAGAACCACCCGCTCGGTGTCACGTGGTCCTACTGCAACTCCGGCTACTCGCTGGCGGGCCGGGTGATCGAGAAGCTCACCGGGCAGGTCTGGGACCAGGCGATGCGGGAGCGGATCTTCGACCGGCTCGGCCTGGCGCACACGGGAACGCTGCCGGAGGAAGCGCTGCTGCACCGCGCCGCCGCGGGCCACGTCACCAAGGACGGGCGCCCACACCGGGCGCCGGTGTGGGTGTTGAACCGGTCGGCCGGTCCCGCCGGGCTGGTCTGCTCCACGGCCGCCGACGTGCTCGGCTTCGCCCGCATGCACCTCACCGGCGGGCTCGCGCCCGACGGCAGCCGCGTGCTCAGCGAGTCCTCGGCGGAGGCGATGGCGGCACTGCAGGCGGACCTGCCCGACAAGTACCTGCTCGGCGACTCGTGGGGGCTCGGCTGGTCCCGGTTCGACTGGGACTCCCACCGCCTGATCGGCCACGACGGCAACACCATCGGCCAGTCCGCGTTCCTGCGGCTGCTGCCCGAGCAGGGCCTTGCCGTGACGCTGCTGACCAACGGCGACAATGCGCACGACCTCTACGAGGACCTGTTCCGGGAGATCTTCGCCGACGTCGCGGGCGTCGCGATGCCCAAGCCGCTCGGACCGCCCGCCGAGCCGGTGCGGGTGGACCTGCACCGGCACGTGGGCATCTACGAGCGGCAGAGCGTGCGCATGGAGGTGCTCGCCGAGGGCAAGGACGGCAAGCCCGCCCTGCGCACCACCATCACCGGCCCGCTCGCGGAGCTGACCCCGGAGCCCACTCAGGACTACGCGCTGGTGCCCGTCGCGGAGAACCTGTTCGTGGCCAAGGACCCCGACATGCGGATGTGGATACCGGTGACCTTCTACGAGCTGGCGACGGGGGAGCGGTATGTCCACTTCGGAGCTCGTGCCACCCCGAAGGTGCGCTGAGGTGCTCTCGATCGAGTCGATGCGCGGCAGGCTGCCCGCCATGCTCGCCGACATCGAGGAACTGGTCGGTTGCGAGTCGCCGTCGTCCGACCTCGCCGCGGTCGCGGCGAGCGCGGACGTGGTGGCCCGCGTCGGCGCTCGCAGGTTGGGGCGCGCGCCGGAGCGGATCGTGCAGGCCGGGAGCACACACCTGCGCTGGCGGTTCGGCGACGGCCCGGCCCGGGTGCTGTTGCTGGGCCACCACGACACGGTGTGGCCGATCGGTTCGCTGGCCACGCATCCGTACACGGTGGACGGTGACGTGTTGCGTGGTCCCGGCTGCTTCGACATGAAGGCGGGCCTGGTGGTCGCGCTGCACGCGCTCGCGGCAGTGCCGGACCTGACCGGTGTCACGCTGTTGGTCACCGGTGACGAGGAGCTCGGCTCGCCGACGTCGCGGGAGTTGATCTGCGCGGAAGCCACCGGATGCGCCGCGGCGCTGGTGCTGGAGGCCGCGGCCGACGGCGGCGCGCTCAAGACCGAGCGCAAGGGCGTCTCGCTGTACCGGGTCGGGGTGACCGGACGGTCCGCCCACGCCGGGCTGGAGCCGTGGCGCGGGGTCAACGCCACGGTGGAGCTAGCGCACCAGGTGCTGGCCGTCGAGGCGCTGGCCGATCCGGCGCTGGGCACCACCGTCACACCGACCGTGGCATCGGCGGGCAGCACGACGAACACCGTCCCCGCCGGTGGCGAGCTGTCGGTGGACGTGCGGGTGGCCAGCACCGTCGAACAGCAGCGGATCGACGCGGCGATGCACGGCCTGCGGCCCGTGCTCGGCGGCGCGACGCTGGAGCTCGGGGGAGGCCCGAACCGTCCGCCGCTGGAGGCCAGTTCCTCACAGCCGTTACTGGACAGGGCGGTGGCGCTGGCGAGCGCTCTCGGGCTGCCGCCGCCGCGTGGTGCAGCCGTGGGCGGAGCCTCCGACGGCAACTTCACAGCCGGAGTCGGCACCCCCACGCTGGACGGTCTCGGCGCGGTGGGCGGTGGCGCCCACGCCGACGACGAACACGTTCTGGTCGCCGAGTTGCCCGCCAGGGCGGCGCTGGTCGCCGCCCTCGTCGCCGATGTGCTCGAACCGGGTCGCGAGGCCGCGCCCACGGCGACAGCGAGCGGTGGAGGGAGATCGTCATGACCGGCGCCCGCGGGATTCCCGGAATCGGAGGTCGCCTGCAGCGCCCACCGGAACCGCTGCGGCCACGACCGGAGGCCGAGAACGCGCGGTCGGCGGCCGAGGCGGCGGCGCGCGCTGCCCGCGTGCGGGTGCGCGAACTCACCGAACTGGCCGACCTGGAGGCCGTGTACCGGCTCTACGACGGCATCTGGCGGCCGGACCCCCGCAACCCGCCGGTGACCACCGAACTGCTGCGGGCGCTGACCAAGGGCGGTAACTACGTGGCGGGCGCCTACGAGGGCGACCGGCTGCTCGGTGCCTGTGTCGGCTTCTTCGGCGCGCCCTCCGACGGCACGATGCACAGCCACATCGCCGGGGTGTCCGCCGCGGCCGCGGGCCGCAGCGTGGGTTTCGCGCTGAAACTGCACCAGCGAGCGTGGGCACTGGCGCGCGGCGTGGCGACGATCAGCTGGACGTTCGACCCGCTGGTGTGCCGCAACGCCTACTTCAACCTGGGCAAGCTGGGCGCGGTCCCTGCCGAGTACCTCACCAACTTCTACGGCGGGGTCAACGACGGCATCAACGGCACCGACGACACCGACCGGTTGCTCGTGCGCTGGGAGCTGGACTCGCCCCGGGTCCGCGCGGCCTGCGCGGGGACACCCTCGGTGTGCGATGCGGAGGCGGCGCGGGCGCTGGGTGCGGTGGCCGGGCTCGGCAGATCGGCTGGCGACCGGCCTTTGCCCGGCACGGTCGACGCGGCCACCGTGCTCGTCGCCGTACCCCGCGACGTCGAGCGGCTGCGCGCCACCGACTCCGCTGCCGCCGTCCGGTGGCGCCGGGCACTGCGGGCGACGCTCGGTGCGCTGCTCGCGGACGGCGCCCAGGTCACCGGATTCGACCGGGCGGGCTGGTACGTGATCTCCACGGCACAGGGAGGAAACCGGCGATGAAGCTGACCGCAGTGGAGCTGCGGCGGATCAGGATGCCGCTCGTGGCGCCGTTTCGCACCTCGTTCGGCACCCAGACCACCCGCGAGGTGCTGCTGGTGCGCGTGGTGACCGACGAGGCGCAGGGCTGGGGTGAGTGCGTCGCGATGGCCGAGCCGCTGTACTCCTCGGAGTACGTGTGGGCCGCGGCCGACGTACTCGGCCGGTTCCTGGTGCCCGCGCTGGCGGCGCTGCCCCGACTCGACGCGGCGGCGGTGGCACCGGCACTGGCGCCGCTGAAGGGCCACCGGATGGCCAAGGCAGCGCTGGAGCTGGCCGTGCTCGACGCCGAACTGCGCGAGCAGGGCAGGCCACTGGCGCGGGAACTCGGCGCCGTACGCGACAGCGTCCCGTGTGGAGTGTCGGTCGGCATCATGGACTCGATCGGCGAGTTGCTCGACACCGTCGGCGGCTTCCTCGAAGCCGGGTACCTGCGCATCAAGCTCAAGATCCAGCCGGGCTGGGACATCGAGCCGGTGCGCGCCGTGCGGGAGCGCTTCGGCGACGACGTGCTGCTGCAGGTCGACGCCAACACCGCCTACACGCCGGCCGATGCGCGCACCCTCGCCGGGCTGGACCCGTTCGGGCTGCTCTTGATCGAGCAGCCGCTGGAGGAGGACGACGTGCTCGGCCACGCGGAACTGGCCAAGGTCGTCACGACACCGATCTGCCTGGACGAATCGATCGTCTCGGCGCGGGCCGCGGCGGACGCGATCCGGCTGGGCGCGTGCCGGGTCGTCAACGTCAAACCCGGCCGGGTCGGCGGCTACCTGGAGGCACGCCGCATCCACGACGTGTGCGCCGCCCACGGCGTGCCGGTGTGGTGCGGCGGGATGCTCGAGACGGGCCTTGGCCGGGCGGCGAACGTCGCCCTCGCGGCCCTGCCCGGGTTCGTGCTGCCCGGCGACACCTCCGCGTCCGACCGCTACTACCGCACCGACATCACGGCGCCCTTCGTGCTGGCCGACGGGCACCTGCCGGTGCCGACGGGCCCCGGGCTGGGCGTGGAGCCGCTCGCAGGCGAACTGGAGGCGGTGACGGTGAGTTCGGAGTGGGTGTCGTTGTAGGTGCGGGCCAACAACGAGTCTGGTTCTGTGCTGCGCGACGAACTACGCTGCCGAGCGGGGGCCTAGATTCGGGTGGTGCTCGATCCGGTGAGCCAGCGACCGCACGCCAGCCTCGGGCGCGTGCTCGACGACCTCGGCACGACACTGCTGGAGCTGCTCCACGGCCACGCCGACCGCGGCGGCGTCATCGGCGGCATCGCCATCCACGACCCGCTGGAGGAACCCGCGCTCCCGAGGCACGCACTGGTGCTCGGGGTGGGCCTGCACGAGCCCGCCGAGGTGGTGCGGCTGCTGCACGACCTGGGCAGGCACGAGGCCACCGGGCTCGTGCTGCGCGCGCCGGTCGCGCTGTCGCGTGACCTGGCCGCGGCGGCCGACGAGTCCGGCATCGCTTTGCTCGGGCTCACGCCGGGGGCGTCGTGGGCGCAGCTCGCCGCGATGTTGCGCTCGCTGCTCGCCGAGGACGACGTCGGGGAGGCCGGGCCGCAAACCCTCGGCGGGATGCCTTCCGGCGACCTGTTCGCGCTCGCCAACGCGATCGCCGCGCTGCTGGACGCGCCGGTGACCATCGAGGACCGCACGTCACGGGTGCTGGCCTTCTCCGGAAGGCAGGACGAGGCCGACGCGTCGCGGGTCGCGACGATCCTGGGCCGCCAGGTGCCGCAGCGGTACGCGCGGCTGCTGGCCGAACTGGGGGTGTTCCGCGACCTCTACCGCAGCGACCGCCCGGTCTACGTCGAACCGCTGGAGGAGACCCGCGACAGCTTCACGATGCCGAGGGTCGCGGTAGCCGTGCGGGCAGGCGACGAGATCCTCGGGTCCATCTGGGCCGCGGTCCGCGGGCCGCTCAGCGACGAGCGCGAGCAGGCGTTGTGCGATGCCGCGAAGCTGGCCGCTCTGCACATGCTGCGGAACCGGGCGGGCGCCGACGTGCAGCGGCGGCTGCGCACCGACCTACTCAGTACGGCGCTGGAGGGCGGCGCCGGTGCGCGGGACGCGTTGCACCGGCTCGGCCTCGCCGACGAGCCGGTGGTCGTACTCGCCATGGCGGTGGCATCGGCGCCGGATTCCGCCGGCACCGACGCCGCCGACGCCACCGCCGTCACGGAGCGGCAGCGGCTCGCCGACGGCCTGGCGTTGCACCTGAGCGCCGTGCATTCGCGCAGCGCGGCGGCGCTGGTCGGCGATGTTGTCTACGGGCTGATCCCCGTGGGCCGCGAGGACGGCGAGCGGCGTGCGGCGCGGGTCGCCACCGACTTCCTGGAGCGGGTGGGCGAGCGCGGCAGGGCGGTGATCGGCATCGGCCCCCGCGCGCAGGATTCCGGTGAGCTGGCCGCCGCCCGCGCGAGTGCCGACCGGGCACTGCGGGTGCTGCGCTCCCAGCCTGGCGGCCGCCGTCGGGTCGCGCGCCTTGCCGACGTGCACGTGGAGGCCCTGGTGCTGGAGTTGCGCGATCTCGTCACCGCCCGAGGGGACGGGCCCACCGGGCCGGTCGCTCGGCTGCTCGACTACGACGCCGAGCACGGCAGCGACCTCGTCGGCACGCTGCGCGCCTGGCTCGACGCCTTCGGCGACGTCACGCAGGCGGCGAGGAAGCTACGCGTGCATCCGAACACCTTCCGCTACCGGCTGCGCAGGCTGGCCGAGGTGGGCGAGGTGGACCTCGGCGATCCCGAGGCGCGCTTCGCCGCGATGCTGCAACTGCGGGTGGTCACCCGCCGTTGAAGTCGCCGGGATCGCGCACCGCCGCGGTGTCGAGGTTCAGGCGCCCGCGCTGGTCAGCCCGCGCCGAGCAGGACGACGGCGGCGGCCACGGCGGCCACGACTGCCGCCGCCAGGCCCGCAGCGAGCCGAGGGTCGGCGGGGCGCGGCGGATCTCCTGCAGGCGCGCCGCGCTTGCGGCGTGCCGTGTAGAGCGCGCCCGCGACGAGCACGACACCGGTGGCGAGCAGCGCGAGCGGCGCGGTGAGGGTGTCGGGGAAGAACCGGTTCAGCGTCGAAGGCACGGTCAGCAACGTCGCGATCGCTCCCGTGGCGAGCAGCAGCAGGTCGCGTTGCCACACACCGGCGGCGACGAGAGCCGCCGCCGTGCCGAGGGCGACGCCCGCCCCCCAGCCTGCTTCGAGTGTCATGAGCCCGCCCACGATCACGATGGCGCCACCCAGCACCCACACCGGTGCACGGGGCGTGACGAGGCCACCCCAGCCGAGCAGCAGCCAGGCCGCCCCGACACCCCAGACCGCGAGGCCCGCGACGGCGTCGGTTGATCCTGGCAGCAGTGCCGCCGCGGTACCCGCCGTCACCGCGAGCGCGGCGACGACCGCCGCCTGCTGGGGAATCTCTCGACTGATCGACCACAGGGCGCCCGCGTAGCACGCCGTGACCGCGGCGGCCAGCAACGGCGTCACATCACCGGGCAGGTCGAGCATGTCCTCGCCGAGCAGTCCGGTGCCGAGTGCCACCGCCGCGGCGGACAGCAGCCAGCACACGGCGCGCAGCCGCCGCCCGGTCTCGCCCAGGCGCGGCCGCAGGCTCGCTCCCGACACGAGCAGCAGCGTGGCGGTGCCGAAGGCAACCGCGAGCCTGCCCGCGACACCCAGTTCGGACCAGTAGCGGCCCGCGATGAGCCCGGCGGCGATGAGCACGAGCACGCCGCCGACGTAGCCCAGCGCCTCGGCGACCGGTGACGGCATCCGGCCCGCGCGGTCGCGGAGCTCGGCTGGCAGCGCTCGCTCTTCGGAGAGAATGCGGTCCGCCTGCTCGCGGGTGATCAGCCCGTGCGCCACCCAGCGGTCCAGTCGGGTGGCCAGGTCGTCACCGCGTCGCAGTGGCGGCGTCACAAGTCGCATCATCGGATGAGTTTGGTCCCGCCGGGTCCGGCGGGCGTAGGGAACAAGGTCCTGCTCCAGAGCCGGAGGTGGCCCGTCTCGCGGCTGCCGGGGTCACCGCCGCTCGGCGGCGACCAGTTCCCTGGTGGCGGGGGCGACCTCGGCGGCGAAGCGCTCGATCGTGTCCTTGTCGTCGGTGGCGAGGAGGAACCCGGTGACGCCGTGTTCCACGGTGAGCCCGGCGAGGTCCTCGGCCCACTGCTGCGCGGGCCCGTTGAGCAGCGACCGGCCCACGTCGGTGAACTGACCTTCGATGTTGAGCAGCCGCCGAACGTCCGAGGGCCTGCGTCCGGCCGCGGTCGCGGCGTCGTCGATGCGGGCGTTCATCGCGGCCAGGTCGGCGGGGCCGCCGGGCAGGTAGGACAGTGACGGTGGCCAGCCGTCGGCCGCGCCGCCGGTGAGCGCGAGCATCCTGGGTCTGTATGCGCCCAGCCAGATGCCGATGTCGTGTGCGGGCGCCGGTCCCCGCTTGGCGCCGTCGACCTGGTAGTAGGTCCCGTTGACATGGACTCCGCCCCGCCGGTCGGTGGCCCACACCTGGCGGATGATGTCGATGGCCTCCGCCAGCGCCGCCTGCGCCTGCCCCGGGCTCAGCCTGCGCCCGCCCATCGCCTCGATGGCGTCCCAGAACGCGCCCGCGCCGAGCCCGAGTTCGATCCGCCCGCCGCTGAGCAGGTCGAGGCAGGCCGCGCTGCGGGCCAGCACGGCGGGCTCACGCAGCGGGAGGTTGAGCACGTTGCCGCTCAGCCCTATCCGCTCGGTCTTCGCGGCCACATAGGACAGCAGCGTCCAGGTGTCGTGGAAGCGGGGCTGGTAGGGGTGGTCCTGGAAGGTCGCCAGGTCCAGGCCCGCGCGGTCGGCGGCGATCGCGAGCTCGACCGGGCGCCGTGCGGGTGCCGCCACGGGAGTGGCGAAGGTGCCGAACAACAGGTCGTGTCCGTAGTCGGGCATGCGTTGTCCCTCCGTGCTCTCGCTCGTTTCCGGTGGGTCAGGGGGGAACGAGCCCGCCAGGCGGCTTCAGGACAGGCGGGCCGCGCTGCCGCGACGGCTCGCGCCTGGCGAACCCGGGCTCACATCGGCTGAACGGATTCGACGGACTTGAGGAGGTTGTTGATGACGCCGACCGCGTTGTCTTCGCTCGCCTGGGCGGTGTCGGCGACGTACCGAAGCGCTTCCCCGTGCTGCCGAAGATAATCCACCATCGTGTTGTGCTTGTCGACAGCTTCCTGCCCGAGGGAGACCACCCTGTCCCCGAAGTTGCGACCGGCGAGAGGAATGGCCGGGAAACGCGATGAGGACCCCCAATCCGCGCCACCGATGGCGTGGATGCCCGCCTGGTACTCACGACTGTTCGCCGCGAGAGCATCGACCTTCGGGTCCAGCCAGCGTCCCACACCGTTGCTGAGCTGATCGGGGACGATGTTTCGGCCGTGGGGCGGGATGTCTTTGATCGATTCGTCGGGCGCGGGCGGAGCCAGCGAATGTCCATTCCGGATGGCGGCGATCCTGCTGACCAGGTTCTGCCGGATGCTGTCGATCTCCCGGGCGACCTGCTCCAGTTGCCGCGTGATCTCCTCGCAGAAGCCGTGCAGGAGGTCTCTCCAGCGACCGGGGTCGGCTGCCTCGTACCTCGTCGGTGACTTCCCTGCCTGTTCCTGCAGGGCGGCTGTCGCCGTTCCGATCGCACCGGCGGCCGCCAACCACGGCAGCGTCGCTCCGCCTGTCACGATCGTGACGCTGACGACACCGGCACCGGCGATCAGAGCGGCGAACCAGTTCGGGCCGTCGGCCGGCGCCTCGGCAGGCGAGGTGGCCACCTTGGCTTCGAAACGCGCGATGAGTGCCTTCACCGCCTCGTCCAGCGAACGCCGGGCTTCCAGGTACACCGCTTCGTACAGCGCGAACGCCTCGGCGATGGCGAGGAAGGCGTTCTCGTTGCCGACCGCGAACCTGATCCGCCGCTGCTCCCAGTCGTGGGCCTTGGCGTTGCCGTCCTCGATCCAGCCCTTGCGCATCTCCGCGAAGTCGGAACTCAACGGAAGCAACATCGGATACTCGGATTCAGCCGACTCGCCCGCATCCTGGTCGTCCGGCATTCCATCGCCACCGACGCAGAGGTAGCCGGTGGCGACCCCGTTGTACGCCTCGCCGAGCACGCTCGGGCTGCACCCGGCGACGGCCAGGACCGCTTCGTGGACGGTCGACGGGTCGGTGCCGTCCAGGACCGAACCAATGACCTCGTAGTGCTCACCCTCCTTGATCAGCGGCTGGTCGGCGGGCTTGTTGAGATCGACTTCGGTTCTGCCGTCCGCCATGCGGTTGCCATCGATGAAGCGAATCCGTCGGGGCCCGTCGTGCCCTTCGTAGTGGACCAGGTAGTCGATCCATGCGGCGTACTCGGCCATGGTGTGTTGGAGGTCGTCGTTGTCGCCCTCGTTCTCGAGCTGCGCGCAGGTGGGGTGGTCGGTCATCGGTGCGCGTCCTGGGGGTGGCGCCATGGCTGTGCCCTTCTGCTCGGTGCGGTGGTGTTCGTCCGGCGAACACGCTTCGCCTCCGAGCGGCCGGGCAACAGGTAACGGCGGCGGTCATCGGTGGCCGGTAGCGATGACCAGGCAGAACACCGGCCTGTGGCCGGAAGGCGCCGGTGGCTCGGCACCGCAGGCACCACAGGCACAGGCACCGCCGTCGAGCCTCGCGCTGCGGCAGCGTGCGACGGTGCCGGCTTCGCGGGTGATCAGGTTGGCGAGACTTCAGTGCTGGGCCGAGTCGCTCGCGTGCCCGGCCGTTCTGGCCTCGCCGAGCAACGCCCGCGCGGCCGGGACGACCTCGGCCGCGAACCTGCCGACCTGGTCCACGGTCTGCCGCTGCGGCCAGAAGACGAAGCTGGTGAACGGTTGTTCGCTCGCCAGCCGCGCGATCAGTTCCGCCCATTGCCGTGCCGTGCCGCGGATCGGCTCGGCTCCGGATTCGGCGTCGGCCGTCGAGGCGCCCGGCCGGTCGAGGATCGTCCCCACGAGCTGGGCGATCCGCCGGATCTGCCCTGGATCGCGACCGGCCGAACGTCCCGCATCGTCGATGACCAGGTTGGCCTTCGCCCACTTCTCGTACGGCAGGTACGAGGCGATGGGAGCGGCCCAGCCGTCGGCGATGCGCCCGGTCAGCCGTAGTGCGTTCGGTCCCTGGGCGCCGGTCCAGATCTCGATCGGGTGCGCAGGAACCGGGCCGGACGGCGCCCCCTGGATCGAATAGTGGTCACCATCCAGCCATACCGGAGCGCCACCCGGTCTCCACAGCGCACGCACGACGCCGATCGCCTCCTCCAGCGCCGCGTTGGCCTCGGCCGGGCGCTGCCGGGGGACACCGAGACCTGTGATCGCGTCCCAGTAGCCACCCGCGCCGAGGGCCAGCTCGAACCTGCCCTCGGACACCAGGTCCAGCGCGGCCGCCGTCTTCGCCAGCATCGCCGGTGGTCGCAGCGGCAGATTGGCCACGTCAGGGAACACGGTGATGCTGCCGGTGCGCGCGAGCAGGGCACCGGCGAGCACGAAGGTGTCCAGGTAGCCAGGGACGTAGGGATGGTCCTGAATTCCCACCAGGTCCAGACCAGCTGCCTCGGCCGCGGTGACCAGCTCGACATGTGCGTCCAGGTCCAGAGTCGGCAGCAGGGAGAAGCCGAAGGTCAGTTCGTGCATCGCAGTCCTTCTCTGTTGCGGATGAGTCCCGATGAGTTGACCCGAGAGTCGACGTCGCGCTACACAGTGAATGCTACAGGCGTAGCGGACTGGCGAGTCGGTCGATCGAAGGAAGTGGCGTGATGGGGACATTCGCACAGGACACGGCAGGGCCACCGCACTCGGCCTCGCTGCTGCGGGGAAGCACCGTGCGGTACCTCCCCGGCGAGCTACTGGCGTCGCTTCACCGCCAACGCGGCCCGGTGGTCAGGATCGGAGCCGGCCGGAGCGGTTCACCTACCTGCTGGGACCCGAAGCCAACAGGTTCGTCTTCGGCAACTCGGACCTCTTCCGGTGGCGGGACGCCTTCGACTGGCTGGTGCCGGTGGACGGGCCCACGTCGATGCTGCTCAGTGACGGCGACGAGCACCGCCGCAGGCGCGGGTTGGTGCAGCCGACGATGCACCATCGCCGGGTAGCCGGGTACGTCGACACGATGGTGGACAACACCGACCAGCTGATCGACACCTGGCAGCCTGGTGACACGGTGGACGTATACCAGGGGTTTCGCGCCGCGATCCGGCGTACGACGCTGCGGACGTTGTTCGGTACCCGGCTGGCACGCGACGAACGGTTCTTCGGCGACCAGTTGCAGGTACTGCTCGACCTGTGCGACGCGCTCCCGCAGACCGTCACCTGGAAGCGGCGCCTGCGCACTCCCGAATGGCGTCGGGCAATGCTCGCACGCGGCCGGATCGACGAACGGATCCACACCGAGATCGCGCATATCCGCGCCATCGACTCCGACGGCTCCGACGTTCTGACGGCGTTGGTGCACAGCCGCGACGAGGACGGCGCCACGCTCAGCGACCTCGAGATCCGCGATCAGGTCGTCACCTTGATCGTCGCAGGCTACGAAACCACCAGCGCCACGCTGGCCTGGGCGATCTACTCCCTGCTGAGCGTGCCCGGGGTCTGGGAAACGGCGCGGCAGGAAGTACGGCAGGTACTCGGGCGTCGGCGACCCGCACCGCAAGACCTGAAGGACCTCACGTACCTCAACGGCATCGTGCGGGAAACGCTACGGCTGTATCCCGCCGTCGTCGTGGTCGGCCGTAAGGCGGCACGGGACTTCGAGTTCGGTGGCCGAGTAGTTCGTGCGGGCAGCATGCTCGCGATCAGTCCGTACGTGACACACCGGCTCCCGCAGGTATGGCACGATCCGCTGCGGTTCCGCCCGCAACGTTGGGACTCCAGCCAGCTCGGCTACCGCAAGCCCGCACCACACGAATACCTTCCCTTCGGTGCGGGGCCGCATCGCTGCGTCGGTTCCACCATGGCGGCCACCGAACTCACCGTCATGCTCGCGCGGCTGTTGGCCAGAACGTCACTGCGGTTGCCGAGGCAGCGGGTTCGACCGGTCAGCATGATCTCCATGCGGCCGCGCAACGGCCTGTGGGTCCAGGTGGAGGATCGCACCGCCGACTAGGCTAGTGCCGGTGCGAGGGCAGGACGGCGTAGGACCGAGTCGCAAGCAACGTGCCGCGGACGCGGCCATCGAGGTGATCGCCGCCGAGGGCCTGCGCGGTCTCACCCACCGGGCGGTCGATACGCGGGCCGGACTACCGCAGGGCAGCACCAGCAGTTGTTACCGAACCCGGGTCGCCCTGCTCGCCGCCGTCCTGGATCGGCTGGTCGAACTCGACGAGGCCATGCTGGCGGGCATCCCTGAGACGGGTTGGAGCATCGACACCCCCGAGCAGCGACGCGAGATCGTCACGATGTTGACGGAACTGCTCTGCTACTGGTTGGGGCCGGCCCGGTCGCGTACCCGCGCCCGCATGGAGCTCTACCTCGATGCGACCCGCCGTGCGGAACTGCTGCCCGAGCTGGAAGCCGCCAACCGCCGGTTCATCGACCGGACCGCCGCCGGCATGCGAACCGCGGGCGTCGATCACCCCGAGCGGGCGGCCCGGCTGCTGATCGCCCACCTGGACGGGCTGCTCTACGACGCGCTGGCTCGGCCCTACCTGGGCGACAACGACAGGGCCGCCCTGTACCACGCCATCGACACCATGGTGCGCGGGATCACCTCCCCGTCGGATTGATCGCGGTGGGGCAGCTCGCGGATCCGGCGCCGCTGCCGCTGGACGGCCTTACCGGACCGCTGCCGCGCCCTGACCGGGATGTCTGCTCTACTTTGGGTCAGGTACCCCCGTACCGAACATCGAGAGGAGAACACCCATGGGCCTGCACCTGGGCGACGAGGCGCCGAACTTCACGGCGGAGACCACCGAAGGCGAGATCGACTTTCACCAGTGGAAAGCCGGTGCGTGGGCGGTGCTGTTCAGCCACCCGGCGGACTACACGCCGGTGTGCACGACCGAACTGGGCCGCACCGCCGTGCTGAACGACGAGTTCAACAAGCGCAACGTCAAGTCGATCGCGGTTTCGGTGGACCCGGTGGAGGACCACCGCGGTTGGGCGCCGGACATTCGGGACGTCGGTGGCACCGACCTGAACTTCCCGATCATCGCCGACCCCGACCGCAAGGTTTCCGAGCTGTACGACATGATTCACCCGGGCGAGGGTGACACCTCGACGGTGCGCTCGGTGTTCATCATCGACCCGCAGAACAAGGTACGGCTCACGCTGACCTACCCGAAGTCCGTCGGCCGCAACTTCGACGAGATCCTGCGGGTCATCGACGCGCTGCAGCTCACCGACGCGCACCCGGTCTCCACCCCAGCGGACTGGACGCCCGGCAACCGGGTGATCGTGGCCCCGACGATGTCGACCGACGACGCCAAGCAGCGGTTCGAGCAGGTCGAAGAGGTCAAACCCTACCTGCGCTGGGCGGCATACCCGCAAAGCTGACGCCGGGCGACGCCGACCGACTACCGAGTGTGCCCGCGTTCCGGTACGGGGCGGCACCGCGGTGGTCGGTCGGCCAGGCACGGACGCGTGGGCGCGTGGGCTTGTGGGTAAGCGTCGGGCGTCGCCAGTGGCTGCGGTGCCGGACTCGGTTGGGCTTAGCAAATTGAAGCAATATTGCTATCATCGCGGTATGTCTGAGATCACTCCCAGTGAGCTGCGTAACGACAGCTCACGGATCCTGAGTCGGGTAGAGCGTGGAGAACGCTTCACGGTCGTCAGGGGCAACACACCCACCGCTGAGGTGATCCCCGTCCAGCGGCGCCAGTACCAGACACGAGCCGAGATCGCGGAAGCCGTAGCCAATCTGCCCGTGGTGGATGCGGCACGGCTGCGGGCTGACATCGATGCCTTGGTCGACAGCGACGTGACCTTTGATGAATGAGCCGCTCTCGCCGGCCCTGTTGGACACCAATGTCGTCATCGACCTCGGTGACGGACTCGATCCGAATTCTTTGCCGGACGGTGCCTTGTACCTGAGTGCGATCACCCTGGCCGAACTCTCTGCCGGGGTGGTCGCGGCCAAGACCGCGGACGAACAAGGGGTCCGACTGCGTCGACTGCAGTGGGTCGAAAGCAGCTTCGTTCCGCTGCCGTTCGACGCCGAGGCCGCTCGGTTCTACGGGCAGCTCTATGGACGCATTCGTGCTGCAGGCCGCCAACCACGCCGTCGCCTCGCCGACCTGCAAATCGCCGCGATCGCAGGTGCTCACGGCTGGCCTCTTCTCACCCGTAACCCCTCCGATTTCGCGGGGCTGGAGAAACTGGTCACCGTCATCGGCGTTTGACAATCCGCGAGCAGCTCAACTGGTGGCCTGCGAGGGGAAACATTTCGCGACATGGGCGAGTGGTGGCGCCGCCGACGGTCGTCGTGGTCCACCGGCGGCACGCGGCTCACGGTCGTGGCAACAGCGCGGCTACCTCGGCCACCGTGTCGAGGTCTTCCGCGCTGAACTCTCCGGACAGTGTCTCGGTTTCGGCGACGGTGAGTACCGTCCGGTTCAGTCTGGAGTCGTAGTTGTGTCCGCTGAACCGGATACCTGCCGCGCCGACGAACTCGCCACCCAGTGGCTCGATGTCGCCGGTGCCGTGCACGTCGATGAGGTCCCGGAGTCGGGCGGCCTGCCCCCGAGTGCGAAAGCTCACCCACGCCACCGATACCACCACCGAATCCTCGCCGTCGCCGATGGTGAACAGCGCGCGACGCAAGGACGTGCAGCGGGTGCGGGCGAGGTACTGCCGCACCTCGCCGAACGACCGGCTGACGCATTCGGTGTGGTGCCGGGCCGCTTTCCTCAGCGTGCGCATGCCCAGCCGGTTCCATGCCTCGTCAGCTCGCCCGGCGCGCGCTGATTTCTGGCTGTCGGCCTTGCGCGCCGAGAGATTCTTGCCCACGCTCGAGCTCGTGCCGCTGCCCAGCGAACCGGCGGGCCCACCGGTGCCACCCGTGGTCGCGCCGAAGGCGACGAGGCCGGCCGTGGCGACCGCGGCCACCCCCGTTTTCGAGGCGAATCGGCCGTTGCGGTCGCGCGGCTGGTATTTCGAGGCCATGACTTGTTCGTCCTCCCCAGTTCGGCCATCGATAGTCGCAGCCGAAGCCGAGAAGCGCTGTCCTCCTGCGAGATACTCCCTGTATGGGTGAATTCGGGCCCGGATTCGTCGATTCCCTCAGCCGACCACGGCGTCAGTTAGTCCGGCGTCCCGAGTCACCGACACCCCTGCGGTGCCGGACCCAGGGCCAGGTCAGCAAAGCCCACACCACCAGCAGCACGGCGGCGAGCGCCAGCAGGTACCACGGCCACGGGCCGAGCAGATCTAGCACCGAGACCGTCTCGGGTTTGCGATTGAGAAAGCCGTAGTTGGTGCCCGCCACGGCGTTGAAGCTCATGGTCGCCGCCGCCCAGCCCGCCGTAATCGCGACCGTGATGCGGTAGCTACGCCATCCGACGCGCATACCGAGACCCCAGGTGAGGTAGACGGCGGCCCAGACGACCAGTAGGTGGCTTCCCCAGAAGAACAGGAAATTGAAGTGGGGGAAGTCCGGACCGGTCAAAGCCGGTGTGGCCAGTGCCTGGGTGCTGAGCACGAGTCCCCAGTAGTAGGTCAGCGCGTAGGCCCACCGGCTGCGCGAGTACAGAGCGTAGGCGGTGGCCAGGGGCACGAGGTCGGAAATGTGCAGCGGAACGGAGTTCTGGAGGCTCGGCGGGAGCAGCGAGTGGATCAGTCTCGCAAGACTGAGGGCAAGGATCGTCACCGCGAAAGCACGACTGAAGCGCAGCGCAGCCCGCGCCTGGCTGCGATGCCCACGACCAACCCGGACCACCAGTGCCGCTCCCACGCCGAACACCAGCAGTGCCAGCCAGTGTGAGGGGCCGTAGGCGCTGAACTCCCGCTGTACCGCGAACAGTCCCACACCGAAGACCCTAACGTCGCACTCGGTGCTCGCTACCCGCCGAGCGAACCGGCAGGCGGCTCGCAGGTGTTGAGAAGTCACCTGGAACTCGTGGCTCGCGGGTAACGTCACACCACCATTTCCGGAACGGACGAAAGGTGGACACGTGGCTGGGGGCTTCAAGGTCGAGCCCGCGGAGCTCGACGGGTACGGCGAGCTGATGAAGCGCAACGCGGGCCATTTCCTGACCATCAAGGACCACGCGATCTCCAAGGGGGGCGACACGTCCGGGTTCACCGGCCTGCTGTCGCTGCTCGTACCTGTGGTGGACGGTGTCGCGGACCTGTACGGCCGCACTCTCGACTTCGCGAACCAGATGATGTTGAAGGATGCGGCGGGCCTGGCGAAGGCCGCGGACGCCTACGTCAAACGGGACAAGGGCGTCGTCGAGACACTCGACCTGCTCGAGCAGGGGATCAACACGGTGCCCGGTGCCCCGGTGTCGGGAGGTGGCCGGTGACCACCTACGCCGACGTCGAGGACCCGGCCGCCGCGCTCGCCGCGGAAGCGGAGGACCGCCCGGGCAGGCAGAGCACCAAGGAACTCATCGAAAAGGCAGGCTGGAAGATCCAGGGAGTCAACTGGATCTACGAGAAGGTCACCGGCGAGAACCTGGTCGAGTCGCTGATCAACCCGCTGCTCGGCGACTTCGAAAAGATCGACGGCAACGCGCACGCGTGGAATCAGGTGTCCAAGGCGCTGGACTCGGTGCGGCGCAACCTCGACGCCGGTGTCGACCAACTCGGCGACTACTGGCAGGGCGATGCCGCGGACAGCTTCGCGCGCCGGATGGACACCATGTGGGCCGTTGCCGTGGAAGCCGACTCGCAGGTCGCCCGCATCATCGGCGACAAGTTCAAGAGCATGGCCAACACCTGCCGCACCGCGACCAGCGTGGCGCTCATGCTGCTCGACAAGCTGGTCACCAAGCTCATGGAAGCGGCGATGACGGCGTGGATACCCGTCGTCGGTTGGGGCAGGGCGGTGTGGATGGTCTACGACGCCGTCCAGATCGTCGACGCCATCCGCAAGATCATCATTTCCATCCAGACCCTCATCGAGGGCGTGCAGGGCATGGTGGACGGCATCGTGGCAATGGGCACCGCGCTGATGAAGATCAAGGACATCCGCGACGTCAACGACGCGCTGGACGTACTCGACTCCTACCAGGAAGGCCAGGAGAAGTACGCCGACGGCGCCAAGGCGGCCAAGTCGGGCGCCATCGGCGCGGCGTTCGGCGGATATGGTCTGAACAAGAGCGCCAACGCCGCTGGTGGCCGCTATTCCACGACACCGAGCACGCCGCCGCCCGGCGAAACCGGAGGTGCACAGTGACCTTTCCCTACGATCAGGCCAGGCTGGCCGAGCTGGTCGCCGAGGTGGACGCCCGGCTGACAGGTGTGGACCAGGCAGTTTCCCAGGCGAACCAGTTGCAGACCCGTTCCTCCGGTCTGTCCGAGCAGGACCTGGCCGCCATCGAGCGGCACGCGGAGAGCCCCCGCGCCCCGCGCGAGCTGAAGGAACTGGTGGCCCGGATCAAGGAGGGCGAGCTTTCCTGGGACGACGTCGCCTCGGGGCGCGCGCTCGACGACGAGGGGGTCAAGGCCGCCATGGCGGCCTCGCTGCCCGACCTGGCGCGTGCGCACCAGGAGATCCGCGAGGGCCACGACCCGGACGAGATCATCGGTGCTGACACCGGTGACGAGGAGGAGGGTGGGGGTTCCGTCATGCGCAGTGGCTGGTGAGGTCCGTCCTGTCAGCCCGCGGGCCACGACCAACCGGAGGGCTTGGTGGTGCCTTTGCCGTGCACGATGTCGAACGCCAAGGCCGCGCCGATCACCAGCTCCCGTACGGGCGAGCCGAGTTCGGGAGGCATCCGCAGGAGGTCTCTGCGCACTTTGCGGCCGTCCCGCCTGGCGAGCGCACCGAACTGGAACGCCGCGATGTCGCTGAGGTTGCCGTGTGATCGCCCCTGCTGATCGTTGACGGCGATGTCGCGGAGGCCTTGCCGGACCAACGAGCCGACGAGCGGCCCGGCCGGATCGGTGACGTCGACCCTGGCGCGGCGTCCTGAGAAACCCTTGCGAATGCCGAGCAGGTCGCGGCCGTCGGGTCCGGTCACTCGCAGGTCGAACGGCAGGTGCCCGGAGAACCCGGTGGCGCGGCCGAGCTTCAGCGCTCCCGGTTGCTGCCGCTCGCGCACGGTGGCCAGCGCTTCGCCGTGGTCGTCGTACACGTCAACCCGGTAGGTCGTGCGCCACAGCGCGTTGCGGAACCCACCCGGATGTTCGATGTGCAGGATGTCCACGCTGAACAGGTCCACGAGTGGATCGTAGCGGGAGGCGAACACCTCGCCTGCCGGTTCGAAGTGATGTCTTGCCGTGGACCTCGCCTCGCGGTTCCCACGGCAACGGTTTCGCACGTTCGGGTCGGTGCCGATCAGGTGACTGCTGTGGCTTCGCCCTCCGCGGGGGAAGGCACAGGCGGGCAGCCGGCGAAACGATGGGGAGTCTATGGCTGCCACCGCGTTCCACATCATGGCCAAGCCCACCGGGGCGATCTGCAACCTGGACTGCGATTACTGCTTCTTCCTGTCCAAGGAGCAGCTCTACCCCGGCAGCGGCTTCCGGATGGAACCGCACGTGCACGAGGCCTACCTCGACCAGTTGCTCGCCGCCCACGCCGACGCCGACGAGGTGGTGGTCGCGTTCCAGGGTGGCGAGCCGACCATGATGGGTCTGGAGTTCTTCCGTCGCACGATCGAACTCGAGGAGAAGCTGCGCCGCCCCGGGCAACGGGTGCTCAACACGCTGCAGACGAACGGAACCCTGCTGGACGGCGAGTGGGGTGAGTTCCTGCGCGAGCACGGCTTCCTGGTGGGCCTTTCGGTCGACGGGCCCCGGGCGATGCACGACTACTACCGGGTCGACAAGGGCGGCAGACCAACCTTCGACCGGGTGATGCGCGGTCTCGACGTGCTGCGTGAGCACCACGTCGACTGGAACGCGTTGACCACGGTCAACGCCGCCAACGGTGACCACGGCCGCGAGGTCTACACCTTCCTGCGTGACCAACTCGGCGCGCGCTTCGTCCAGTTCATTCCCGTGGTGGAACGCGAGGCCGCGCCCGACGTGGCCGGCCCCCGCTCGGTGGGCGCGCGGCAGTACGGCCAGTTCCTCGTGGAGGCGTTCGAGGAGTGGGTGCGCCACGACGTCGGCAACGTGTTCGTCCAGGTTTTCGACACCGCACTGGCGCACTGGCTGGGCATGGACCAGGTCGGCATGTGCGTGCACGCCCGCACCTGCGGCACGGCGCTGGCGCTGGAACACAACGGCGACGTCTACTCCTGCGACCACTACGTCGAGCGGCAACACCTGCTCGGCAACATCGCGCAGGGCCGCACGCTGCTGGAACTGGTCACCTCACCGCGGCAGCGTGCCTTCGGCCAGGCCAAGGCGGACTCGCTTCCCGACTACTGCCGCCGGTGTGATGTCCGCTTCGCGTGCAACGGCGGCTGCCCCAAGGACCGGTTCCTCACCACACCCGACGGCGAGCCGGGACTGCACTACCTCTGCGCCGGCTACCAGCGGTTCTTCCGGCACATCGACGAGCCGATGCGGGTGATGGCCGACCTACTGCGACGAGGTGAGGAACCGAGCGCCGTGCGCGACCGCTACGCGGCGGCGGATGCCGCTCGCTCGTGGAACGACCCCTGCACCTGCGGCAGCGCCAACACCTGGCGGCGATGCCACGGCGGCAAACCGGAGCGAAAGGAAACGGTGTGATGGCTCAGGCGCCAACCGATGTTCTCGTGGCGGGCTACCCGGACCTGGAGACGGGGCGGACGGACTTCAAGAGGCTGGTCGCCAGGGTGAAACGCAAGGAGGTGGCGGTCGAGGGCGTCGTCCTCGTCACCCACAAGCAGAACGGCAAGGTCAGGGTCGAACTCACCGGTGACCATCTGGGCCGTTCCGGCGCGCGGTGGGGCGGCGGCGTCGGCCTGGCGGTGGGCCTGTTCGCGCCGTTCCTGCTGGCGTCCACAGTGGCGACCGGTGCGCTCGTCGGGTGGCTCGCGGGCAAGTTCACCGCGAGCCGGTTGCAGCAGCGTGTCCAGAGCAGGATCGGTGAAACGATACCGCCGGGCTCCGCGGGTGTCGTCGCGGTCTTCGACGACACCCACCTGCTCGCCGTGGAACAGACGCTCGAAGCCGCGCGAACTCGGTCCCTCGTGCAGAGCGAGAACGGTGGTATCGGCGCGCTGCGCGACTCGCTGACCGAGGCGATGAGCAAGCTCAACCCCGACCGGACCGTGCTGCCGATGCCCGATCCGGGCTTCGCAGGGGTGGCCGGGCCGACCCTGGACACCTCCGTGGTCGACTGGTCGATCGTGTCGAGCCCGACACCTCCGGCCGGGGCCCCCAACGTACTGATCGTGCTCATCGACGATGCGGGTTTCGGCGGGCCGAGCACCTTCGGAGGCGCGATCGAGACGCCCAACCTTTCCCGCGTGCAGCAGCTGGGCCTGACCTACAACCGGTTCCATCTCGCGGCCGTGTGCTCCCCGACCAGAGCGGCGACGCTGACCGGTCGCAACAACCACCGGGTCGGCTTCGGGTCCGTCGCCGAGTTCGCCGGTCCGTTCCCCGGCTACAGCGCATCGGTGCCGCGAAGCTGCGCGGCGTTGCCGCGCATCCTTCGCGACAACGGCTACGTCACCGGCGGTTTCGGCAAATGGCACCTCACCCCTGACGACGTGCAGGGTGCGGCCGGCCCGTTCAGCCGGTGGCCGCTGTCGTGGGGCTTCGACCACTTCTGGGGTTTCCTCAGCGGTGCGGCCGGACAGTACGACCCCATCATCACTCAGGACAACTCCGTGCTGGGGGTGCCGGAAGGCAAGAACGGCCAGAAGTACTACTTCCCCGACGACCTCACCGACAAGGCCGTCGAGTGGCTGCACGCGGTACGCGCGCAGGACGCCAAGAAACCGTGGTTCATGTACTACGCGACCGGCTGCAGCCACGCACCGCACCACGTTGCCAAGGAATGGGCGGACAGGTACAAGGGCAAGTTCGACCAGGGGTGGGACGTCTACCGCCGCGAGACGCTCGAACGGCAGAAGCGGTTGGGGATCGTGCCTGAGGACACGGAACTGACCGAGCGGCCCGACCTGTTCCCGGCCTGGGACTCGCTCACCGCCGCACAGCGCAAGCTCTACGCCCGCCAGATGGAGGTCTTCGCGGGTTACTCGGAGAACGCCGACCACAACGTCGGCCGCCTGCTCGACGCCGTCGAGGAAGCAGGCGATCTGGACAACACGCTCATCTTCTACGTCTGGGGCGACAACGGCGCGAGCATGGAGGGCACGACGACCGGGCTGTTCAACGAGATGACGTTCCTCAACGGTCTGGTGCTCGAACCCGAGCAGCAGCTGGAGCTGATCGAGGAGCACGGCGGGATCGAGGAACTCGGCAGCGAGCACACCGCTCCGCACTTCGCCGCTGCCTGGGCGCACGCCAACAACACGCCGTTCAAGTGGGGCAAGCAGGTCGCCAGCCACCTTGGTGGCACCCGCGACCCGATGGTGGTTGCGTGGCCGCGGCGTATCAGGAACACCGGAATCCGGTCGCAGTTCACCCACTGCATCGACATCGCTCCGACCGTGCTCGAAGCCGCGGGGATCCCGGAGCCCAACTCCGTGGACGGGATCGGTCAGGAGCCGATGGACGGCACCAGCTTCCTGTACACCTTCGACGACGCCGATGCCGAGGAGCGGCACACGGTGCAGTACTCGGAGGCCTTCGGCAGCAGGTCGATCTACAAGGACGGCTGGTGGGCGTGCAGCAGACTCGACCGCGACCCGTGGGACTTCAGCCCGCAGACGTTGCAGCGTCTCGGTCCCGGCGGATGGGAGCAGGACGCGACGTGGGAGCTGTACTACCTGCCCGACGACTTCTCCCAGGCACACGACCTGGCCGACGAACACCCAGGCAAGCTGGAGGAACTCAAGCAGCTGTGGTGGTCGGAGGCCGAACGCAACCGGGTGCTGCCGCTGCTGGGCGGGCTGTGTGTCTTCTTCGGGGTCCTGCCGCCGTTGCCGCCGGTCACCCGGTACACGTTCGCGGGCGACGTGCAGAACGTGCAGCGGGGCATGATTCCGCGAATCGCGGGCAGGTCCTACGCGATCGAGGCCGAGCTGGAGGTGCCCGAAGGCGGGGGTGAGGGTGTCCTCGTCGCGAACGCCGACTTCACCGGCGGGTTCGCGCTCTGGGTCGGCCGCGACGGTCTGCTGCGGCACACCTACGCGTTCCTCGGCATCGAGACCTACCGGCAGGTTTCCACCGAACCCGTTCCCACAGGCCAGGTGACGGTGAAGCTGTTGTTCGAGGCGGACGAGAACAAGCCCGGCACGGCAGGCACCGTCACGCTGTGGGCAGGCGAGAGCAAGATCGGCGAGGGCAGGCTGCCCCGGACCGTGCCGATCACGTTCTCCTCCTACGCGGGGCTGGACGTCGGCCGCGACAACGGGCTCGTCGTGGACACCGACTACGAGGACAGGGCGCCGTACCCGTTCACCGGCAACGTGAAGCGGGTGGTCTTCGACCTCAAGCCCGCGCAGCGGCACGAGGACGAGAAGGCCCTGCACCATCACCACACCCGCCACGCCGTGGCGCACGGCGCGGAAGCGTGACGGCCTGTTCCTTCGTCACCGAAGGTGAGGCATCACCGGTCGGGCCGCGGTCTACGATCACCTCGTGTCGAGTCCGTCAGGTTCGAGGCAACTGCGCTTCGTCGGCCTCTCGGTTGACTGTGCTGACTGGACGAGCTGGCCAACTTCGATTCCGAGTTGCTCGGCGGGCGAGTTCCGTGGAGTCACGAAAGCAGCGCAGCGGTCCAGGCTCCTGGGCTCCTCTCAGTCATGCAGCGAGTCGTGGACTGCGAGAGTCCGACCTGGCCTCGCAACGTCGATCGTGCAGCTGGATCTGACTGCCGCAGAGCGGCTTAACAAGGCAGGACAACTTGCACTCGCCTTGGGAGCCGCCCGGGCGGACTACCGAGCCGATGCGCGTCGGCGCGTGTTGCTTGATCCGGCAGGACACCCGTTCTGCCTTACCGTGGCACCTCCGGCGGAGTTGCTGATGGCCGTCTATGGTCAGTAGCGCAACGTCGGTTGGGCCCCGCCTCGGCTCTACGCCGCTCCCTGCAACGAGCGCAGTGCATCGATCAGCAGGGTCAGCCCGGGTTCCTCCGCCGGGAAGTGACCACAGTTGTCCAGCAAGACCAGCGAGGTGTCACCGTTGATACGGGCGAGGAAGCGCGCGCTGACCTCCGGCGGTATCCAGCGGTCCTCGGCTGGGTGAACCAGGAGAACCGGCGCCGCGTCGAAATCCTCCGGCGGTGTGTGTGCGAAGCGCAGGAAGCTGGACAGGAAGCCGATGGGCACTCGCACGCCGCCGCGCGGATCAGCCGAGCACAATGCGGACAGTGCGGGCTGGTTGCTCATCTTTCGCATGTCGACGAGCCGGCGAATCGGTAGTCGAACCCTGCCCGCCAACCGTGCGATCGAACCCAATACCGCCGGTGCGACGCCTCCGGCGATGCTGAACCGGGCGGCCGCGCGAAGTGCGTCGGGGTCGCGAGGGTCAAGCAAGCAGGTGGCGGCCACGGCAGCGACCTCGCGGGTGCGGGCAGCGACCTCGTACGCCAGCATGCCGCCCATGCTCGCACCGAACAGCACCAATGGACGGGCATCGGCCGCCCGTTCGACCGAGACAAGGTCGCACAGCAGTTCAACCCAAGCGTCGTAGCGCACCCCCGCCGGGTCGGGATCGATCGTGTCGCCGTACAGCGGCAGGTCCGGAAGCAAGGCGTCGGCCATGTCGTCCACAAGCCCGATGAAGGGCCAGAGAGCAGCCGCATGCCCACCGGCGCCGTGGATGACCAGCAGCCGTACCGGCGCGTCGGGATTGGTAGCGCGGAGGATGTGGACCCGGCGGCCACGCCACTCCCACCACGTCGAGTTGGGGGTACTCGCCGCCGCCCGAGCGCGGTGATGGGCGGGCAGGAAGCGGGCGTAGTCGTCGGCGGGCACGGGTGTGATCGTCGACCTCCGCCGGTGTGCCTGGCAACCCTACTTGTAGCGTGCTGAAGGCGGTGACGAGGTGCCCCGGTACCTCTTGTGCCGCGCCGGTCGAGGTGCTGACTGCCGCTATCCCCCGTACGGGGGTTCGGTGGCGGGAACGCGCTGTACCGAATCACCCGGTGGCGTTGAGTGAGGACCCGGAAGAATGGGCAGCCCGAGTGGGTCACCCGCCGACCTGCCCGCTCGGTCTACCGTCGATCGGAGGGCTCGCCCACCATGCCGAACGTGTCGCCGCCGAAGCGCTCGCAGGCGCGACCGCGGCCGGGCGCGGGGTGGATCGCCAGCTTTGCGACGACAGGAGGCGCGAAGGCTTGAGTACCGTGCTCGCCTTCGCCGTCGCCATGGCGGTCACCGGGGCCATGTTCATCGCCGTGGGATCGGCGTTGCAGGAGCGAGTGGCGGTACGAAGCTGGGCACTGGGTGGTGGGCAGCTGCGGTTCTTCGGGCGGCTGGTCAAGCAGCCTCGATGGCTGCTCGGGGCGGCCTTCGCCGCGGCGGGGGTGGCACTGCACGTCGTGGCGCTCAGCTTGGGGCCGGTCAGCATCATCCAACCGTCGGGCACCACAGGCCTGCTGTTCGCCGTGATCACCAAGGCCGTGCTCGATCGTCGCCGCATCCGGCTGCCCGAACTGGCGGGCTCGGTGGCCATCGTGGTGGGGCTGATCGGGCTGGTGCTGGCTTTGCCGCACACCCCGAAGGACCCGATGTTGAGCCTGCCACCGGCGCTGCTGCTCACCGTCGTGACGCTGGGCCTGAACGCCGCGGCGATGGCTGTGTCCTGGCTCGTCTTCACCGGCAGCGCCAAGGCGATCGCGCTCGGCTTCGCCGCCGGAGTCACCTTCGGGGTGGGCTCAGCACTGGTCGGAGTCGTCGGGCACCGGGCACTGGCCGACCCGGCGGCCGTGCTCGACTGGCTGACCCTGGCGATCGTGGTGCTGCTCTCCATCGGGGGAATCGCCCAGCAACACGCGTACAGAATGCGACGCTTCGCACTGGCGTTCGCCATGCTGGAGATCAGCGATCCTGTCGCCGCGTCCTCCGTCGGTGTGCTGGTTCTCGGCGAGCCAATGCCGGAGACGGCCCTCAGGACCGCGTCGATGGGCCTGTCGGCCGCGGTCATAGTCGTCGGTGTGGTGGTACTCGTCCGCTCGTACGCCGCTGTGAACGTCGCCGAGAAGAGCTGAACATGCGAGTGCTGATTGCGACCGACACCTATCCGCCCGACCTCAGCGGGAGCTCCTTCTTCGCCGACCGGCTCGCGAAGGGCCTGGCCGAGCGTGGCCACGACGTGCATGTGGTGTGCGCCTCCGAGACCGGTCCACGGCAGGACGTCCGCGACGGTGGCGTGCGGCTGCACCGGCTGCGCTCGCTCCCACTGCTGATCCACCCCAGGGTGCGCTTCGTCCCTCCGCCAGGGGTGCCGCTCATCGTTCGGCGCATCGTCGCCGCCGTGCGGCCGGAGGTGGTCCACACGCAGGACCACTTCACCATCGGTCGCGCCGCTATCAGGGCCGCGCAACGATACGACATTCCCGTCGTCGCGACCAACCACTTCATGCCCGACAACCTGCTTCCGTACCTGCCCCGGCGGCTGCACGCGCCCGTCGCCGACCTCGCCTGGCGCGACTTCCGCCGCATCTACCGCCGTACGGACTACGTCACCGCACCCACTCCCACCGCCGCGGCGCTGCTGGCCGAGCACGGCTTCGCCCGGCACGTCGAACCGGTCTCGTGCGGAGTCGACACCGTGCGGTTCCACCCACCGGCGGACTCCGCCGCCGCGATCCGTAAGGAACTGGGGCTGCCCGACCTTCCCACGATCGCGTTCGTGGGAAGGCTCGATGCCGAGAAGCGGATCGACGAACTCATCCGTGCCTTCGCGCGGCTGCGCCACCTCGACGCCCAACTGGTGCTCGCGGGGGAGGGCACCCGCCGCCCGGAGTTGCAACGGCTCGCCGAGCAGGTCGGGGTGGGCCCACACGTGCACTTCCTCGGGTTCGTGCCCGACGAGCAGTTGCCGTCGGTGTACCAGGCCGCGGATGTCTTCGCGATCCCCGGCATCGCCGAACTGCAGAGCATCGCGACCCTCGAGGCGCTGGCCAGTGGCCTGCCGGTTGTCGCGGCGAACGCGGTCGCGCTGCCACACCTGGTCTCACCGGGAGAGAACGGCTTTCTCGTCGAGCCAGGCGATGTCGCGGGGCTCGCCGCGACACTGGACCGGATACTGTCCTATGAGGAGCTACGACGCGGCATGGGCACGGTGAGTCGCTCCATCGCCGTGTCGCACGGCCACGAACGGACGCTGGCTCGGTTCGAGGAGATCTATCGCGCCGTCACCGCCGGCTGATCACCAGCGCCGGTCCTGCCGGAACGGCGTGGCAGCCCGGAGCTGACGCCGGCTTCACAGCAGTTCGGAGGAGACGACCGGGGGTAGTGCTCGAAGGTGGTCCAGCAGCGGCTCCACACCGCCGTCGCTGATCAGGACGGTGCACACCATGCTGCCTTCGGTAACGCCGTCGCGGACGTCCACGGACAGGTCCTGCACCCGGTAGCCACCTTGCCGCAGGGCTGCCGAGAGCGCCAGCAGGCCGTCGACGCCGCCGGTGAAATACGTGGCGATCCGGCGTCGTGCCGGGAACGACGGCCGGGCGGAGCGGATGTGATACGAAGCAGAACCGACATCGAGAGACATCATGGGACTCCAACTCGAGGAACCGAAGAGATCCGGGCCAGGTCCCGAGAAGGATTCGACAACCGTGGTCGACAACGCTGCGCGTCGGCGACCTGGGTTCAGCCGACGCGCCTCACTACTACGTTCAGTGACGATGTCATGAGCGGGCGCATGGAGCGAAGCGTAGCAGACGGTCGTGCGGACCCCAGCACCTGCCTGCAGGGGCGCATTCCGTGTGACGTGTCTGACGTCCGCCGTGGTGTTCCAGCCAGGTGGTCCGCGGACCGCCGTGGGTCCGGTGCGGCGCGACGGTCGCCCTGCTCGCCGCGGCGCTGGGCGTCCAGGTCGGCGGGCTCACTTGCCGACCCGGACGCCCGCGGCCGCCCTACAGGGCGCCCCTGTCCCAGGGGCCGGTCACCGCGTAGGTGATGCCGGGGCTTTGCACGTTGAAGAACAGAATCCGGCCGTCGGGGCTGAACGTGGCACCCGCCAGCTCGCTGGTGCTGGAACTGTTCAACGCCGCGAGGTCGAAGATCTGGCCACGGTTGGTGACGCCGCGCAGGAAGTCGCGGCCGTCGCCGTCCTCACACAGCACCAGTCCGCCGGTGTTGGGGGAGACGCAGATGTTGTCGGGGCTTTGCAGCAGCTCCGGGTCGGTCGACTCGTACACGAGCACGAGCTGGCCGCCGGAGTCGCCGCGCGGCCGGTACTCCCACACCTGGCCGAGACCGGCGTCGCCGCCACTGGTCGAGTTGATGAAGACCGAACCGCCTGCGTACCAGGCGCCCTCCAGCCGTGCGAACGTCGCTCCACCACCGTCGCGGCCCTGGTAGAAGACGGCCAGCGAGTCGTCGCTGTCGGGGTCGGGGTCGGCGATGTCGACCCACTCGACGGGCAGCGGTTTGCCGACCCGCTGCCCGATCCGCGTGTCGTAGCCGGGCCGGTCCTTGATCGCCAGCATCTGCAGCCTGCCACCGGCACCGAGGTTGTCCCTGTCGTCGGGAAGGAACCGGTAGAAGCCCGCGCTGCCCCGGTCCTCGGTCTCGTAGACGATCCCGGTTCGCGGATCGACCGCCACGGCCTCGTGGACGAACCGTCCCATCTGCTTGTACGGCACCGGGTCGACGGGGCCGTCGGCGTCGGCGGGCACCTCGAACACGTACCCGTGCGGCTTGGGCCTGTCGAGGCCGGTGAAGGTCTCCTCGCAGGACAGCCAGCTTCCCGACGGCGTGGGCCCGCCCGCGCAGTTGCGCACCGTTCCGGCGAGAGTCGGGTGGGTGCTGACCAGCGCCATGGACTCCGGATCGAACACCATCGTGGTGGTTCCACCGGCGGCCAGCGGGTCGTAGTTGGGGTTGGCATACGCGAGCCCGGACCCCTGCTCGTGGTTGCGGACGAGCCGGATCATGCCGTTCTCACCGTCGAAGGCAGCCATGCCGTCGTGCCGTCCCGGCGTGGGCGTGCCGTCGCTCATCGGGGTTGCCGTGTGTCCGAACGCGACATAGGAGAACCCCGCGGGCAGCAGCAGCTCACCACCGGGTGCTGGCTGAAGCGGCCCGTAGCCGCCGTTGTCCTCGGCCTGCTGGTAACGCACCGGCCCGCGGCTGCCCTGCTCGGCCCTGGCGCCGGACCCCATCAGGCCCAGGAACGCCGAAGCCGCGCCCGCGGCGGCACCGCCGCGCAGGAAGGTTCGCCGTCCGAGCCCGTCGCTGCTGTTCGATGCTGCTGTCGTCACCGTGATTACGCTCCCGTCGTCGTGGTGGAACGGACGTCGGGGAGGAGTCAAACCCCCGGGCATAAATGGGGCCCCAGCGCGCGGTGAATGAGGAGTGTCGCTGCCGTCACGAAGCGCACGGCCCGCACCACGGAAAAGGGCCTTGGGCCCGCTCTGTGAGGAGAGCGGGCCCAAGGCCCACGGTTTCAGCCGCTGTGCGGGCTCACATGCCGAGGTCGAGGTCCTGGGTGCTCGGCAGGTTGTCGGTGCCGGGCACGTCCAGACCACCGGCGAGGTTGCCGAGGTCGCTGACGCCGACGCTGTCGACGGTGTCCACCACGGTGTCGACCGGGTCCATGACGGCCACGCCCTGGGCGAGGTCGGAACCTGCCAGGTCGCCGACCGCGTCGTTGACGTCGTCGACAACGGTGCCCGCGACGGGCACGTCCTCGGTGACGTCGCTGACGGTGTGCTGCACCATGCCCACGGTGCCCTCGACCGTGCCGACCGCGTCCTCGACGGACGGCGTGGCGGGCAGCGCCGGAGCGGCGGCCGCGACGTGGTCCAGTGTGTCGGCCACGTCACCCGTGGCGTCGAAGTCGCCGTCGTTGTTCGCGGCGGCCAGCGCCTGGCCGCTCGGCTCACCGATCGGGGTGGAGCCGAGCGCACCGTTGGCGGCACCGAGCATGGCGCCACCCTCGTACCGCACGGTCTCGACAAGTCCGCCCAGCGGCTCGCCGACGGCGGGCAGCCCGCTGACGGTGTCGACGAGGGCACCTGCCAGCGCGGCGTCGCCGAGGTGGTTGGTGACGCCGTCGGCCACCGCGCCGACGAGCTTGCCGTCGTAGAGGTGTTCGCCCACACCGGCCACGGTGTGCTGCAGGTCGGTTGCGGCGGCGTCCACCAGCGGGCCCGCCACCGGCACCTCGTCGACGGTGTCGGCCACGCCGTCCACGACATCGGACACGGTGTTGAGCACGCCGTCGGTGACGGTGTTCAGACCGGTCGCGCTTGCCACGTCACTGACGCCGCCGAACACACCGCTCAGGTCGGGCAGCGCGCCCAGCGGTCCGGAAGCGACGTCGGCCACGCCACCGACCAGCGTGGAACCCGCCTCGCTGAGGTGGGTAACGGCGTTGTCGAGAGTGCCGGTGACATCGGCGGTGGCCGCCAGCGAGCCGAGCGGCTCGCCGGCGGCGGCGGGTGCGGTGTCCATCACCAGCGGAAGGATCTCCCGCACGTCGGCGGCGGTGACGTCCCCGAGTCCGGCGGCATTCAACACCCCCTGCGGATCGGCGTCGAAGTCCGCCAGCGCCTGTGGGTCGCTCAGGAGGTTCGTTGCGAATTCGTGCAGCGTCTGCACCGGACCCATATTGGTTATCTCCATCGGATTGCTACTCAAAAAGGACATATCGGACAAGATCAGGAACCTTTGGTTCCAAGCGACGGTAAGCCGGTAGCGTCTGCCCCGGCATCGGAGATCACTCCGAGTCTCCGAGCGATCGCACTAGGGATGCCGGCGTTACCCGGCTAGGGGTACTAGGGATGCCGGTCCGGTGATGGGGGTGGAGCACGAGCGTGCGGTACGAGTCCGAGCGGGCGGGTCAGCTCGTCATCGGTGACGAAGCTGGTGAACTGCTCACCGCCGTCGCCGACAACCCGCTCGCGCCGCTACGCGCAATGATCGTCGCTCCTGGCGGATATGGGAAGACCACACTGCTCGCCGAGTTGGGTCGCGGCTACCGGCGCGCCGACGTGCCCGTGCTCGACACACAGGAGGCGCTGACCGACCCGGCGCGCTGCGCGCGGGCCGCCATCCTGGTGGACGACGCGCACCGGCTGCCGTCGGGCCACCTGGAGCGGCTGGCGGAACTGGCCGCGCGGCAGAACGGATCGCTCGTCGTCGCGCGCAGGCCCTGGTCGCGGCGCCGCGCGCTCACCTAACTGACCGGCGTGCTCGAACGCGCGCGTCAGGCGGTGCTGCTGCGGCCACTGGATCGCGCGGCCGTCGCCGAGCGGGTCCGCGCCCTGCTCGGCGACGCGCTCGACGGCGACGGCGCGGCTGCCGAACTGGCCGAAACGCTGGAGGCCCACACCGGCGGTGTTCCGCGGTACGTCGACCGGGTGCTGCACGCATTGCGCCCCGTGCAGGCCGAGCAGTCGCCGCCTGCCGCTCCCTTCCGCGTGCCGCACGCGGCACTCACCCGTTTCCAGTCCGAGCTGGACCGCCTCGACCCGCGACTGCACCAGTTGCTGCTCGCCAAGGCGGTGGCTCCGGAGTTGCAGGCCGAACTGCTCACCGCCCTGCTGGGACTCGACGCCGACGCCGCGTGGGAACTGCTCGACGCCGCCCGCGCCACCGGGATGCTCGACCGCGGCGGTGCGTTGCTGCCGATCGCCAGGCGCGCGATCACCGCGCTCACCCCGGCGGAACGCAGACTGGCCGTGCACCGCGGACTCGTCGAGGCGCAGCGTGAGCGGGGTGGTCCGTTGCTGGCGCTGGTGCGCCCGTTGCTCGGCACGGGAGTGGGCGGCAGCGGTATCGCGGCCGCGTTCGAGGAGGCAGCCGACGAGGCCTTCGCGGACTCGCCGGAACTGGCCGCCGAACTGTACGCCGCGGCCACTGCGGCGGGCTCGCCCGCCGCCGCGCTGGCGGGACGCCGGGCACGGGCCGCGGCACTGTGCGGTGACCTCGACACCGCACTTCGGCTGGCCGACGGTGTGCTTTCCGGCGCGGAGGACGCCGACAGGGCGGCAGCCGCCCACGTCGCGGGCACGGTGCTGGCGCATCGTGGCCTGCTCGGGTCCAGCGCCGAATTGCACCGCTGGGCGGGTTCGGTCTCCGGCACGGCGTTCGCCGTGCTCGCCCTCATCGGCACCGGGCAACTGGCACCGGCGCAACAACTGCTGGCCGAGCGCGAAGGCGGCGGCCCACCCGTGTTGGTCAACAGCGTCCTCACCCAACTGGCGCAAGGCGTCCGGCAGTCGGTGACCGAAGCCGCCGCCACCGCGCTGGCCACGCTCACCCGCGCATCGTCGATGCTGGAACCGGTGGGCCGCGCGGAACTGCTGCCCGACACGCCCGCCGCTCTGGCCGCGCTCGTGGCCCTGCACTGTGGCGAGTTCACGGTCGCCGACTCGGTGCTGCGGCGCGCGGAGGCAGCGCGGATGGGAGGCGCGCTCGCCGTCCGCAGGCACCGGCTGTTGCGGGCCTGGGCAGCGATGCTGCGCGGCGACACCGAGATCGCCGGGCGGCTACTGTCCGACGTGGGCGGTTCGCCGGACAAGCTGGAGCCTCGCGACGCACTGGTGGCCTCGGCGCTGCGGGCGGGGATCGCCCGCAGGGAGAGCGACCTCGCTGCGCTACGCGACGCCTGGGAACAGGCCAGGGAAGTCGCCGTGCGCCACCCCACGGATCTGTTCTGCCTGCTGCCGCTCGGTGAGCTGGCGGTGGTGGCGGCGAGGCTGGGCGAGCAGGACCGGTTGGCCCCGCACCTGGCCGAGGCCGAGACGCTGCTCGACCAGCTCGGCAACCCGCCACTGTGGGAGGCCCCGCTGCGGTGGAACCGGATGCACGCCGCGATCGTCAGCGAGCGACTGGACGCCGCCGAACCTCACGTCACCGCACTCGCCGCGCTGGCCGACGACCACCCGTATCTCAAGGTGCTGGCCACGGCCGCGCACGGTTGGCTCGACGTGCTTGCCGGGAACATCGACCCCGCCTCCGTGGAGTCGGCAGCGCGTGGGTTGCACGCCGCGGGCCTGCGGTGGGACGGGGCCCGGCTCGCCGGTCAGGCCGCGATCCGCACCACGGACCGCAAGGCGATGCTGCGGCTGCTGGGCTGTGCCCGTGCACTGCAGCCGTCGACGTCGCGGCAGGGCACCGATCGGCATGGCGGCCAGGACGGGACCGACGAACCCACCCGGCGCGCGGCGGCAGCGCTCAGCGAGCGGGAACGCGAGGTCGCCGAGCTGGTGGTGGACGGCTTCACCTACAAGGAGATCGGGCAGCGGCTGTTCATCTCGGCGAAGACCGTGGAGTATCACGTCGCCAGGATGCGGCAGCGGTTCGGCTGCACGTCCCGAAGCGACCTGCTCGAGCGGTTGCGCAGCCTGCTGGGCCACCGGTCGACGGCCTGAGGTCCGCCGCGGCGCCGCTCGCCAGGCTGCGCTCAGAGGCTGCGCAGTACGGACACGACGATGCCCAGTACGACGGCGTCGTCGCCGTCGATCACCTCGTAGTCGGGGTTGCGCGGCTCCAGGTACACGTGGCCACCCCTGCGGCGATACACCTTCACCGTGGCCTCGTCGTCGATCATCGCGGCGACGATCTGGCCGGAGTGGGCCTCCGGCTGTTGCCGCACCACCACGAGATCGCCGTCACAGATCGCCGCGTCGACCATCGAGTCACCGCGCACCCGCAATCCGAAGACGTTGCCCCGGCCCGCCAGTTCACGCGGCAGCCGCAGCATGTCGTCGACGTGCTGCTCCGCGGCGATCGGGACGCCCGCGGCGATCTCGCCGACCACGGGAACGGTCACCGAGCCGTCCTCGGGCTCGTCGGCGGCCTGCCGCGGCAGGAACATCCGAACGTCGATAGGTCTGGACAATGCGCCGCCACGCCGCAGGAACCCGGTTTCCTCCAGGCTCGCCAGGTGTTTCGACACCGAGGACGTCGACCGCAGGCCGACGGCGTCGGCGAGTTGCCGCGTCGTCGGCGAGTAGCCGTGCCTGATCACCCAGTCCCGGATTACCGCCAGTAGCTGTCGCTGCCGTGGCGGCAAGATCGACGTGTCGAGGTGGGCGAGATCGTCGTGTGCCGTCACCGGCCAGATGATAGGGACCGGCACCGAAGGTGGTGTGGCCCGGTCGGCGCGGTCCCCGAACGGGCATGCGGTGCCGAACCGGGCGGAGCGCCACGCTATCCTCAGCAGCCGCGTGACGCTGGTTAACCCATTGTCACAGGTACGCGTGCTGTCCGGACCGCTGGGAACGTCGGTTCCGGACACCCGCGCGGCCAGCGAGGGCATCGGCCGGCGAGGGCTGGACGATACCTCATCGGCGCCGCGATGAGTTGTTGTCCGAACACTGGAGGAAACCACCGGATGTCCGTGCTTCGAGCCTCGGTGCCCGAAGGGCTTGCCACGTCCTCGCGGCCGCAGCGGCGGTACCGGCCGGAGTTGCAGGGTCTGCGCGCGCTCGCGGCCGTGCTCGTGGTCGTCTATCACGTGTGGCTGGGCCGCATTTCCGGTGGTGTGGACGTGTTCTTCCTCATCTCCGGCTTCCTGATCACGGGGCAACTGTTCCGCGCAGGCCTGCGCGGCCGCATCGAGTTCCGGCCGATGTGGGGTCGCATGATCAAGCGGCTCTTTCCCGCGGCGCTGACCGTGTTGCTGGCCACCATCGCGCTGTCGGTGTGGCTGCTGCCGGAGCATCGCTGGTTCCAGACCATCCGCGAAGTGGTCGCCTCGGCGCTGTACGCGGAGAACTGGGTGCTCGCCGCGGACTCGGTGAACTACTTTGCCCAGCACAGCAGCGCCAGTGTGGTGCAGCACTTCTGGTCCTTGTCGATCCAGGGCCAGTTCTACCTGGTGTGGCCGCTGCTGGTCGCCGGCGTCGCGTTCTTCGCGCGAAGGGCGGGCTGGAGCCTGCGACGGTCGCTGTTCACCGTGCTCGGCGTCCTGCTCGCGGTGTCGCTGGCCTACTCGGTGTGGCTGACCGCGGTCGACCAGCCGCTGGCGTACTTCACGTCGCTGACAAGGATCTGGGAGTTCGCGCTCGGTGGGCTGCTCGCTCTGGTGATCGAGGCGATCACGGTGCCGGGGATGCTGCGAGTTCTGCTCGGCTGGCTGGGTGTGTTCGGTCTCGTCTCGTGCGGGATGCTGCTTCAGGTCGGCACGGTGTTCCCGGGTTACGCGGCGCTGTGGCCGACCGTGTCGGCCGCGCTGGTACTTGTGGCGGGCGTCACCGGATACCGGGTGGGCGCCGACCGGTTCCTGTCCTCGCGTCCGTTGATCTACCTGGGCAACCTCAGCTACTCGCTGTACCTGTGGCACTGGCCGGTGTTGCTGTTCTACCTGATCTGGCGCGACCAGCCTGCCGTCGGCTGGCGCGGCGGCGCCGTGGTGATCGCTGTCTCGATGGTGCTCGCCGCGTTGACGTATCACCTGGTGGAACAGCCGGTGCGCGATTCCAGGATCGGGGTGAGCACCAACTGGGGCGCTTACCGGTTCGGCGTGGCAGCACTCGTGCCGGTGTTGCTCGTGGCAGGGGCGTGGCAGCTGGTGAGCACGCAGCGGGCGTCGTTCGCGCTCGACGTGGACGACCCTGACCACCCCGGGGCGATGGCGATGGAGGCCGGTGGCCCGATCCTGGACGTGCGGGCGTCGGTGGTGCCACCGTTCGCGGCGCTGCCGCACCAGTACGCGCCGCTACCCGACGAGGAATGCGTCGACTCGCCGCGACACGAGGACCTGCGGGTGTGCACCATCGAGCCGGAGGGCCCGCCGACCCGGCGTGTGGTGCTCACCGGCGATTCGCACGCCCACCAGTACATCGCCGCGCTGCGGCCGATCGTGCGCAACCGGGGCTGGCAGGTAACCACGATGCTCAAGGGCGGGTGTGCGCTGATCGAGGGGTCGAAGTGGCCGGAGTGCGCGAGCTGGAACGATGCCGTGCTGGCGGAGATACTCCAGCGGCGGCCCGAGGCCGTGATCACGATGGGCACCAGGGACGTGCGGGTGGGGCTGCGCGAGCGGACACCGCGGGGTTACGTCGCGCAGTGGCGGGTGCTCGCCGAGGCGGGCATCCCGGTGGTGGCCATCCGCGACAACCCGCGATTCGACTACGAGCCCTCCGAATGCGTGCAAAAGCACGGCATCGACGCGTGGCAGTGCCGCAAACCGAGGGCGGACATGCTGGCGGAGCAGCCACCCTACGAGCGAATGTCGGGCATCCCTGCCACCGTGTCGTTCCTGGACTTCAGTGACTACTTCTGCACCGACCGGCACTGCCCGCCGGTGATCGGCAACATGCTGGTGTATCTCGACGACAACCACGTCACCGCCGCCTACCTGGAGACCATGTCGCCGATCGTGGAGGAGCGCATGGTGGCCGCACTCGGCTGGGAGAACGACCCGCTTCCGGCGGCGAGTCGCTGACCGGCGGCGAGCCGGTGGCACGCACGGCGGTGCCGCGGTGACTGCGACTACGGCGGGAAGCTCGCGAGCGTCGGGACGGTTCGATCACCGCGGCGGGCCGAGCAGGCCGTCGGCGAGCAGGTTCGCGACCGTGTCCGGGGCGAGCGCGCTGCCGTCGTCGCCGTGGGTGGTGGCCGCGGCGGCCGAGGTCGCCACGAGCATCCGCGCCGCGGCCCACAACTCCTGTGACGGGTCGCCGTCGTGACCGGTCACCCTCGCCAGGAAGCCGGCCACGGTCGCTGTGAGGTCGTCGTAGCTTCGCAGCGCATGCTGCCGCAGCTGCGGATGGGTGTCCGACTCCCGCTGAACGATGCGGTGCAGCGGAGTACGACGGCCGAGGTGACGGCACAGGCTGGACCACAGCCCCGCGATCGCGGCCCTCGCCTCGCCGGGAGGTTCCGGGGCGACCAGGTCGGCCATGGTCTGCGTGGAACGTTCGCTGATGAGCGACAGCAGCAAGTTCCACTTCGTGCCGAAGTGGTAGAAGATCAGGCTCTGCGGCACACCGGCCGCCTCGGCCAACCGCGCGGTGGAGGTGCGGTCGAAACCGTGCTCGGCGAAAAGCGTTTCGGCGGCGGCCAGTATCCGTTCCCTCCCCGGAGCGGAACGGGCGGGCTCGGCCTGGTCTGGTCGCGGCATGTGGAAAGTGTCGGCTCAGAACTCCGTGACACCCGCGTCGGGGGCCAGCTCGTGTGCGGTGAGGTACTTCGACTCCTCCGAGGCGAGGAACAGTACCGTGTCGGCGACGTCCTCGGGCTCGGTGATCTGCACGGGTAGCAGGTTGGTGAGCATCCCCGCCAGCCGAGGGTCTCTCGCGAATCCCTTGCCGAACTCTGCCTGCATGGTCTCGTCGGCCATCGGCGTGTTCACGCCCGTGGGATGCACGCTGTTGACGCGGATGTTGTGCTGCGCGAGTTCGGTGGCGAAGGCCTTGGCCATGCCACGCACGGCCCACTTGCTGGTGGTGTAGGGCAGCAGGAACGGCTGCACCTTGATGCCCGCGGCCGAGCTGATGAGGATGACCGATCCGCCACCCTGCCGGATCAAATACGGGGCGCCGACCATGACCGTGTTCCACACGCCGCGCACATTGGTGCTCATGGTGTCGTCGAAGATGCGCTCATCGACCTCGTCCCAGGCGCGGGGCACGCAGATGCCCGCGTTGGCCACGACGACGTCCAGCCTGCCCAGTTCGGACACGGCCGGGTCCACCGCTTTCCGCAGCGCCGCCAGGTCTCGCACGTCGACCCGGGCGGGCAAGGCACGTCGGCCGGCCTTCTCCACCAGCCGCACGGTTTCGTCCAGGTCGGCCTGCGTGGCCGAGGGGTAGGAGACGCTCGGCAGCGTGTCGGCGATGTCGACGACGATGACGTCGGCGCCCTCCTGTGCCAGCCGGACGGCATCCGCCCTGCCCTGCCCGCGCGCCGCCCCGGTGATCAAGGCGACCTTGTCTTGAACGCGTCCCGTCATGGGTACCTCCCTGTTGTCGGGTTCCAGCCTGCCGCTGACTGATCGATCAGTCAATTCGTGACTCGCGACCGCGGTCGCTTCCGTCCCTCGTCGCGAGGTGTCATAGTCACTGGGCCCGACACGGGCGCGAAACCGCTGGGGGAGGACGTTGGCTGTGACGTGGGCGGGTGAGCGGGTTCGCGTCCGGACCCCGGACGAGCGGCACGCCGGTGACCGTGCCGCGCGCACCATGTGGTTGCTGGCACCGGGGCTGCTGTATGTCGGAGTGCGCGGTGCCGGTGTGGGCCTGCTGTGGGTACTGAGCCTGGCCAACGACGTCCCGTTCACGCTGCAGCGGTGGGATGCCGGCTGGTACCTGCAGATCGCCGCCGCCGGCTATTCCGGGGTGGACACGGGCATGACCGATGCCTTCGGGATGCACCACGACTACACCGCCATGGCGTTCTTTCCCGGGTACCCGCTGCTGCTGCGGCTGGTGGCACCGGAGATCCCGCAGATCTACCTCGCCGCAGCGGTCGCACTGTCCACAGTGGTGGGAGTGGTGGGCGCTTACGGCGTTGCGCGGCTGGCCTCACTGTGCGGCGGGAACCGGCGCGCCGGCCTACTGGCTGTCGCGCTCGTGGCCGGGGCCCCGCTTTCGGTGGCCTACTCCATGCCGTACCCGGAGTCGTTGCTGGTCAGCTGTGTGGCGTGGACCCTGGTGGCCGCGCTGCGGCGGCGATGGCTGCTGGCCGGTGTGGGTGCGCTGCTGGCCGGGCTGGTCGATCCGATGGGTGGACCGGTGATCGTGGTGGTGGTCGTGGCGGCGCTGCTGGACGCCTTCCGCGAGCGGGCCTCCTGGGACGCCGCGGTGGCCGCGGTGCTCGCCCCGGCGGGCATGCTCGGCTACCTGCTGTGGGTCGGTGAGCGCAGCGGGCTGCCCGGCGGGTACTTCACGATCACCAGCCAGGGCTGGGGCAACGAGTTCGACTTCGGCGCCCGGACGTTCGCCTGGGCCGCGGACCAGTTGTCGTCGGGGCGGGAGGCGTTTCCCGTCCTGACGGCATTGCTGTGCCTGGCCGCGTCGGTCGCGCTGGTCGTGACGTTCCGCCGGATGCCGTGGCCGCTGTGGGCCTACACCGCGATCACGCTCGCGCTCGTGTTCGGTCACGGAGGTGTCGTCACCGACCGGGTGCGGTTGCTGCTGTCGGCGTTCCCGCTGCTGGTCTGGGTCGCGGTGGGGCTCGGTCGGCTCAGGACGGCGACCGCGGTGGCGGCGACCGTCTCCGCCGCGGGATTCGGGCTGTGGTTCAGCGCCTGGGCGCTGACCGCGCAACCTCATTCGATCTGACGATCGCTGCCGCGATCGGCCGGCATGACCCGGCCGCTGCCGGGTCATGCCGAAGCGGCGGTGCCGTGCCATGCCGCGAACCGCGAGCGGTAGCGCTTCGGTGAAATGCCGACCTCCTGGGTGAAGGCGGTTCGAAACGTCACCGGCGACCCGAAGCCCACCTCGGAGGAGATGCGGTCCACCGTCAGGTCCGTGGCCTCGAGCAGTTTCTTGGCCGCAGCGATCCGTTCCGCGGCGACCCAGCGCATCGGCGTGGTGCCGACGTCCTGCTCGAACCGCCGGGCGAGGGTGCGGGGCGAGAGGTTCGCCGCTCGTCCCAGTTCGGTCAGCGTCAGCGGCCTGCGAAGGTTCTCGCGCAGCCAGGCGCGGAGGTTGTCCAACCAGGCGGCGCGATCCTCGAGCGGCTCCGCTCGCACGTACTGTGCCTGGTCACCGTCACGGTGGGCGGCGACCACGAGGTAGCGGGCCGTGTTGTTCGCGGCGCGCTCCCCGTGGTCGCGCCGGATCAGGTGCAGGCACAGGTCGAGGCCCGCTGCCGAGCCCGCACTGGTGAAGATGCCGTTGTCCTCCACATAGATGGCACGTGCGTCGACCTCGACCTCGGGGTACATCCGCTGCAGCAGCGCGGCATGCCGCCAGTGGGTGGTGGCCCGACGGCCGTCGAGCAGGCCGGCCTCGGCGAGCGCGAACGTGCCGGTGCACAGCGCCACCATGCGGGCACCCCGGTCGGCGGCGCGCCGCAACTCGCGGACCAGCCGGGAGCCGACCGGCCGCTCCGGCGGCACCGCGGGCACGAGCACCGTGTCGCCCTCGGCCAGGGCGCTCAGCGGCGACTGCGGTGCCAGCCGCGCGCCGGTGTAGGTGCGAACGCCGCGCATGTCGCCGCACAACGTCACGTCGTACAGCGGGCCGTGATCGGGGTCCCAGACGTAGCCCAGCGCCTCCAGCGGCATGCCGATCTCGAACAGGGTCATGCCGTCGATGAGCGGGATCGTGATCGTCGGGCGCCGTGCAGCCATGATGGCAAAATCCTATCAGTTTGCGTCAATCTTGCCGCTCCCGCGGAAGCGCGTCGGTTGCGACTCTTGAGCCATGTACTTCGACGACTTCATCGCACGACAGATCCTCAAGACCGACGACCCGGTTTCGCGATACGGCGCCCGGCTTCCGATCCGGCGCCTGCTGCGCACCCTGTGGAGCGGCGCCCGAGGGATGGCCTGGGGCATCGACGCGTTCTCCAGCGTGTGGCACGGAATCGACGTGCCTGCCGACCACGGTGCCCGCAGCCGAGCCCCGTCGGTGCCATGCCGGCACCGGCCTCCATGGGGCGGTCGACGGTAGCGGCATCGCTGCCCGGTTCGGTCAGCATCGCCGCACAACCGTTCAAGACCTCCCGCGCTCCTCGCCGCTACAACGGACACCGCCCGCTCGGCGAAGGAGTGCGATGGTCACGGATGCGGTACGGCTGGGTTTCGCGGGGTTGGGTGTGATGGGGCAGCCGATGGCGCTCAACCTGGCCCGTGCGGGGTTACCACTGGTGGTGTGGAACCGCACCGCCGCCCGTTGTGACCCGGTGGTCGCCGAGGGCGCCTGCCGCGCCGCGGATGCCCGCGAACTCTTCGAGCTGGCCGACGTGGTCCTGCTGATGCTCGCCGACGAGGCCGCGGTCGACGCGGTGCTGGCGCGCGGTACGGCCGGATTCGGCCCGCGGGTGCGCGGGCGCACGGTGGTGCACATGGGCACGGTGTCCTCCGGCTACTCCAGCGAACTCGCCGCCGACATCACGGAGGCGGGCGGCGCCTACGTCGAGGCTCCGGTCTCCGGTTCGCGCGGTCCGGCTCGGGCGGGGCAACTGGTGGCGATGCTCGCGGGCCACGACGCCGATGTGGCCAGGGTCCGTCCGCTGCTGGCACCGCTGTGCTCGGCGACGTTCGACTGCGGCGCGGTACCCGGCGCGCTGTTGATGAAGTTCGCGGTGAACCTGTTCCTGATCACCATGGTCACCGGGCTCACCGAGGCGTTCCACTTCGCCCAGGGACATCGGCTCGACCTGTCGGCGCTGGAGCGCATCCTCGATGCGGGTCCGATGGCGTCGACGGTGTCGCGGACCAAGGCGGGCAAGCTCGTGGCCGGTGACTTCTCGGTGCAGGCCTCGATCAGTGACGTGCTGAAGAACGCCCGACTGATCGCGGAGTCGGCGCGCGCGGCGGGCTTGGCGGCGCCACTGCTTGAGGTCTGCCACGCTCTTTACGGCGAGACGGCGGACCTCGGCCACGGCGAGTTGGACATGGCGGCCGTGCTCAGGGCCGTCCAGGACCGCACCAGGCGTGGCGACACCGGGGCGTGATCCGTTCCCGAGCTGCCTTCCCGGGCAGGGGGTGCAGAACTCGCGGTCCAGGGCGGGGGACTCGCGGGCAGGAGCGGGGGACTCGCGGGTCGTCGATCAGTCCGGATTGCTTCGGGTTGCCGCTACCCACGCCGAGGGCGTGAGCCCGTAGGTGCGCTTGAACATCCGCGTGAGGTGGCTCTGGTCGGCGAACCCCGCCAACACCGCCACCTCGCTCAACCCGTGCCCGGCGAGCATCAGCGCCCGTGCCCTGTCGAGCCTGCGCATCGTGCGGAACCGGGTGGGGCTGGTGCCGAACGCCGCACGGAACTGCCTGGCGATGGTCCAGCGGTCCAGCCCGGCGACGCGCTCCAACTCGCCGACGGGATGCTGGGTCGTCGGGTCGTCGAGCAGCACCGAGCGGACCCGCCGCATCGCGGGCAGGTCGAGCGAGGTGCGCCGGGGTCGGGCGGGTTTCGCGTGGCGGGCGAGTACGTCGGCGACGGCGGAGGTGATCTCCGCGGCCTGTAGTTCGTCGAGTGAGTCGTCGATGTCGGCCAGGTAGGCCCCGAGCCGGGAGCCGGTGCCCGCGTCGCGGAGCACGGGTTCGGCCACGAACGGCAGCGGGCGGCCCCCGAGGGCGTCCTGGATCAGCGCAGGGTCGAGATAGACGATTCGATAGCCGAACCCCTGCTGCGTCCCGGGTGCGCCGTCGTGCGGTTCATCGGGATGCAGTACGTGCCATTCCCCGGGCAGGCAGTACTGTTGCTCGCCGCGATAGCGAAACGTCTGCACACCGCTGACCGTCACCCCGATGGCATAGGTGTCGTGGCGATGCGGGGCGAACGCCTCGCCCAGCAACATGGCCTCGAGCCGCTCGATCCCGGCGGCCCCACCTCCGAACCGCAGCCTGCGGCCCTGCTTCGGCGCGGACGGCAGGTGGTGACACAACGATTCAAGACCACCGGTGTCGCACCGCCCTACGTTCACCCGCATCGGCCGAGCCTATCGGCCCGGGGACAGCGAGGTGGGTGATGCGGGTGGTTTCGGACGTTTCCGCGACGTTGGGACCGTATGTGTCTCTCGTGGCGAGCGGTCTTGCCGTGACGGGTAGCCCCGGGCCCGCGACGGTCGGTGCGGCGGCGACGGCCGCCGCGTTCGGGCTTCGGCGCTCGGTGCCCTATCTGCTCGGCAGCATGGCGGGAACCACGCTGGCGCTCCTCGCCGTCGCGGCAGGGCTGGCTTCGGTGGTGCTCACCCAGCCGGAACTGGGGACGGTGCTGACGGCCGCCGCTGTCGCCTACCTGGTGTGGCTGGCATGGAAGATCGCGACCGCGCCACCACTCGCCGCAGGCGAGCACGAGACGCGTGCCAGGCCCACCGCGGTGCAGGGTGTCGTGGTCGGTGTGGCCAACCCCAAGGCCTACGCCGCACTCGGTGCGCTGTTGGCTTCGCACCGGCTCGGCCTGCCCGTCGGCGCCGAGGCGGTGGCCGAGACGACGGTGCTGGCTGTGCTGATCGTGGTCGTCCACCTTGGCTGGGCGGCAGCGGGCGGCTGGTTGGCCAGGGTTTCTGCGCGCCCTCGGGTGGCGCGCGCGGTCAACCTGGTGCTGGCCGCGGCGCTGCTCGCCGCCACGGTGCCGCTGCTGCTCGGCCTGCGGGCGTGAGGTGGTCGGCGAGTCAGGCGGGGGAGGGCGTGCAACGCGGGCAGTGGTTCTGCGCCGCGGACACGACGTGGTGGCAATCGGGGTGGTAGTAGCGTCTGGAAGCCCACAGGACGGGTCCAGCGGTGCCCGCACCGATGACGAGCAGGCCGGGAAGCACCCAGCCGAAAACCAGCAGCGCCAGCCCGGCTCCGACCGCGGCCAGGATCAACAACGTGAGCCAGATCGACGTGGTGTGCTCGGTGCGGTCGACGTTCGCGAGTACGTGAGCCAGTCGCGGGTCTTCGGTTCGCAGGTTCCGTTCGAGTTCGAACAGCGCATGCCGTTCCTGTTCGTTCAGCGGCACGGCCGACCGCCCGTGAATGGTGCGAAGAGATCGGGCACGGGCAACTTCTCCTTCGGGGCCACGCGGCTGAGGGGATTGCCGAACATCCTGCTCAGCGGCCCGGCCTTGGTGCAATGACCACGGTCACAAAAGTCACTAGATCTTTTTCGAAGAATTGTCGCTGAGTGTACCGAAATTGTCGCTGGCTGAATTGTTCTTCAGCGTCGCGATTCCCGGTGGGCAGTGCGGAACTCGCGGTCGGCAGTGCGAAACTCGGAGTCGGCAGTGCAGAACTCGCGGTCCGGAGTGGGGGACTCGCGGGCGGGAGCGGGGGACTCGCGGTGCGTTGCTGGCGGCGGGCTGAGTGTCCGGTGTGGACTGTGTGCACCGGTCAGCCGCGCGGCAGTATCCGGTGCTCCAGCCAGTCGGCCACCGCGTCGGTGAGGGCGGCGGGATCGGTGCCGCGGGCGTCGACGTTGTCGGCATGTACCTCCAACACCGGAATGCCCGCCGCCTCCAGCGCGCCGGTGGTGAAGTAGCTGCCCCTCGCGTCGTCGGAAACCAGGTGCACGACGCCGTCCACACCGTGCAGCCTTGCCTCCTTCACGTACCACTGCGCCGACCACGGCGGCGTGTACAACTGGTCGGAGAACGCGGCGAAGCGGGCCGCCAGCGCCCGCAGCGGGTCGTCGCCGTATCGCAGGTAGCCGTCGGCGGCGATCGCCAGGTACATCGACCACACGAACACCGCACCGTGGCTTTCCTGGAACCGCCGGTAGAAGTCCAGGTCGAACCACAGGCCACGGCCGATCCACATCAGCCGCGCCCGCTCGTCCCGGCACACGGCGGTCCCGTCGGCCACCCGCCGCGTCACCTCGTCGTGCAACGCGCGTGCCGCGTCCCGTGCCCAGGTGGTGCCCCGGTGCCACTGCGGAACCATCACGCTGGGGATGCTGTCGGTCACGGTGAGCGGGCACGGGCGGGCCCTGGCGATCAGGTCGCGGGTTCGCCGGTTCCACTCCTGCTGCTCGTTCACAAGGTCCATGACCTGGGCGAACCTGGTGGCGGAGAACACCAGGCCGGTGGTCTGTTCCAGGAACCGGATCAGCCCTTCCAACTCGCCGACGAGCAGGTCGAGCCGGTCGCTGCCGATGGCCTCCTCCCACCGCCGCGGCATCAGCTCCCACCAGTGCACCGGCACGTCGTTCTCCGCGGCGCTCTCCAGCGCGAAGAAGGTCGTCCCCGGTTGCTCGTCCCAGATGTCGAAGATCTTGCGGGAGGCGTCACCCGTCGTCTCGGCGAGCACGATCGACGGTTGCGGCAGCCCACCCCACGGTGCGGAATCCGGGGCCGGATCGAACACCGAGGCCAGCGAGGTCGAGCTGTACTGCTCGACGTAGTCGGGGTAACCCCGTTGCCGCAGCAGCGCGAGGTAGTCCTGGGTGCGGCCCTTCGCGGCGACGATCGAGGCCCACCACTGGTTGACGACGTAGGGGATGCCCATCGCACGAAGGATCTCCTGCGGCGCGTCGGCGTTGACGAGCGCGAAACGCTCGCCGGCCTCGACCCGCCGTCGCAGCTCGGCGAACCACTGCCGCTGGTAGGTCGTCGCCGCGCGTGCGGTGTCCAGTCGTGCGCTCACCGAGCCACCTCCTCGGTCACGCGCAGCCGCGCCGCGACCGCTCTCGCGTCGATGTCGAGTGCGCCGTAGGGCTGGCGCTCCAGCGACACGGCGGGCAGTCCGGTGGCCGCCCGCTGTGCGGGAAAGTCCCACGGCGGGCCGTCGTCGTGGCGGCGGGCGTAGCACAGCAGCGCGCGGGCACCGCAGGCCGAGGCGGCCTCGGCCGTGTGCGCGGCACGCCGCCGGATGGACGCCCGCGCCGCCGACGGCCCGTTGTGCTGGTATCGCTCCGCGAGCGCCAACTCGGTGCTGCCGCCCACCCGGCGGTGGAAGAGCAGATCGCCCCAGTCGTGGTCCTCTCCGACGATCAGCAGTCCGGCCGCTTCCAGTGCCGCGTAGACGTCGGGGGAGTCGTGGGAGCTTCCGGTCAGGAACACGCGGTGACCCTCGGCCTCGGGCAGCGACCCCGCCTCGGCCAGCAGGCGTTGCAGCAGTTCTGTGGCGCGTTCGACGGGCAGCGCGGTGGTGGCGGCAACCACCGACAGCGCCTGGGTCCCCGTCAGCCGTGCTGGCTGCCGCCTTCGCAGCCGCGCCACCTCGGTGAGCAGGTCGCGCAGCCGGTCGTGGGCGACGACGGCCCGCGTGAGATCGGCATCGGCGATGGCATGCCCGACCCAGCCTTCCAGGGTCGCCCGCAGCTGCCGCACCTTCGCCAGCACGTACCGCGTGGTGGTGTGGTGCGGCAGGTGCAGCACGTCGACCAGCTGCACCGGTGGCAGGGCCGTGGCAGGCTCGATCCGGCGCAACTCCCGGACCGCGTAGAACAGTCGCAGCGACGCCTCGCAGTCGCGGGAGACGACCAGCCCGTCGAGCTGCCCGTAGTCGCCCGCCAGCAGCCGCGACAGGATCGACCTGACGGCCGGGTCGAGCCCGCGACCCAGGTACCGCTCGCCCGCGCCGTCGTCGGCACGCGGCGACCCCGCCAGCCGCAGCGGCAGCACCCCAGCGGCCGTCAGCAGCTCCACCGGCACGTCGGCACCGACGTAGCCCACCACCGGTTTCGCCGCCGCGCGCCACTCGCGGGCGGCGGCCGTGCGGTCTTCGGCATGGCCTGTCAGCGCCATCAGCGCAGCGGACATCGTGCTCCTCTCCGTAGCGGCCGGCAACGCCTCAGATCACCGCTTCGGCGGCGAGCTCGCACAGCTGTTCCTCGCTGTAGCCCAGCCGCCCCCGGTACACCGCGTCGTTGTGCTCGCCGAGTGCCGGTGCGGGCCGGTCGAATCCCGCTCGCGCGGAGGAGAACCGGATGGGGACTCCGGTCGCCGCCAGGTCGCCGACCTGGCCGTAGCGCGGATGCGTCACCGGCACGACCTCCTCCCGCTCACGGACGAGCGGATCGCGCACGGCGTCGCGAGGTTCACGCACCCGCGCGGCGGGGACCCCCTGCTCCGTCAACGCGTGCAGCACCTCGGCGACCGGTCGGTCCCGGCACCACAGCCGGATCAGCTCGTGTAGCTCGTCGGCGTGCGCGACGCGCTGGTCCCTGCTGCGGAAGCGATCGTCGTCGATCAACTCCGCGCGGCCCATCGCGCGCAGCACGCCGTGCGCGAAGGCGTCGGTGGGCGCGCACAACGCGAGGTGGCCGTCCGCGGCGGGCAGGATGCCGAACGGCGCCAGCCTCGGCACCGTCGAGCCGGTCCGCAGCGGCAGGCCCACAGCCTCGAAGGCGTCGAACGGCTCGCACGCCACCAGTGAGGTCAGCGCACCCAACATCGAGACGTCCACGTGCTGGCCCTCGCCGGTGTGCTCGGCCTGCAGCAACGCCGACACCGTGCCGATGACGGCGAACAGCGGCGCGAGCATGTCGGCGACGGGCAGCCCGAACCGCACCGGCCCCTCGTCCGGCTCGCCCGCGGTCAGCATCACCCCGGACAGCGCCTGGATGATCGAGTCCATGGCCTTGCCCGACCCGGGGCCACCCTGCGCGCCGAAGCCACTGATCGAGGTGTAGACGATCCCGGGGTTGATGCGGCGGACGGTTTCGTAGTCGATGCCGAGCCGCCGGGTGACCCCGGGGCTGTAGTTCTCCACGACGACGTCGGCGTCGCGCACCAGGTCCGCGAACACCGCCTGCGCGCGGGGGTTCTTCAGATCGAGCGTGACGCTGAGCTTGTTGCGACCGCGCACCAGCATGGACACCGACATGTCGTCGTCCGCCTGCCTGGTCAGCGAGAGTCCGGACCGGCCGACGTAGGGTGCGTTGTCGCGGGAGGAATCTCCGCCGGTGGCCGGGTTCTCGACCTTGATCACCGTCGCGCCGAGCCCGGCGAGCAGCAGGGTCGCGTACGGCCCCGCGAGTGCGGTGGTGAGGTCGATGACGGTACGGCCCGCGAGGGGCTGGTCGGTCATGCTGTCCTTTCTTCGCTGTGCAGGTCGATCACCGCGTCGGCGCCTCGGAGCACGAACCGTCCGTTCAGCCCCGCCGCGCGGGTGATCCGCTCCACGTAACCCGCGACGCGTTCGCCGGTGACGCCGTCACCGCACGGCACGGGCCGTCCCGACTCGTCGATCCAGCACGGCGTGAACCCCGCCTCGACGAGACCGGATGCGTCGAAGCGGCACCATGCGATCGCGGTGTTGCGGCTTTGCGGGTGGAACGGGTACCAGGGCATGTCCGGGTCCGGCGCGAAGCCGTACAGCTCCTTGCGCCGCTTGGCCCAGTCCCGCAGTTCCGCCGAGGACTCGCCGTTGCCGGGGGTGAGGGCACGGGTGACGGTGACGAAGTTGCCGAGTCCGTGGAAGATCGGCCTACCGCGATAGGTCTCGACGCCGCGCATGATGTGTGCGTGGTGACCGAACACCGCGTCGGCCCCGGCGTCGACCGCGGCGCGGGCCACCGGGCTCTCGTACATCGCGAGCGTCGCCGGGGTGTGCCCGACACCCTTGTGCAGCGACACGAGCACGACGTCGGCCTTTCGACGAAGCCTGCGCACGTCCTCGGCCATCGCGGCGAGGCTGTCGGGATCGGCGAAGGTGTAGACCTTCGGCGGCCCTCCCGGGCTGGCGTGGTCCAGCTCGTAGTGGGTCAGCACGTGAACGTAGGCGCAGCCCGCCTTGCGGCTGGTCGCCCACGACTCCCTCGGGCCGACACAGTTGTAGGAAAGCACCCCCACCCGCAGCCCACCGCGTTCGACGAGTGCGGGGGTGCGTGCCTGTGCGAGGTCGCCGCCGGTTCCCGTGGTGGCCAGCCCGGCGGCACGGGCGTGCGCGACGGTGTCGATGATGCCCGGCTCGCCCGCGTCGTAGCTGTGGTTGCCCGCGAGGGTGACGACGTCGAAACCGGCTTCCGCGAGGGCGGACAGTGCCGCGGGGTCCGCGGGCGGTGCCGGGACGTCGGTGCTGTGCTGTGCGGTCGTGGTGGAGTGCGGCACCTCGACGTGGCCGACCGTCACGTCGGCAGCGCGCAGCAGTTCGGCGGCAGGTGCGAGGAACGAGTAGGGATCGGGCTCGTCGAGGATGAGATCGCCCACCGAAGCGACAGTGATCATGAAATACTCTCCACATCGGACACCTTGGCGCCGGCGTTGTGCCTGGCGAGGAACGAGCGCAGCCTCGCGGTACCCGGATTGGCGAACAGCTCTCGCGGTGGTCCGGATTCCACGACCCGCCCCGACTCCATGAACACGCAGCGGTCGGCCACCTCGCGGGCGAAAGCCATCTCGTGGGTCACCACGATCATCGTCATGCCGTCTGCCGCCAGCCCGCGCATCACGCCGAGCACTTCCTCCACCAGTTCCGGATCGAGGGCACTGGTGGGTTCGTCGAACAGCACGATCCTCGGCCTGGTGGCGACGGCACGGCAGATCGCGACCCGCTGCTGCTGGCCGCCGGACAGCTGCCGGGGGTAGTTGTCGGCGCGGTCGCCGAGTCCGACGCGTTCGAGCAACGCGCGGGCGTCGCGTTCGGCCTCGGCGACGGAGCGGCCGTGAACCCGAACCGGTGCCTCCGTGATGTTGCGCAGCACGGTGAAATGCGGAAACAGATTGAACTGCTGGAACACCATGCTCATCCGGCGGCGCTGTGCCGCTACCCGACGTTGCGGCAGCGGTCGCAGCGTTGCGCCGTGCCGTTCGTGGCCGAGTAGTTCGCCGTCCAGGTAGATGGCGCCGGCGTCGATCGTCTCGAGTTGGTGCACGCAGCGGATCAGGGTGGATTTGCCGGACCCGGACGGGCCGATGACGACGACGACCTCGCCTTCGCGTACCTCGAGATCGACGTCGTCGAGCGCGCGCAGGTCGCCGAAGGTCTTGTGAACACCCCGCACTCGCAGCGTGGGTTCGCAGGCGGGCGAAGCGCTTACTCCGCTCATCCGGAAACTCCGTCCGATGTGGTCGGGCGGCGACGTGTGACGGCGCCGCTGGTGTGGCCTCGGGAGAAGTGCCGTTCGAGCCGACGCTGGCCGATGGTCAGCAGGGTTACCACGGTCAGGTACCACAGGCACGCGACGATCAGCAGCGGGACGATCTGGTAGGTGCGGTTGTAGATCACCTGCACCGAGTGCAGCAGATCCTCCATCGCGATCACCGACACCAGTGCGGTCCCCTTCAACACGCTGATGAACTGGCTGCCGCTCGGCGGGATGATGACGCGCATCGCCTGCGGCAGCACCACCCGCAGGAACGTCTGGGCCGGTGTGAAACCCATCGCCCGCGCGGCGTCCCGCTGGCCGGGGTCGACGCCGAGCAGGCCGCCCCTGATGATCTCGGCGAGATACGCCGACTCCACCAGTGACAGCCCGATGACGGCCGTGGTGAGCGGCGTGATGACCTGGTTGGCGTCCCAGGAGGCGAACTGCGGTCCGAACGGGATGCCGATGGACAGCCTGGGCAGCAGGTAGGCGAGGTTGAACCAGAAGATGAGCTGTACCAGCGGCGGGATGCCGCGAAAGACCCCGACGTAGGCGGTGGCGGCCCAGCGAAGCGGTGCGAAGTCGCTGAGCTGGGCCAGTGCCAGCAGGGCGCCGACCAGCGAGCCGATCGCCATGGCCGCCACGGCGAGCAGCACGGTGGTGGCCAGTCCGGAAAGGACCGCGGGATCGAACAGGTACCGCGCCACGACGTCCCACTCGAAGCGCGGGTTGCCGACGAGGAACCACAGCAACTGTGCGGTGAGGACCGCCAGCGTGACACCAGCCACCCAGCGCCACGGACGTACGCGGCGCCGGGCGGTTGCGACGTCGTCGATCCCCTCGGACGGGGTGACCGTCGTCATGAGCCTGCTCAACTCCGGCCCCTCAGCGGCCCTGGGTGGTGGCGACGTTGAGCAGCGGCTGCTCCACCATTACGTCGGTGAGTCCCCAGTGCCGCATGATCTCGCGGTACCGCCCGTTGGCGAACAGTTCCTGGAAAGCCTTGTGCAGCACCGGGCCCAGTTCACTGTCCTTGGGCACGAACAGCGCGAGGTGGTCGCTGGTGGCTCCCTGCTCGTCGGTCTGGGTGACGTAGGTGAAGGCGTCCTGCTGTTCCTTGGTGACGTCGATGGCGGCAGCCTGCGTCATGCCCGCGGCGTCCGCGCGGCCGGACCGGGTCGCGAGGATGGTGGCGTTGGTGTCGTCGAGCCCGATGGTCTCGGCGGGTTGCTTCCCGTTGTCCTGGCAGTACCGGGACAACTTGGTCAGCTGCTCCTCGACGATGCTGGCCTTGACCACGGCCACCCGCTTGCCACACAGGTCGCCTGCTGACTCGATGCCCGAGGAGGGGCCCGTGGGGACGACGTAGGACGTCCGGGTCGTCATCCAGGTGATCGTGTCGAACTGCTGCTCGCGCTCCTCGGTGGCCTTGACGGGGCCGTTGAAGGCGTCGTAGCGGCCGCTGAGCATGCCCTGCAGTGCCGCGGGCAGGCCGCTGACGATCACGGTCTCGGTGCGCACGCCGAGCACCTCACCGAGCGCGTCCTGGAAGTCCTTGTCGATGCCGGTCACGGTCTTGCCGTCCGGCCCGACCGTGCGGTAAGGCGGGTGGGAGTCACCCGCGAACCGCAGCACCCCGGCGTCCTTGACGGACTGGGGCAGTTCGTCGTGCAGCGCGGAGCTGCCGGGTCCCGCGGCAGGGCCGTCCGGTGAATCCGCTGGGTCGGACGAGGCGCCGCAGGCGGTGGCGAGCAGTGCGGCCGAGGCGACGATCGCGAGGATGCGATGACGTGGGGACGGGTGACGCATGGCGATGCTTCTCCCTGCGTTGGGCCTGTGCCAGGCGTGAGTGTCGGTGGCCCGGGTCGCCATGGTGCTCGGCGTCCGGTTGTCGAAGATGGCGACGAGCGTCGCACGAACTGTCGTCTTTTTCAAGAGCCGGGTCCGGGGGTCGGGTTGTGTTGAGTGCGACAGGTCGGTGTCCGGTCGTGTCCGTATGCTGTTGCCTGCTGGGAGCCGAACGGAGGCGAAGGTGCGATGACAACCGACGGTGAGCTCCCGCGCGGGCAGAACGGGGCGGAGCCGCAGCTACTGCTGACCTCGCTGCTCGGCGACTTCTGGTACTGGCGCGACGAGCACATCCCGGCCACGGCGCTGGTCCGGTTGCTCGCCGACTTCGACGTCACCCCGGACGGTGCGCGTGCCGCCATGCGCAGGCTGGCGGCACGCGGGTTGCTGAGCACTTCTCGCAGCGGGCGCACCACGGCCTACGGAATCCCGCCGCGCACCGCCGAGGTCATCATCGAACGAACCCACCGCATGCTGACGTTCGGCTCGTCGGCCCCGGAATGGGACGGCCGTTGGACGGTGGTGGCCTTCTCGGTACCCGAGCAGGAACGCAGTGTGCGGACCGCGCTGCGCTCCCGGTTGCGGGCACTGCGCTTCGCCGCGCTCTACGACGGCGTCTGGGTGTCGCCGCACGACACCGCTCAGCAGGCGCTCGACCTGCTGAGCGAGCTGGGGGTGGACACCGCGACGGTGCTGCGCTCCACCGAGGTGCCCGGCTGCCCGCGAAGGGGGAGTCCGCGCGAAGTCTTCGACCTCACCGCGCTCGCGGCGGAGTACCGTGCCTTCGCCGACCGGTACGAACCGCTGTTGCAGCGGCTGGAGGCAGGGCTGATCGGTCCGGCGCAGGCGCTGCGGACGCGCACCGAGTTGCGGGTGGACTGGCGGCGGTTTCCCGAGACCGACCCGGACCTGCCCGCCGAGTTGCTGCCGAAGGAGTGGGCCCGCCCGCGCGCGCAGCGGGTGTTCGTGCGCATCTACGACCGGCTGGGCCCACTCGCGGAGATCCGGTTCCGCCAGATCCTCGCCACGGTTGCACCCGAACTGGCCGAACTGGCCTGCCATCACGACTCCGCCACGGTCGCCAAGCTCTACGCCGGGCTCGGTGATCGCCGCGCGCACGGTGACACCCCGTTCGAACAGGCCGCCGAGGCCAGAAGGCTGGAGGAGGTGGCCCGGCAGACCCGAAGCCGAGGCTGACCCCTCCCGTCCGCGAGTCCCCCGCTCCCGTCCGCGAGTCCCCCGCTCCCGTCCGCGAGTTCTGCGCTGCTGCCTGCGAGTTCGCCCTTCGGCGTGCTGGGGCGCAACGGCTCACGGGCCGACGGTGCGCCGCTACCGGGCGGCGGTCGATCGGGGTTCGAGCAGCGCGATCGAGGCCTGCACGGCGAGGTCGTGCACCTCGCCGATGTCTCCACCGTCCTCGACGGTGCTCGCCAGCAACTCACGCAGGCCACCGATCAACAGGATCGCCAGCGGCCGGGGCAGCGGCCCGACACCGGCCGCGCGCAGTTCCTCGGTGTCGCACAGCCGCTGGATCATGGTCACGAACGCGTCCGTCATCTCCCGCTGCAACTCACGTGCCGCGGAGCCCAGCGATGGCAGGTCCCTGATCCAGCTCACCGTGAGCGCCGGGGCGGACTCCGCGGCCGCGATCCAGGCGCTGACAGCCTGCCTGATCTGGGTCTGCCAGCCCGCGTCCGGGTTCACCGCGGAGGAAATCTGCCGGATCATCTCGGAGTTGGCGTCGCTGAGCAGTGCGACGTAGCAGGCCTCCTTGTCCGAGAAGTGCTCGTAGAAGGTCCGCCGCGACGTGCGTGCGCCGCGGACGATGTCGGCGACCGTGGTCGCTCGGTAACCGTCTCGCGCGATGCAGGTCGCGAGCGCGTCGAGCAGGCGGCGGCGGAATCCGCTACCCGCATCGTCCGGCACCGTGCTCGTGGTGGTCACCGTGGTCATCCCCGCACCTCGTTGCCTGAAGGCCCTTGCCGGTCATGGTACATCGGCGTACCGTACGGCTGGTACGTTCGCGTACCAGGCCAGAAGGGGGCCACCTCGATGCCGACCGTGCGACTGCCACCGGGGCCCGCGTTGCCTCGCGTCCTGCAAGGGGCCTTCGCGGTCGCCGCACCGCTGCGCGGGGTTCGCGTGCTGCGGCACCGCCACGGTGACGCCTTCACCGTCAACGTGCCGATCTTCGGCAGGGCCGTCGTCATCAGCAGCCCCGCCGAGATCAAGCAGCTGTTCACCGCGGGCGCGCAAGACGTGGGCAACCTGGAACGCAACCTGGGACGGGTACTCGGCCCGGGTTCGCTGTTCGCACTGTCCGGTGAGGAACACCGCAGGCAACGCAGGCTGCTGGTGCCGCCCTTCCACGGCCGCAGGCTCGTCGCCTACGAACGCATCGTCGAGGACGAGACGGTGCGCGAGCTGGCGGACTGGCCGCAGGGCCGGGCGTTTCCCACGCTGCCGTCGATGATGCGCATCACGCTCAACGTCATCCTCCGAGCGGTGTTCGGAGCCGAGGGTGCCGAGCTGCACCGGCTTCGCGCGCTGCTGCCACCGTTCGTCCGGCTCGGGTCCTGGCTGGCCGTGGCGCCGGTGCCGGTTCTCGGTGCCGGTCGCTGGACCCCGTGGGGGAGGTTTCGGCGACTGCGCCGTGACTACGACACGATCGTCGACCGGCTCGTCGACAGGGCCGAGCGCGCGAACCTGGACGCGCGCGACGACATCCTCGCGCTGCTGCTGCAGGCCCGCCACGACGACGGCACGCCGCTGAGCCGCGCCGACATCGCCGACCACCTGCTGACGCTGCTCACCGCCGGGCACGAGACCACGGCCACCACGCTCGCCTGGGCGGTCGAGCGGCTTCGCCGCCACCCGGCCGTCCTCGACCGGCTGATCGACGAGGTCGACGCGGGCGGCAGCGAGTTCAGGCAGGCGACCATCACCGAGGTGCAGCGCACGCGTCCGGTGATCGATCTCGTGGGCAGGCAGATCCTGACCGACGGTTACCAGCTCGGCCGCTGGCAGCTGCCGAAAGGATGCTCGGTGCTGGTCAGCATCTCGCTCATCCACGAGGACGAGTCACTGTTTCGCAACGCGCGCGCCTTCCACCCCGACCGGTTCCTGGACACCAAACCCGACCTGTACCAGTGGATCCCGTTCGGCGGCGGCACCCGCCGCTGCCTCGGCGCCGCCTTCGCCAACCTGGAGATGCACGTGGTGCTGCGCACCATGCTGCGGCAGTTCACACTCGCGCCCACCGGTGAGCGGGGTGAGCGGTGGCGCTCCCGCGGTGTCGCGGGCGCGCCAGGTGACGGCGGGCGGGCGATCGTTCACCGCAGGACGCCCGCCGGCGCACCTCACCGTGCCACGGCGCCGGGTGCGCGGGCATGACCGAGCCCGGGCACGCGGCTGTGTCCGTCGCCGTCCGTCGCCGTCCGTCGCCGGGAGCCGTCGGGAGCCGTCGGGAGCCGGTGGGAGCCGGTGGGAGCCGGTGGGCCGGAGGCGTAGCCGCACGTCCCGCCACGGTGGCGACTTCGTCGGGGTGCACACGTTCGCCGGACCCGCGTAGCCGCACGGCCCAGGCCCGCGATCGTCGGTAGGGTCGGGTGGCGACACGAGGAGCGAGGTGACATGGCCGAGGATGCCGACGTCGTCGTACTCGGAATGGGCCCTGGCGGGGAGGCGCTCGCGAGCAGGCTGGCCACGGCGGGGCTCACCGTCGTCGGTATCGACGAGCGGCTGCTGGGCGGCGAATGCCCCTACTACGGGTGTGTCCCGACCAAGATGATGATCCGCGCGGCGGGCAGCCTCGCGGAGGCCCGCCGCGTCCCGGTGCTCGCCGGAGACAGCCGGGTGGTCGCCGACTACACGCCGGTGGCCCGCCGTATCCGGGAAGAGGCCACCGACGACTGGGACGACCAGGTGGCAGTCGACCGGTTCACGCGTGCAGGCGGCCGGTTCGTGCGTGGCACCGGCAGGCTCACCGGCCCCCGCACGGTGCGGGTAGGCGGACGCGAGTTCAGGGCATCGAAGGCGGTGGTGCTCAACACCGGCACCGCGCCGTCGGCTCCGCCGGTGCCCGGACTATCCGACACTCCGTACTGGACCAACCGGGACGCCGTGACCGTGTACACCGTGCCGGAGTCGCTCGTCGTGCTGGGCTCCGGCGCGGTCGGCCTGGAACTGGCACAGACGTTCGCCCGGTTCGGCGCGATGGTGAGCGTGGTGGAGGTCGCCGATCGGATCCTGCCGCAGGAGGAACCGCAGGCCGCCGAGGTGCTCGCCGACGTGTTGAGCTCGGAGGGACTCTCGCTGCACACCTCGGCCGCCGCGGAGCACGTCGGCCACGACGGCACGGACTTCACCGTCCGGCTTCCCGACACCCGGCTGCGAGCGCGGCGGCTGCTCGTCGCCACCGGCAGGCGTGCCGACCTGGAAGCGGTCGGGCTCGCGGAGCTCGGGCTCGACACCACGCGCGGATTCGTCGAGCCCGACGAGCGGATGCGGATCGCCGACGGCGTCTACGCCATCGGCGACATGACCGGCAAGGGTGCGTTCACGCACGTGTCGATGTACCAGGCCGACATCGCCGCCCGCGACATCCTCGGTGAGCCGGGCCCGCCCGCGCGCTACCACGCCGTTCCCCGGGTGACGTTCACCGATCCCGAGGTCGGCGCTGTCGGGCTCACCGAGCGGCAGGCCAGGCAACAGGGGCTTTTGGTGCGCACCGCGGTGGCGCGGTTGCCGGAGTCCTCCCGCGGCTGGATTCACAAGGCGGGCAACGAAGGTCTGGTGAAGCTGGTCGAGGACGCGCGGCGTGGTGTGCTGGTCGGCGCCACCTCGGTCGGTCCGTGCGGCGGCGAGGTGCTGTCCGGTCTCGCGCTGGCCGTGCACGCCGAGGTCCCGGTGGAAACGCTTCGCCGGATGATCTACGCCTACCCGACGTTTCACCGGGCGACCGAACACGCGCTCGCCGAACTCGACCGGGAGCCGCGACCATGACGGGCAGCGAACGCCTCGAGTTCACCGGTGCGACCGGCGCCCCGCTGGCGGCCCGGCTCGAACTGCCCGGTTCGCGGCCGAGGGCCTACGCGCTGTTCGCGCACTGCTTCACCTGCGGCAAGGACGCGGTGGCCGCCACCCGGATCTCCAGGTCGCTCACCGAGTTCGGGATCGCCGTGCTGCGCTTCGACTTCACCGGCCTCGGCGGTTCCGGTGGCGACTTCGCCAACACCGACTTCAGCTCCAACATCGAGGACGTGGTGCGCGCGGCCGACCACCTGCGGGCCACCCGCGCGGCGCCGACTCTCCTGATCGGACATTCGCTCGGTGGTGCTGCCGTGCTGGCGGCCGCCGGGCAGGTGCCGGAGGTCAAGGCGGTCGCCACCATCGCGGCCCCGGCCGACCCGGCGCATGTCGTCGAACTGCTGGGGCCGGTCAGCGAGGAGATCCAGCGGCGCGGCGAGGCCGAGGTGTCGCTGGCGGGGCGTTCGTTTCGCATCCGGCGCGGCTTCCTCGACGACATCGCCTGCCAGCCGCAGGCCGAGCGCATCGCCGGGCTCGGGGCGGCGCTGCTGGTACTGCACTCGCCCGCCGACGACATCGTGGGGGTCGACAACGCGCGGCGCATCTTCGAGGCGGCGAGGCACCCGAAGTCGTTCGTCGCCGTCGACGGGGCCGACCACCTGCTCACCCGCTCCGACGACGCCGACTACGTCGCCTCGCTGCTGGCCGCGTGGGCGAGCCGCTACGTGTTCGAACGCGGCACCGCGACCGGGCAACCGCCCGCGGAGGGTCTGGTGACGGTCGCCGAGACCGGCGACGGCCCGTTCGCCCAGCGGATAGTGGCGGGCAGGCACGTGCTGGCAGCCGACGAGCCGAGGCCGATCGGTGCCGACACCGGGCCGTCGCCGTACGATCTGCTGCTGGCCGCGCTGGGCTCGTGCACGTCCATGACCCTGCGGATGTACGCCACCCGCAAGCGGTGGCCGCTGGAACGGGTGAGCGTGGCGCTGCGGCACTGGCGCAGCCATGCCAAGGACTGCGTGCACTGCGAGACCCGCACCGGCATGGTCGAGCACATCGAACGGGTGATCCGGATAGAGGGCGAGCTCGATGCCGCGCAGCGGCAGCGGCTGCTGGAGATCGCCGACAAATGCCCGGTACACCGCACGTTGCGCTCCCAGGTCGCCGTCGACACCGTCGAGGACAGCTGAACCGCCGGGCGCGGGGGCAGGGTCACGTGGCAGCGCGGCTCGACGAGCACTGCGCCCTGCCGGTCCCGGACCTGCGGCAGGGCCGAAAGACCCCCGCGAGACCGTCCGGTCAGCTCCACCGGCGATGCGGGGGAGTTCCTACGGTCACGGCATGACGGCTCTGCACACCGACCTCTACGAGGTCCGGATGGCGGCGAGTTACCTGCGGCGCGGGATGACCGAGCCCGCCACGTTCAGCCTGTTCGCCCGCAAACTTCCCCGCGATCGAGGCTTCCTCGTCGCCGCGGGGCTCGCCGACTGCCTCGACTTCCTGCGGACCTTCCGGTTCGACGCCGCCGAGCTGGCCTACCTCGGGCAAGAGGTGGGACTGCCGGACTCGGACCTGGCCGCGCTGGCGGGATTGCGGTTCGACGGTGAGGTGTGGGCGGTGCCGGAGGGGCGGGTGGTGTTCGCGGGGGAGCCGCTGCTGGAGGTGACCGCACCGCTGCCGCAGGCGCAACTGGTGGAGACCGCGTTGCTGAACTACGTCACCTTCCAGTCGGCGGTGGCGACCAAGGCCGCACGCTGCCGGATCGCGGCGCCGGATGCCGACCTGGTCGACTTCGCGGCACGCCGCACGCACGGCCTGGAATCGGCGAGGGCGATGGCGAGGGTGTCGGCCATGGTGGGGTTCGCGGGCACGAGCAACGTGGCCGCGGCCGAGGAGTTCGGCCTGCGGCCGCTCGGCACCATGGCGCACTCCTACGTGCAGGCCTTTCCCACCGAGCACGAGTCCTTCCTTGCCTTCGGCACCGACTTTCCCGACGCGGCGGTGTTCCTTGTGGACACCTACGACACGCAGCGCGGAGTGCGAACCGCGATCGAGGCCACCGCCGAACTCGGGCTGGCGCAGGAGCGGGTGGGGGTGCGGCTGGACTCCGGTGATCTCGCCGAACTGGCCGTGCTCGCCAGGCGCCTGCTGGACGAGGCGGGGATGCCCGACGCACGCATCGTCGGAAGCGGTGGCCTCGACGAGTACGCGCTGGAGGCGCTGACCGCCGCGGGCGCCCCGATAGACGCGTACGGGGTCGGCACGAAGATCGGCGTGTCGGCCGACGCTCCTTCGCTGGACAGCGCCTACAAGCTGGTGGAGTACGCGGGGCGGCCGGTGCTCAAGCTGTCGCCGGGCAAGGCCACGGCCCCCGCCGCGAAACAGGTCTTTCGGGGCGGGCCTGGCGAGCCGGACGTGCTGGCGCTGCGCGAGGAGGAGCCGCGGCGAGGCGCGGAGCCGCTGCTGGTGCCCGCGCAGCGCGCCGGGACGCCGCGGCCGGGTGTGGATTCGCTGGACGCGGCCCGGCGGCGGTTCGAGCGCGACCTGGCGTGGTTGCCGGAGGCCGCGCGACGACTGCGGGCCCCCGAACCCGTCACCGTCACCCGGTCGGCCGCGCTGCGGGAGTTGACCGATCGGCTGACGGCCGACCACGTCGCGGCACGACCGCCGCGCTAGCCCTTCACCACGCCCAGCGGGGCCAGCCTGGCCACCTTGCGGCCCAGTCCGGCACCCTCGCTGGCCTCGACGACCGCGGTGATGTCCTTGTAGGCACCGGGCGCCTCCTCGGCCAGCCCCTTCCACGACGTGCCGCGCACCGCGATGCCGCGCGACTCCAACTCCTGTCGAAGCGCCCGCCCGTCGACTCCGCGGGCCGCCGCATGCCTGCCCCTGGTGCGGCCCGCGCCGTGGCAGGTCGAGTGGAACGCCGGTGAGCCAGCCACGCCCGCGAGCACGTAGGACGCCGTGCCCATCGTGCCGGGGATCAGGGTCGGCTGGCCTGTGTTCGCCAGGTCGGCGGGTAGCCGCGGATGCCGCGGTGGCAGTGCTCTGGTGGCGCCCTTGCGGTGCACGCACAACCTGCGGGCCCGGCCGTTCACCTCGTGCGTCTCGATGGTGGCGAGGTTGTGGGAAACGTCGTAGACCAGGTCCAGCCCGCCGCCGAGGTGGGACTCGAACGCGCGGCGCGCGGTCTCGGTGAGCAGTTGCCGGTTGGCCCTGGCGTAGTTCGTGGCTGCGGCGAGCGCGCGCAGGTAGTCACCACCCTCGCGTGACACGACCGGCGCGCACGCCAGTTGCCGGTCAGGCACCTGGATGTCGTATCGCGACATCACCCGTTCCATCGCGCGCACGTAGTCGGTGCACACCTGGTGGCCGAGGCCGCGGGAACCACAGTGGATCATCACGCACACCTGGTCGCGGCGCAGCCCGAAGGCCGCCGCGGCGGTGTCGTCGTAGATCTCCTCGACCGCCTGGACCTCGAGGAAGTGGTTGCCGGAGCCGAGACTGCCCACCTGGCCGAGGCCCCGCTCGAAGGCCCGCCTGCTGACGAGTGACGGGTCGGCGTCCTCGACGCGGCCGCCGTCCTCGCAGCGGTCCAGGTCGCGGGCGACGCCGTGGCCGGAGTCCACCGCGTATCCGGCGCCGCCGGTCAGCACCCGCTCCAGCTGTCCCGGCCCGGTCAGCCGCCACACGCTGCCCCGATACATGCCACGTGGCACGGTGCGGCCGAGCGTGTCCATCAGCGCGGCCAGCCGCGAGCCCAGCTCGGCCCGGTGGACAGCCGAGGCCAGCAGCCGCACCCCGCAGGAGATGTCGAAGCCAACCCCGCCGGGTGAGACGACCCCGCCTGCCTCGATGTCGGTGGCGGCCACCCCGCCGATCGGGAAGCCGTATCCCCAGTGCACGTCCGGCATCGCGTAGGAGGCGGCCACGATGCCCGGCAGTGTCGCGACGTTGGCCACCTGTTCCAGCGACCGGTCCTCCTGGGCGCTGGGTAGCAACTCCCTGGAGGCGAACACGATGCCGGGGACCCGCATCGCGCCGTGTACGGGCATCCGGAAGCGGTAAGGGGTCTCTTCGACGATCTCCACGGTGTCCTCACACGTCGATGGTCACCGAACACGACCAGCCGTCGGCGTGCGGTGCGATCCGCAACTCGTGCAGTGATACGGCCTTGGGCACCGAGCCTGTCGAGACCACGGCGGCGGAGTCGACCATGCGAAACCGCACCCGAACCCCCTTCGCCGTGGGCGATACCTCGGTGGCGACGGGCAGTTCGCCGCGGGTCTCCATCCGGTAGATCACCTCGTCCAGCACGCCGACGAGCAGGTCTTCGTCCCGCTCACCCGCCACCGCGCACTCCACGGTGGTGTCCGGTGACGGCAGCTGCGCGTCGGCGAAGCTGTCCACCATGCCGTGCACCGCCTCGGCGATGCAGCGTTGCCTGGTCGGTGCCCACGCCTCGATACGCAGGTCCGCGGTGTGCGCCACGGACCGGTGGCCCGCGCCCGGGCGGGCGGTCACGACCCGCCCGCCTCCCGCAGCACGGTCAGCAGCACCTCGGCGCGCTGGCGGGCACGCTCGGCGTCCTCGCACTTCACGGCTGTGCGGACCTCGCGCATGGCGGCCTGCACCCGGGTGCGGTACTCGGCGCCCAGCGTGTCGTCCAGTGCTGCGACGGTGCGGGCCGCGGCCGCGCACACGGCATCGGCGTCGTGCAGCTTCTGGGCGCGCTGCATGCGCAGTTCCTGCGTGCTCCGACCGTGGTGCACTTCCTGGGTCATGTGGGTCTCCTCCCGCGTCGTGAGCCGGGGCCGCCTCGCACACTCGCGCGCGGCGACGGGTGTCTGGCAGGGGCGAAAGTCACCGCGGACCGGGGAAGCCGTACTTGCCGTGCAGCCGGACGAACCGGGCAGGCACCAGTACCCGCTGCCGGACCAGTCCGGATTCGGTTCGCTCGAAGGCGACCACGTCCTCCTGGCCACCACTTCCGATGGGCTGCACGAGTCGGCCCCCCACCCGCAGTTGCTCGATCAGCGGCCGCGGCACCTCCGGGAACGCCGCCGAGACGAGGATCGCGTCGTAGGGCGCGTGTTCGGGTACTCCGCCGCTGCCGTCCCCGGTGAGCAGGGTGACCCGCCCGATGCCCCGCGCCCGCAGGTTCCGCCGCGCCTGCTCGGTGAGGTCGGGCCACCATTCGACGGTGACGACGTCCGCCGCGAGGCGAGCCAGCAGCGCCGTTTGGAAGCCGAGCCCGGTGCCGATCTCCAGGACGTGCTCGTCGCCGGTGAGCCCTAGCCCCTCGATCATCCGCGCCGACAGTGATGGCTGCGTGGTGACCTGGTCGTGCGCGATGGGGATGGGAACGTCGGCGTAGGCGTCGTCGACCGCGTCGGGCGGCACGAAAGCGGCTCGCGGTGTCGCACGTACGGCATCGAGCACCCGCTCGTCGCCGACCCCGCTCTCGCGCGCGGCGCTCACCAGAGCTTGCGGGGAGGAGTCCATCTCACCTCGCCATTCGCGCTGCTTTCCACCCCAACTGTGCGCCCAATTGTGCGCGGCACCCTGCTCGAGCACCGGGTGCGGCGCGGCCGGTAACCCCATCGGGTGGTCGCGGCGGGCGTTCAGCGCACCAGATCGCGTGTGATCTCCAGTTGACCGTGGTGCTGCGCGAGTTCCTCGTAGACGTGCAGCAACGCGCCGCCCTGGGTCAGCCCTTGCCCCGCGAAGTAGTGGCCGGGCCGTGGTTCGTGCCGCAGCGGCGCGGCGGGGTCGGCGGCGGCGACGTCGGCGCGGAGTTGCCGCTTGGCCCGCGCCATGCGGTCCAGCAGGCCGTTGACCGGACCGGAGGCCTTGAACTCCGCCTCGCGGTCGCGGTGCACGGTGCGGCCGGCCACCAGGTGGCCTGCCCAGTACTCCAGCACGCCGAGGCAGTGGTTGACGATCGCGTAGGCGGAGTTGGCTCCGGGCAGGTCGGGGCGCCGGTTGGCGCGATCGTCGCCGAGCGCGGCCAGGATGTCGGCCATGCCGTCCAGTGCACGGTCGGCGAAGTACAGGTACTCCTCATCGCTGATCACGATCGAGATCGTCTCACCCCGAACCGACAGCGGCAGCCGCAGTCCCGGTACGGCGCATGCGTCGTTAGGGTGTCCCGATGGTGTCGATCAAGCAGTTCCAGGTCACCTTCGACTGCGCGGAACCCGAGCGTGTCGCCCGGTTCTGGTGCGAGGTGTTGGGCTACGTCGTGCCTGCTGCGCCGGAGGGGTTCGCTACCTGGAGCGATTTCGAACGCACGTTGCCTGCCGAGCAGCGGGGTGCGTCGTTCGCGTGCGTCGATCCCTCCGGTGTCGGCCCGAGGCTGTACTTCCAGCGCGTTCCCGAAGGCAAGGTGGTCAAGAACCGGCTGCATCTCGACGTGCGGGTCGGCACCGGGCTGGTGGGTGAGCAGCGGGTGGCCGCTCTCGAGGCCGAGTGCTCACGGCTGGTCGCGCTCGGCGCGAAGCGCGTGCGACTGCTGCTCGCCGACGGCGAGAACGAGTCGTGCCTGGTGATGCAGGACGTCGAGGGCAACGAGTTCTGCCTCGACTGAGGCCGCGAAGCTGGCTGCTCGCCGCCCGCTGCGAGAGTCTGTTGTGGACGGACTTCGCTCCGGTGGTGCCGGTGTGCTTGACGGTGCGCCACGGCCCGGCCAGACTGGGCGCGACCGCATGCCGGACAAGTGTCCGCAAAAATGGCAGTCCGGCGGGAAGCCTCAGCGAGGAGTGCTCATGACCGTGCCGACACCGTTGCCGTTGCTGCCGACCTCGCTGGTGGGCAGCTACGCGCAGCCGGACTGGCTGATCGACCGGGCCCGGCTCGCGGACCGCTTCCCGCCGAGAGTGCGAGCGAGGGAGCTGTGGCGGGTCGCTGCGGAGTTCCTCGCCGAGGCCCAGGACGACGCCACGGTGGTGGCCGTGCGGGCGCAGGAGGAGGCCGGGCTCGACATCGTCACCGACGGCGAGATCCGCAGGGAAAGCTACTCCAACCACTTCGCCACCGCGCTGGAGGGCGTCGACGTCGACAATCCCGGCACGGCGCTGGACCGCAGCGGCCATCCGAACCCGGTTCCGCGCATCGTCGGACCGATCCGCCGCACGCGCCCGGTGCAGGTGGCAGACCTGCGCTTCCTTCGTGCGCACACCGACCGGTCGATCAAGATGACCGTTCCCGGCCCGTTCACGATGTCGCAGCAGGCGCAAAACGACTACTACCCCGACGACGCCTCGGCCGCGATGGCCTACGCGGAGGCGGTCAACGCCGAGGTGGCGGATCTGTTCGAGGCGGGCGCCGACGTGGTGCAACTCGACGAGCCGTACCTGCAGGCGCGGCCGGCCGCCGCCCGGGATTACGGGCTGGCCGCGCTCGACGCCGCGCTCGCGGGAATCACCGGCACCACCGCAGTGCACCTGTGTTTCGGCTACGCGGCGATCATCCACGAGCGACCGGAGGGCTACTCGTTCCTGCCCGAGCTGGCGGGCTGCCCGGTGGATCAGATCTCCATCGAGACCGCACAGTCCAACCTGGACCTCGGCGTGCTCGCCGACCTCTCCGACAAGACGGTCATCCTCGGGGTGCTTGACCTGTCCACCCCCGCGGTGGAAACCGTCGAGGTGGTGGCCGATCGCGCCCGCAGGGCCTTCGACCGGCATTCGCCGCGGCAACTCGTGCTCGCCCCGGACTGCGGCATGAAGTACCTGCCCCGGCCCGCCGCGGAGGGCAAGCTGCGTGCCTTGGCGGGCGCCGCGGCGCTGTTGCGGGAGGAACTGGGCTCGCTCGACTGACCGGCGTCGCGATGTCGGTGGTGGCCGGACAATGGTGGGCATGGGAGTGTCCAGCACGCAGTGGCTTCGGATCGTGGCAGGTCTGGCGGAGGTCGAGCGCACCGAGTTGCCCGACTACACGGCGTTCGACGTGCGTGGCAAACGGTTCGGCTACCACTGGCCGAGGACCGAGACGGTGGGGTTGAAACAGCCGCTGTCGGAGCAGGTCGCGCTGGTGTCCGAACGGCCGGAGGTGTTCCAGCCCCAGTTCACGGCGGGCGGGTTCGGCTGGGTGGTGGTGCACTTGGACGGGATCGAGTCCGACGAGCTGACCGAACTGGTGTACGAGGCATGGCGACTGTCGGCTCCCGGCGTGCTGGTGGCGCAGTACCCGTTCCCGTAGCACCCGTAGCACCCGTAGCACCCGTAGCACCCGTAGCACCCGTAGCCCCGTAGCCCCGTAGCGGTGGCCGCCGAAGGTCTTCCGGCGACTCTTCAGGATCCGTTGCCGGGGCGCGGGTCTGCCGTCGCCTCGGGTTCGGTTCGGTACGACGCCGTCGCGGCGAGGCCGCTCCACAACAGGTCCATCGCGGTGTCGACGGCCTCGGCGCGGGTCAGCCCGCCGTGCTTTCGGCGCCACTCGACGGCCCGGGTGAGGGCTCCGATCAGCATCTCGACCAGCAGCGCCGCCCGCCGGCCGTCCGGATCGATGTCGCCGGCGCGCAGGTCGTCGGCCAGCAGCCGGGTCACGGCGTGGTTGAGGGACACCGCGACGTCGTTCCATGCCGCGTCGATGTCGGGGTCGCCGTGCGTGGCGTTGACGAAGAGCATGCGCCAGGCGTTCGGGTAGCGCTCGGCGAAGCGGAACACCGCGTCGGTCGTCGCCAGCATGCGTTCGGACTTGCTGCCCTCACCCGTGATTCGCGCGGCGATGAAGCCGAGGAACGTGGCTCGCTGCTCCTCCAACACCGCGAGGAACAGTGCCTTCTTCGAGGCGAAATGGTCGTAGAGCACCGCGCGAGTGACCCCGGACAGCCGGGCGATATCGCCCATACCGGTGGCGCCGTACCCGCCCGAGGCGAACGCGTCGAGCGCGGCGGCGACGATGTTCGCCCTGCGCGCGGGTGCCTTGAGTCGAGGCTGGACCGACATAGGTGAAGGTTATCAAGGCATCCTCGGTTGCACTGCCTTGCTTCTGGTGACTCAGGCTCTTCTTGACTTACCGACACATGTGTTGGTAGCTATATGTCGGTACTGGTCTGGTCCGGTTGACAAAGGAGTCGGCCTCGATGAGCAGCGGAATCTCTCGACGGCGTTTCGTGCACGGTGCGGCCCTCGCCGCCGCGGCGACCGGCGTGTTCGCGCCTGCCGGCTGGGCGGTGACGTCGCCGCCGGGCAGGCGGGTCGCGGTGCTGGGTGGCGGAATGGCCGGGCTGGCCGCCGCGCACGAGTTGGTGGAGCGCGGCTACACGGTGAGCGTTTACGAACCCACCGCGTTGGGCGGCAAGGCTCGCAGCATGGGAGTGCCCGGCACCGCCGAGGACGGCAGGCTGGACCTGCCTGGGGAGCACGGGTTCCGCTTCTTTCCCGGCTTCTACCATCACGTGCCCGACAGCATGCGGCGCATCCCGGTGCCGGGCAACGCCAACGGGGTATGGGACAACCTGGTCGACGCCACCGACTCCAAGTCCGAGCGCACCGGCGGCAGGCCGGACGCCACGTTGTTCGGCATGCTGCCCGATCCCAGGCAGGCGCTGACCCCGGACGGGCTGCGGCGCATCCTCGTCGAGGAGATCCTCAAGCAGCAGGGCGTCAGGCCGTGGGAGGCCGAGTTCTTCGTCAACCGCCTCATCGTGTTCCTGACCAGCTGCGACGAGCGCCGGTTCGGGCAGTGGGAGCAGACGGCGTGGTGGGACTACGTGCGCGCGGAGCAGTACTCGCAGGAGTACCGCACGGTCGTCGCGCGGGGGCTGACCCGGTCGCTGGTCGCGGCGAAGGAGGAGGTCGCGAGCACCCGCACCATCGGCAACATGGCCGAGGCGTTCCTGATGAACATCATGGGCAGGGGCAACGACGGTGCTCCCGACCGCGTGCTGAACGCCCCGACCAACGAGGCGTGGATCGATCCGTGGGTGCGGTACCTGCGTGGCCTCGGCGTGCGTTTTCACCTGGGGCAGCGGGTGGAGGCGCTGCAGACGGGCGGAGGCCTGATCAACGCGGCCCGGCTACGGGACCGGACCGGAACCGCCACGACGGTACAGGCCGACTGGTTCGTGTGCGCCATGCCGGTAGAGCGTGCCTGCGAGCTGTTGACGCCGCAGCTACTGGCGCTGGACCCGAGCCTGGCCCAGCTGCGGCGGCTGTTCGTCGACTGGATGACCGGAATCCAGTACTACCTGCGCGAACCGGTGTCGATCACGCACGGGCACATCACTTTCGTGGACTCGCCATGGGCGTTGACCGCGCTGACCCAGGGCCAGTTCTGGGCCGGCCGCGACTTCCGGGCCGACTACGGCGACGGCAACGTCGCCGACTGCCTTTCGGTGGACGTCTCGGACTGGGACACGCCCGGCATCCTGTTCGGCAAGCCCGCCAAGGAATGCACCCCGGACCAGATCGCCAGGGAGGTGTGGGCGCAGTTGCAGGAACACCTCAACGACGAGGGCGAGACGGTGCTTGCCGACGAGCTGCAGCACTCCTGGTTCCTCGACCCGGGCATCCGCTGGCGGCCCGAGGCCGGTCGCAACACCAACGACACACCGCTGCTGGTCAACACGGTCGACTCGTGGAGCAGCCGACCGAATGCCGTCACCGCGATCCCGAACCTGTTCCTGGCGGGTGACTACGTGCGCACCAACGTCGACCTTGCCACGATGGAGAGTGCCAACGAGTCCGCCCGCGCCGCGGTCAACGGCCTGCTCGACGCGGCCGGTTCCAACGCCGAACGGGCACCGATGTACCAGCTGTACCGGCCGCCGGAGTTCGAACCGTTCAAGCAGGCCGACGCCCAACTGTTCGCGGCCGGGCTGCCCAACGCCTTCGACCGCCCGTGACCGAGTACGTCGACGCGGTCGTGGTCGGCGCGCGGTGCGCCGGTTCGGCCGCCGCCGTCGCACTGGCCCGCGCGGGCAGGCGGGTGGTGGCCGTGGACAGCGCGACCTTCCCCTCCGACACGCTGTCCACGCACCTGCTGTTCGCGGGCGGCGTGGCCGAACTCGCGGCGATCGGTGCGCTGCCGCGGGTGCACGCGCTGGGCCCACCGCGGCTGACGGTCGCGGAGATGACCGGGGCGGGGATCACGGTGCGGGCACGCTACACCCCGGTCGACGGCATCGACCACGGGCTGTGCGTGCGCCGCACCGGGCTCGACGCCGCGCTGACCGACACCGCGCGGGAAGCCGGTGCGCAGGTACGGGAGGCCACGAAGGTCACCGACCTGCTGTGGGACCGGGGCCGGGTCGCGGGGGTGCGCACCCGCGACCGCGGCGGCAGGGAGCGCGAACTGCGCGCGCCACTGGTGGTCGGCGCCGACGGTCGGCGCTCCACGGTCGCCCGCGCGGTCGGGGCCGAGCGGCCCTACCGCAGCAACCCGAACCAGCGGGCGTGCCTGTTCGCGTACTGGCACGACCCGGACTCCGATCAGCGGTCGGTCGCGGCCCAATGGCGGGCGGGGTCGGACCTGGGGACGGCGTTCCCCTGCGACGACGGCCTGGTGATGGTGCTGGTGATGCCTCCGGTCGAGCGGCTACGCGACGGCAAACCGGCCGCCGCCTACGCCGAGGCCCTCGACCGGCTGCCCGGCCTGCGGCACCGGCTGCGCCACTGCGCGCAAGCCACGAAGGTGCGGTCCACACGGGACACGACGTCCTACTTCCGCCGCTCCAGCGGCGCAGGGTGGGCGCTGCCCGGCGATTCCGGGCACTTCAAGGACCCCGTGACCGCGCAGGGAATCCGCGACGCGCTGCGATACGGCAGGCTGCTCGGCGAAGCCGTGGCCGCTGCGCTGCACGACCCGGCAGAGCTGGACCGGTCGCTGCTGCGGTGGGAACGGCGGCGCGAACGGGAATGCCTCGAGGTCTACCAGTGGACCAACGGACTCGCCCGCGCCGAGGTGATGTCGCCGCTGGAGGTCGAGTTCTACCGCGCGGCCGCGGCCGACGAGAAGTTCGCCCGGCACGCCCTGGACGTCTTCGCCCGCACCCGCCGCCCCGGCGAGGTGTTCACGCTGCGCCGCAACCTCCGGCTCGCCACGGCCGCGTTGCGGCGGGTCCGTGGCCGCACGGACACGCTACGAACCATCGCCGCCGAGCTGCGCCGCGACGTCCAGGCGCGCCGAGCGCGCACGGCCCTCGGCCGCTGACGGCAGGCGCCGGGGGAGGGCAGGCGCCGCCTCAGCCGGTCGCGGAACCCGAAGGCTCACCGAGCGCGGTGTAGGTGGCCGCCAGCAACGCGTTGCCACGCGAGGGGTTGAGCAGACCCGGCTCCATCGCGTTGGGCACGTAGGCCAGAGTCAGCTCGCGGTCGAGATCACTGACCACCAGCGAGCCGCCGAAACCCGCCCACCAGCACACCTCGCCGTCCGGCACGGCGGGTACGGCGGCCGCAGGGCCCACCGCGAGGCCCGCACCGAACCGCAGGGACGCACCCAGCACCAGGTCGGTTCCCCGACTACGTGGCCGCAGTGCCGCCCGCACCGTCGGCTCGGACAGCAGGCGCACGCCCGCCGACTCGCCACGGCCGGAGAACAGCGCATGCAGCCGCGCGACCGAGCGTGCGTTGCCGTGGCCACCCGCGGCGCCGATCTCCGCACCCCGCCAGCCGGGCGTGCTCGTCGCCGACACGGGCACCACCGGGTTGGTCAGTGTCCTTGCCGCGATACTGTCGGGGTCCCACGCCGTGCCCTGCGACGGCATCGCCGGTGGCGGCACCAGTGCGGCGACGCGGTCGGCGTGCTCGGCAGGTGTCCCGATGTGGAAGTCGGCGCCCAGCGGTGCCGCCAGTTCGGCGGCGAAGAACCGGCCGAGCGAGGTCCCCGTCACGCGCCGGACCAGTTCCGCGAGCAGATGCCCGTAGCTCAGCGCGTGGTAACCCGAGCGCGTGCCTGGCGGCCACCACGGTGGCTGGCCCGCCAGCCGTTGCGCCGCCTGTTCGGTGTCGTACAGCTGTTCAAGGGTGATCGGTTCGGCCCAACCGGACACACCCGAGGTGTGGGACAGCAGGTGGCCGACCTCGACACCGTCCTTGCCCGCCGCGGCGAACTGCGGCCAGTAGCGCGACACCGGTGCGTCGAGTTCCAGCTCGCCACGGTCGACCAGCAGCAGCACGGCCAGTGCCGTCATCGGCTTGGTCACCGAGTACACGTTGACGATCGTCTCGGCTGACCACGGCCGGTGGTCGTGCTCGCCCATCCGCCCGCCGTGCAGGTCCACCACCACCTCACCGGCCACGGACACGCACACCGACGCGCCGACGTCGGCCCCCGAGTCGAGGGAACGCTCGAGCAACGTCCGCAGCGAGGAGAACCGGTCCTCGCAGTGCCCTGCCACGACAGCGGTCATGCCGCCGCCCTCCTGGCCCCGCGCAGCAGTTCCCTGCGCAGGTCGGCGACGTAGCGATTGAAGTCCACCTGGATGGTGTGGCGGGGGGAGTCGTAGAAGTGCCCGAGGTGGTCGCGTTCGTCGCGTTCGATGACGGCCGCCATCTCCTCCTCCGAGGGCAGCGCGTACCAGCCTTTCAACAGCGCCGCGACCAGTTTGCTCTGCTGCTCGGCGAAGTTGACCAGGGTCGGATTCGGCTGTGCCAGGCCCATGTAGAACAGATTCGGGATGCCCGGCTTGATCATCCGCTTGAACAGCCGCAGCCGGTGCCGCTCGTCGGGCAGCAGCGCCGGGTCGTCGAAGAACGGGAAGCTCATCTCGTACCCGGTTGCGCACACGATCACGTCGACGTCCTCGACACTGCCGTCGGCGAACCGCACCCGGCTGCCCTCCAGCGCCGAGATGGCGGGTTTGACGCCGATATCGCCGGAGCCGACGCGCGTGAGGAACTCGCCGCTCACCGACGGGTGCGCCGACAGGGGTTCGTGGTCGGGCGCGGGCAGGCCGTAGTTCTCCATCGGCCCCAGCGTCTTCTTGATCATGCGCCGAGCCATCGCGAGGCCTGCCTTCCTCGGCAGCCAGGGTGGCCTGGACATCTTGTCGGCGGGCACGCCCTTGCGGTACTTCGACAGCACCCAGACCCCGCGCCTGGCCGAGACCCACAGCCGTTCGGCGATGAACCGCTGCGACAACTCGGAGGCGATGTCCAGCCCGGAGTTGCCCAGCCCCACCACGACGATCCGCCTGCCGTACATGTCGACCGGCTCACCGGGATGGCGGTAGCTGTGGCTGTGGATGAGTTCGCCGTCGAAAGTGCCGGGGTAGTGCGGCAGCCTCGGCTTCCAGTGGTGCCCGTTGGCGACCACGAGCGCGTCGTAGGTGCGCTGCGGGCCGCCGGAGATCCGCACGGCCCAGCGGCCGTCGTCGGTGCGGCTCGCGTGCTCGACCTCGGTGTCGAAGGTGATGCTGTCGCGAAGCCCGAAGTGATCGACGTAGTCGTGGAAGTACCGCAACACCTGCGAGTGATGCGGGAAGTCCGGCCAGTCGGCCGGTACCGGGAAGTCCTCGAACGCCATCCGCCACTTCGAGGTGTCGATGTGCAGGCTGCTGTAGCAGGCCGAGCGCCCGTTGGGGTTTCGGTAGTACCAGTTGCCGCCGATGTCGTCGGACATCTCGAAGCAGTCGTAGTCGATCCCGTGGTCGGCCAGCCGTTTCGCGGTGGTGAACCCGGAGACTCCCGCGCCGATGATGCACACCTTCGGCGGATTGCCGGCTCTGGCTTCCCGTCGTGTCAGTTCTCCTCGCGACAACGCCACACGATCATGGTGCCGCGCGCCCCACCTACGAAGCAAGTGCTTGGTTGAGAAGGTGGGTCTCGCTTCGCGCTGCCGCGGCGGGCGTTTCGGTGTTGCATTGCACTGTGGGACGCCTGCGACGCACGAGCGGCGGCCCGGCCCAGGTGCCGTGGCCGATCGCGCCGGAGGTCTACTGCCTCGGTCCGTCGGGCAGGACGGGGACCAACGTCTTCTTCGTGCGCGCGGGTACATCCTGGACACTCGTCGACACCGGCTGGCCGGGCGACGCCGACCGGATCGAGCGCGCCGCGGCCGCGTTGCTCGGCGCGGGCACCCGCCCGGAGGCGATCCTGCTCACCCACTGCCACCCCGATCACTCGGGCGCGGCGCAGCGGCTCGCCCGCGACTGGGACTGCCCGGTCCACCTGCATGCCGACGAGGTGCCGATCGCCATCGGTGACTTCACCGCGATGGTCTGCGACGCGGGACCACTCGACCGCTGGGTGGTGCTGCCGATGCTGCGCGCACTGGGCAGCAGAAGGCGCGAGGCGGTGCTCGCCCGCTCGAGGCTGGACTGCGGGCTGCGTGCCTTCCGGCACGGCGCGGACGTGCCCTGCCTGCCGGGTTGGGAGTGCGTGCCGACGCCAGGGCACACGCGTGGCCATGTGTCGTACTTCCGGCCGGGCGACGGCGTGCTCGTCACCGGCGACGCGGTGGTGACCCTGCGGGTCAACTCGCCTGCCGGGCTGCTACTGGGCAGGGAGGGGATCTCCGGGCCGCCGTGGTACACCACCTGGGATGGTCGGCTCGCTCGCGAGTCGGTCGCCAGGCTGGCCGACCTGGAGCCGAGCGTGCTCGCCTGCGGGCACGGCACGCCGATGACCGGGCCTGGCGCGGCGAAGGCGCTTCACGCCCTGGCCGAGCGGTTCGCCGGGCACTGAGCGCCGCAACGGCCGGCCAGGGCCGCATTCCACCGGCCCCGCAGGCAGGGCCGCCTTCGCCGCATTGCCCGTCCGGGCGTCGCACGGTCGGTGGGTTCGCGCAGTAGACGTCCGCGGACGGTCTACAGCCCGTGGAGAGCGGATGGCGACAACGCCTTCCGACGAGATCACGAACCCGATCACGGGCCACGCCGCAGAACCACCGGTGACGTCGATGCGGGACCGGTGCGGCACCGACCCGGTCGAATCCAGAGAGGAGCCAGGCCATGAGGTGGAAAACCATCGCGGCGGTGTTGTGCGGCGCGAGTTGCGCGCTCGCACTGGCGCCCGCCGCGGCCGCCGCGCAGACCGCAGGCACAGCTTATGTCGTGCACGGCATCCCGGACACGCCCGTCGACGTCTACGTCGACGGGCAGCGCGCCATCGACGACTTCCAGCCGGGCACCGTGCAGGGGCCTGTCCAGCTGCCCCCAGGGCCGCACGAGGTGACACTGTATGCCGCGAACACGCCCGACAACTCGGGTACGCCACTGCTGCGGGCGGACGCGGACGTGCAGGCGGGCGCCAACCTCAGCCTCGTGGCACACCTGACCGTCGACGGCGAGCCGACGATCACCCCCTTCGCCAACGACGTCGCGCCGGTCCCCGCGGGCGAGGCCCGGCTCGTGGTCCGACACACCGCGGCCGCCCCCGCGGTCGACGTGCGCGCGGGCGGTCAACCGGTCGTCACCGGCCTGACCAACCCCAACCAGCGCGCGCTGGAGGTGCCTTCGGGCACCGTGTCGGCCGATGTCACGCTCGCGGGCACCGACCAGGTGGTGCTCGGACCCGCGAACCTGAACCTGTCCGAGGGCACGGCCACGTTCGTGCACGCCATCGGATCGGCGTCGGAGGGCAACCTCTCACTGGTGTCGTTCACCATCAGCGGGCTGCACAGCGCGCCGTCCGGTGTGCCCGCCGGCTCAGGCACCCCCGCCTCCGGCGCACCGTGGGCCGCGCTGGGCGCCGTCGGGCTGCTCGTGCTCGCGGGCGGTGCCATGGCAGGGCGGTTGCGCCGGTCACCGCGGTGACAAGAGGATTCACCGCGCGCGCCGGGGCAACGTGGCTCGGCCTCGCCATGGTCGTCACGGCGGGCACCGGATGGTTGAACACCGGCTCCGGCCCGACCGAACCGGCGGCTTTCGGCGACGCCTCGCCCCGTGGGTCCGTGGTGAACTCACCACGGGCCCACGGGGCCGCGGGCACAGCCCCACGGCAGGGCCCGCCCGGCAACAGCCGCCCGGCCACAGCAGCCGTGCGTGAGGTCCGGCTACCGGAGCGCGACGTGCGGATACCGGTGGTCGCCGTGGGCGTGGCCGAGGACGGCACCATGCGGGTGCCTGAGGACGTGCGCGTCGCGGGCTGGTACCGCTTCGGTCCGAAACCGGGTGATCCCCACGGTTCGGCGGTGATCAGCGGCCACATCAACGATCGGGAACAGGGCCGCGGTGCGTTCGGGGTGCTGACCGAGGTCGCCGAGGGCGAGCCGGTGGTCGTCACCATGGCGGACGGTACGGCCGTGCGCTACCGGGTGGCAGCGCGCAGGACCGTCGACAAGGGCGTGGCCGCCATGCCGCGCCTGTTCGACCGCGGCGGCGCCCCTCGGCTGACGCTCATCACCTGCGGCGGCCCGCTCGACCGGACGACTCACGACTACCGGGCCAACATCGTGGTGACCGCCGTGCCACGCTCCTGATCGGAGACGATGTCGAGGCCGTGGCGCGCGACGACGTGTACGCGCCCGTTGTCGAGCTGGTAGGTAAGGCCCACCACGGCGCTGCGATGCCCGGCGACCGCGTCGGCGAGCGGACGCGAACGGTCGAGCAGCAGTTCGGTGGTGTTGCGCACGTGCCGCATGCCGATGGCGTCACTTTCGGTGATACCTGCCGTATGCGCGGTGACGATCTCCGGACTGAGTCGCTCGACGATGTGCCGCAGAAAACCCGGTGGCATCATCCCGGTGTCGTAGGCCCTGATCGCTGCGCCGATGGCTTGGCAGTTGTCGTGGCCGAGAACCACGACAAGTGGCGTGCGCAGCGCCGTGACACCGAATTCGACGCTGGCGAGGACGTCGGTGCCCACCAGGTGGCCGACCGTTCGCACGACGAACAGGTCACCGAGGCCACGGTCGAAGATGATTTCCGCCGCCAGCCGGGAGTCGGAACAGCCGAGCACGACCGCGAACGGTCGTTGCTCGTTCACGCCGTGCCGGCGCCGGGCGGCGTCCTGGTTCGGGTGCCGTGGCCTGCCGGTGACGAACCGGCGGTTGCCCTCGAGCAGGATTCGCAGAGCCTGCGCCGCGGTGGTGGGCCGGGCCGATGGCGCGGCGGTGGGCTGGTGTGGGGTCGCTCGCACGTTGGGAGTCCTCTTCGGGATCGTCGGCGCGCACGTGGTTGCCCGCGCCGAGGAATGCGCTGAGGTCTCCCTCGGCCCGCGGACGCCCGCCGCGGGCCGCCTGCGCCAGACCCGGATCGGCCGGATCGTGCTGACGACGAAAGCCACTGGTGGAGGTACTCCCCTCCCTGTCGAGACTGACGAACTCTGGTTCGTCTGTCAAGTGCGCCCGCTCCGCCCGGCCGTCGTGCGAAGGGTGGCGGGCCGGACACGGAGCGTGTCGCACCTTCGGTTCCCGCCAAGTCCGGTGTGGACTGTCCTCGAAATTCGGTGCTCCGGCTGGTTTCCGCCTTGAATGCGGCGGCCTTTCTCGCCGATACCGCCACTTTCGAACCCTTGTCCGCAATGGACACGAAAGGCGACGGACCGTCCGAATCCAACGCCTGCTCGCACGTCGAACCGGTTCGGCTCGCCCGATGTTGCTGGTGTGACGGCGATGACGATGTGACGTACCGAATCAACACGACCGGAAGGAGTACATTATTTTGATCCGAATGGAGTAGTATTTACCGGCAAGTGAAGTGCGGAGTGTTACGACCAGGTCTCGATTGACCGGTGGGTTTGTCGTCGTTGTCCGCCCGTTGTCGTAACGCCCGTTCCGAAACAGGTAGGTTGCTTAGGAACGACGAGAGGACGGGTCCCGAATGGCCCTGGCCGTCGTGCTGAACGTGACATGGCGGGCACGCGCGGTGATCGCGATGGGTCAGTACTCGTCCCACCCGAGTGAAAGGTGATTGTGGCCGCGATACGGACGGAAGGCCTCTACAAGATCTTCGGTCGGCGCGCCGACGAGGCGCTGCGCCGGCTGCGGGACGGGGCCACGAGCGAGGAGGTGGCCTCGCTCGGAGTCACCGCTGCCGTCATCGACGTGACGTTCGAGGTGAAACCGGGCGAGATCTTCGTGGTGATGGGACTGTCGGGATCGGGCAAGTCCACGTTGATCCGAATGCTGAACGGGCTGCTTCCCGCCACGGCGGGGCACGTCCACGTCGGCGACGACGACGTGGCCGCGCTCGACGACGCCGCGCTGCGAGAGTTGCGCCGCGACCGGATGAGCATGGTGTTCCAGCACTTCGCGCTGCTTCCGCACCGGACGGTACTGGAAAACGCCGCGTACCCGTTGAAGGTGCGCGGGGTGAGCAAACCCGACCGTGCGGACAAGGCACGGGAAGCGCTGGAGATGGTCGGGTTGAAGGGCTGGGAGGACCGGCTGCCGCACCAGCTCTCCGGTGGCATGCGGCAGCGCGTCGGCCTCGCCCGCGCGCTCGCCGCCGAGACCGAGATCATGCTCATGGACGAGGCGTTCTCCGCACTGGACCCGCTCATCCGCAGGGAGATGCAGGATCAGTTGCTGGAACTGCAGCACCGGCTCGGCAAGACCATCGTGTTCATCACCCACGACCTGAACGAGGCCATGCGGCTGGGCGACCGGATCGCCATGATGCGCGCGGGCCGGATCGTGCAGATCGACACCGCGGAGGGGATCCTGCGTTCGCCTGCCAATGACTACGTCGCTCAGTTCGTGCAGGACGTCGACCGCAGCCGGGTGCTGACGGCGGGCGCTGTCATGGAACGTGCCGACGGCGGAACACCCGACCCCGGCCAGCCCACGGTCGCGCCGGGCACACCGTTGGTGCAGGTGTTCGCAGCCGCCGCCAGCAGTGCCCTTCCGGTGGCGGTGGTGGACGACACCGAGCGCGTGGTGGGGCTCGTCGGGCGGGAGACGCTGCTCGCAGCGATGAGCGAGGACGGCTTCGCCCACGCCGAGCAGGGGGAGGTCAGCCGTGGATGAGTGGCGCATCCCGCTCGGCGAGTGGGTGGACGACTTCGTCGACTGGCTGCTCGACAACTTCCGGCCGGTGCTCAGCGGAGTCCGCGATTTCCTGGTGTGGTCGTTCGAGGAGTTGTCCAGCCTGCTGACGCTGCCGCCCGCCTTGGCGATGATCGCCATCCTCGGCGCGCTCGCGTGGCTGGCGCGTGGCTGGAAGTTGGGGATCGGCGGGGCGCTGTCGCTGCTGTTCATCATGTTGATCGACCAGTGGGACAACGCGATGCAGACGCTGGCACTGGTGATCATCACGGTGGTCGTGGCGGCGGTGCTGGCGATCCCCATCGGTATCCTCGCCGCCCGGTACCGCGTCGTGAGCAACCTCTTGCGGCCGGTGCTGGACCTCATGCAGACCATGCCGCCGCTGGTGTACCTCATTCCCGGTGTGGTGCTGATCGGCGTAGGGCCGCAGGCGGGCATGGTGGCGACCGTGATATTCGCGATGCCGCCGGGTATCCGGCTCACCGAGTTGGGCATCCGGCAGGTCGACTCCGAGGTGGTCGAGGCCGGGCACGCCTTCGGCAGCACGCCGGGAGCCATCCTGCGCAACATCCAGCTGCCGCTGGCCATGCCGACCATCATGGCCGGGATCAACCAGGTCATCATGCTGTCGCTGTCGATGGTGGTGCTCGCCGGATTCGTCGGCGCACCGGGACTGGGCCAGCAGGTGCTTTCCGCCATTTCCCAATTGGACGTCGGTCTCGGTGTCGAGGCCGGGCTGTCCGTGGTGATCCTCGCGATCTACCTGGACAGGGTGACCGCGGCCCTCGGGTCGCGGTCGGCGGTCGCGCGTCTGCAGAAGACCGCGTGAGCCGTCACGAGCGAACAGTCACAACGCGGGTAACCGGGTTCGGATGCCCTAGGAGAGATTGAGATGCGAGTGAGCAAGTTCGGAAGGTCCGCGCGACTGATCGCCGGGCTCGCCGCCGGTGCGCTGCTGCTGGCCGCCTGCGGTGGCGGTGACGGCGGCGACGGAGACCAGCAGGCGGGCCAGGGCGGCGAAGGTTCGCTGCAGGGCCAGGACATCACCATCGGCGTGTTCAACGGGTGGGAGGAAGGCATCGCCGCTTCCTACCTGTGGGGCCACATCCTGGAGCAGGAAGGTGCCAACGTCAGCTACGAAGAGGCCGACCCCGGCCCCATCTACGCGGGCGTGGCGCAGGGCCAGTTCGACGTGTCGTTCGACGCGTGGCTGCCCGCCACCCACGAGGACTACTGGAAGGAGCACGGCGAGGACCTGCAGGACCTCGGGGTCTGGTACGACAACGCGCCGCTGACCATCGCGGTGAACGAGGACGCGCCCATCCAGTCGCTGGACGAACTGGCCGGTGCGGCCGACCAGTTCGGCGGCAAGATCGTGGGCATCGAGCCGGGCGCGGGACTGACGAAGATCACCAAGGAGCAGGTGATCCCGCAGTACGGCCTCGACAACATGAAACTGGTCGAGTCCTCCACCCCGGCCATGCTGGCCGAGTTGCAGGGTGCCATCGACAGGGGCGAGAACGTGGTGGTCACGCTGTGGCGGCCGCACTGGGCCTACGACGCATTCCCGATCCGCGACCTGAAGGACCCGAAGAACGCGCTCGGCGACCCCGAGGAGATCCACTCCTTCGCACGCCCCGGGTTCTCCGAGGACTTCCCGCAGGCCGCCGAGTGGATCGGCAACTTCAAGATGACCGACGAGCAGCTCAGCTCGCTCGAGAAGATCATGTTCTTCGAGAACAAGGGCGAGAAGAACGCCGAGTCGGTCGAGCAGTGGCTCAAGGACAATCCCGACTTCATCGACTCGCTGAAGGCGGGCAACCTGTAGCCGAGCATACGAAAAGGGCCGCCCTCCCCACCGTGGGAGGGCGGCCTTTTCGCGTTTCAGGGGCGTTGCTGCGACGGCGAGTACGCAGGCTCGTCGGGCGGAACGAGCGTGCCGAGATCGATCGGATCGTCGTTCGACGCGTCGAACGACGACTGGACGGCGGGCGCGATGACGGGCGAGTCCGGCGGCCGCGGGTGTGACTCCATCGCCCTGCGCTCCACCATCTCGGCGCGGGAGTCCACCGCGTCCACCTCCGCGGTCGGCCGCACCGGCTGCTGGGTCCGCACCACGGTCACGTCCTCGACCGGCCGCGCGGCCGGTGCCGCGGTGGTGGCCTCCGCCGTGCCCGCCGGGGTGAGGGTGCGCAGCCGCAGGTCACGGATCTCGTCGAGTACCGACTGCGTGGCCGGGGGCATGCCGGAACCCGCCTGGGGTTCACGCGGCTGCGAGGACGGCCACAGCGCGACCGTCAGCACGGTCGCGGGCACGGCGGCGCCGAGCAGTCCCAGCGAAGTCCACAGTGCACGCCGAGCGGGGGTTCTTCCCATGTGTGCCAGGTCCTCTCGTCGGCCGACGGGGCACGGTACGGACATTTCGCCACGTGCCGGGGCAACCTACCAGGTCGGTCGAGGCGCGGCAGCGGTCACCGGTTGCGCCACACCGGAGGTCGCTTCTGCGCGAACGCGGTGATGCCTTCGATGGTGTCCTCGCTGACGAGCAGGTCGTCCAGCGCGCCGGTCGGGTGGGTCACCGCGTCGACGACGTCGGGGATGCCCTGGGTCTGCTCCATGACCTGGAGCGAGGCCCGCACCGAGGTGGGGGAGCCCGCCAGGATCTCCCCGGCGAGCTCCCTCGCCGCCCGCAGCGCGGCACCCTGCTCCACGACCCGGTTGACCAGGCCCCACTGCTGCGCCTGCTGAGCGCTGATCCGCTTGCCGGTGAGGATCATCTCGTTCGCCACCTTGGGCGGCACGGTCCTCGGCAACCTGATCAGGCCACCGGCGCCGGCGATGAGGCCGACGCGCACCTCGCTGAGCGCGAACTGCGCGGTCTCGTCGGCGACGACGAGGTGGCAGGCCAGCGCGATCTCCAGACCGCCTCCCATGGCGAAGCCGTTCACCGCCGCGATCACCGGCTTGTGCAGCTGTCGCCTGCTGGTCAACCCGGCGAAACCGTTCTTGGGCACCCACAGTTGCTTGCCGGAGGCGGAGTACATCAGGTCGTTGCCCGCACTGAACGCCTTGTCCCCTGCGCCGGTGAGGATCGCGACCCACAGCCCGTCGTCGGCGAAGTAGGCGTCGAAGATCTCGTCGAGTTCCTGGTTGGCCGGTGGGTGCAGGCTGTTGCGGGACTCCGGCCGGTTGATCGTGATCTCCAGTACGTGCCCGTCCCTGCGGACCTCGACGAACTCGTACCGCTGCCGCAGCGCCTTCGGCCTCGGCGGGAACAGCTCGGCCATCCGCTCGGCCGTGGTGGTGACACGGTTGCCGAACCCGAAGGAACGCGCGTAGACCCGCGTGCCGATCGGCTCGCCCGTGCACAGCCGGTCGAGCAGCTCCTCGTCACCGCCGTGATCGGTGGCGACGAAGCGCCTGCCGTCGGACTCCAACCTGCCGATCACCACCGCGGAGCGCTTGCCGTCGCGGCCGTACTTGACGGTGTAGGTCTCGATGGTCGCCCAACCGTCGGCCTGCTGGGCGTGGCCGGGAGCGGGCCAGGAGTCGATCTCGGCCTGGATCTCGGCGCCGGTGTCCGCACGCCAGTTGACCGGCGTCGTGGAGTACACGCCGACGGAGTACTTGCTGAGCATGCCGCCGTTGGCCCCGACGAGGCCGTAGCCGCCCGGCCGCTGCCGCAGCCGCGACACGGTCTCGGCGATGGCGTGCATGGAGTAGTTGTTGCCCGGCCCGCCGAAGAACGGGAGTCCACCCGTGACGGTCAGGCCGCGCGGGTCGTCGGTGGCCAGTCCCAGCCCGTCACAGACGGCGAACACCGCGATCGGGAAGCAGCTGTACAGGTCGATGCAGTGCAGGTCGGCGACGGTGATGCCAGCGGTCCTCAGCGCGTGTTCCACGGCCAGCACGGCGGCGGGTGCCCTGCTGAGATCGTCGCGCTCGAACAGCGGGCGCTCGCGCGTGTCGGCGTGCCCGTGCAGGAACACCCAGTTCGCCCGAGGCACGCCGAGCCGCTCCGCGGCCCGCACCGACATCACCAGCACGGCCGCGGCCTGGTTCACCTTCTCCCGCGCCACCAGGTATCGCGGGTAGGGGTCGACGACCGGCCGGTTGGACTCCGACGGCGTGGCCAGTTCCCGCGCGTCGCGCTCGATCGGTGCGGCCGCGTGCGGGTTCGTGGCGGCGACCTTGGTGAAGGGGGCGAACAACTCGCCCATCGCGGTGGCGTAGTCCTCCCGCGACAGCTTCAGCCGCGCCCGCCTGGCGTTCTCGAACAGCGCGTACTGTGCGGGCACGTCGGCCAAGCCGTGGTCCAGTTGCTCGCGGGTGATGAGGCCTTGCAGGCCGAAGCCGCGATCTTCCAGGCTTGCCTCGACGTGCTCGGTGAAGTCGGGCTTGTCGTCGGCGCTCGCCAGGTGCTGCACGGTGGAGATCGCCTCGGACCCGAACGCCAGTGCGACCTCGCTGTCGCCCGCCGCGATGGTGGCGGCCAGTTCGGTGACCAGGTGTTGCGGTCCCTGCCCGCCGGAGACCTCGAGTACGGCCCTCGCGGGGGAGGCGCCGACCCGGTTGGCGACGGAGCGCGGGTAGTTGTCCGATCGGCCCAGCGGTGCGCTCGCGACCGGGCTGGAGTTCTCGAACTGCCGGATGCCCGCCACGGTGTCGACCGCACCGGCTAGCGCGCCCTCGTCCGCGCCCGCGTCGCGCAGCGCCGACCGTACCGCCCGCGCGGCGAGGTCCACAGCGGACAGTGCCTGGTAGCCGGGCTCGCCGATGCGCTCGCTGAACTGGCCCACGCCCACGACGACGGGTGTGCTCGGGTCGAGTTCGGTGCCGGTCATCGTGCGCTCCTGTGCGTCGAGTCCTCGGCGCGGCTGCGCCGAACGCGGAGGGTGGTGGTCGTGGTGGGATCTGGTCGCAGCCAGGCGATGTCGCCCAGCCCGACCAGGTAGTCCAGGTGCGCCGTGGTTTCCGCGATGGCGCCGAACCGCATCATCCCGATGTCGGCCCACGGTCGCGACCAGGTCAGCTGTTCTGCGACCTGCCACAGCGTCGGTTCGCCGAGGCCGTCGACGACGTCCAGTATCTCGGCGCAGCGCTGCGCGTGGTGCAGGTGCAGCTGCCGCGCCCGCGCCGCGATGCCCCGGAACCGGTACTCGTGGGCGGGCAGTGCGGCGTGGTCGTCGTAGCCTGCCGTGCGATCCAGCGATTCCAGGAAACGGCGCAGCGGTGCGTCGGTGGAGGCGGGGTGCATGCCGATGTTCGGTGTGATGCGCGGCAGCACGTGGTCGCCGGTCAGCAGCACGCGAGCGTCCGGTTCCTGCAGGCACAGGTGGCCGGGGGTGTGACCGGGCGTCCAGACGGCACGCAGTGTGCGGCCCTCGACGGGGACCAGGTCACCGTCGTCGAGCAGCACGTCCGGTTCGGCCATCGCCTTGCCCCTCGGGTCGGACTCCGAGCCGAGGGTGCCCAGCAGTTGCGCGATGTCGGTCTCGGCCGCGCCGAGCACCCGCAGCCAGTCGGCGGTGCCGTCGCGGTGTTCGCGTTGCGAGGCGGCGAGGCGCTGCGGGAGCGTGTCTCGCTCGGCCGGGTGCATGGCGATCCACGCCCCGGACTCCTCGCGCAGTCTCGCCGAGAGGCCGTGGTGGTCCGGATGCACGTGGGTGGCCACGATGCCGGTGATGTCACCGACCGAGGCTCCGGCGTGTTCCAGTCCGGCGAGCAGCGCCTGCCAGCCCTCCTCGCAGTCCCACCCCGGGTCCACCACGACGAGGCCGTCGCCACTGGGCACGAGGTAGCTGAGCGTGTAGCGCAGCGGGTTGTCAGGGATCGGCACCGGAACGGACCAGATGCCGCCACGCAGTCGTTCGACGGGCGGCAGCGTCTTGCGCTGCCACGCCGCGCGCTGCAGCGTGCCGAGCACAGTGATCCGCGAGACGTCCCCGGTGCTGGGATCAGTCGCCATTGCTCACCGACTTTTCTAGACGGATTTCGTCTGAAACAATGGCCACACGATAACCTCGTGTGGACGACCGTTCAACGAGCGCTTGATCACGTGTCTGGCGGGTTTGGCGAGCTGCGGGTATGGCAAGTAATCCTCGGGCGCCGGCAGGAGACACCTCCGGTCTCGGCCGCCCCCGTGATCCCGGGGTGGACCGGCGAGTGCTCCGTGCCGCCGCGGAGGTGTTCGGCGAGAGCGGCTGGGGCAGCTTCACCGTCGACGCGGTGGCCCGCAGGGCAGGCGTCGGCAAGGCGTCGATATACCTGCGCTGGCCCAACAAGGAGGCGTTGCTTTCCGACGCGCTGGCGGCCCTGGTCGGCCGTGTTTCCGACATCGACACCGGTTCGGTGCGCCACGACCTCGTGCGGCTCGCCGAGCAGATGCTGAAGTCCTACTTCGGTGTCTCCGGCCGTGCCACCGTGCGGCTGATGCTGGAAGCCAGCCGCATTCCCGGTGTTTCGCACACCCTGGAGCGGCTGCGGGAGTCGCAGGTGCTCGCTGCGCGGGCGATCGTGCGTCGCGGCATCGCCAGGGCAGAGTTGCGTGAGGACGCCAGCGTGACCCTGCTGCTGGACGCGATCTGCGGTGGCTGCCTCAACCACGTGCTGGCCACACCGGAACACCTCCGCGACGAGGTCGGGGCGCGGCTGGCCGAGTACGCGGGCGAGTTGGTGGACTTCGTGCTCGGCTCGGTGGTCTCCTCGGCCGGTTCGGCTCCTCCCGCACGACGTTCGTCCGAATAGCCGATTGTGGTGACGCCTGTCACGGGTTTGGGTATCGGGACGCGCGAATTCGGGACGAACCCGCGAATCGCGGAGAAACCGGAGGAGACATGAGAGCGAAGATCGCTACCGCGACTGTCGCGCTGCTGGCGGCGGCCGCCCTCGGTGCGCCGACGGCATGGGCGCACGAGCAGTCGTTCGACGAGGTCTCACCGCCGACACAGGCGGAACGGCAAGCCGAGCTCGACGCCGCGCCGCAGGGTCGGGCGAAGTGCGTCAACGGCACGGCGGCCGACACCTACGCCTGCGACAACGTCGACATGCTCGATCACCTCTGGCTCGAGGACCTGGGGCTCAGCTTCGCCAACGACATGTGGGGCTGGACCGATCCGGCGACCGGCAGGGACTACGCCATCGTCGGCGGTACCGAGGGCACGGTGTTCGTGGACATCAGCACGCCCACCGACGCGCGTGTGGTGGGAACGCTGCCCGCTCACGTGCTCGATCCCGACCGCCCCTACTGGCGCGACATCAAGGTGTACGACAACCACGCCTTCGTCGTGTCCGAGCAGGAGCCACACGGCATGCAGGTCTTCGATCTGACCCGGCTGCGGCACGAGCGGGGCACCTACACCGAAGACGCGCACTACGCCGGATTCGGCAACGCACACAACATCAACATCAACACCGACACCGGTGTCGCCTACGCCGTGGGGACCAGCACGTGCGAAGGCGGGTTGCACATGGTGGACATCTCCGAGCCGACCACGCCGGTGCCCGCCGGGTGCTACTCCGACCACGGCTACATCCACGACACGCAGTGCGTGACCTACGCCGGTCCGGACGAGGACTACGCCGGCCGTGAGATCTGCTTGAACTCCAACGCGGCCTCCGACGGCAACTTCGTGTCCATCGTGGACGTGACCGACAAGGCGGCCCCGGTCGCGATCGCGCGGGTTTCCTACGCCGACAACGGTTACAGCCACCAGGGCTGGTTCACCCCGGATCAGCGGTACTTCCTGCACGGTGACGAGCTCGACGAGCTCGACCACGGCAACAACACAAGGACCCGGATCTGGGATATGTCCGATCTGGACAATCCGAGGCACATCGGGTCGTTCGACAACGACACCACCTCGATCGACCACAACATCTACACCGAACGCCGCCTCGCCTACGCCTCGAACTACACCTCGGGCCTTCGCGTCTACCACACCGGCGAGGTGGCTGAGGGTGAGCTGAAGGAGGTCGGTTACTTCGACCTGTACCCGGAGAACGACAACGCCTCGTTCGAGGGTGGCACGTGGAGCAACTTCCCGTACTTCAAGCGGGACGTGATCGGTGTCAGCAGCATGGATCGCGGGTTGTTCATCCTCAAGTTGAGGAACTGAGCCGGACTCGTTCGCTGCGACGTCGCGCCGCCCGGGTTGTTGCCCGGGCGGCGCGACTCTGCGTTCGGTCGGAGCGTTCAGCCGCGCGCGATGTCGACGTAGACGGTGTGCAAGCCGTTGCCGCGTTGGAACTGCCGGACGACGAACCCGTTGCGTTCGGCCAGCCCCAGCGCGAGCGAGACGTAGCCCTCGTAGTCGCCGTTGAGGACGTAGGAGACGAGCTCGTCGTAGCCGACCCGCACCGGGTTCACCGGGGGCGAGGTCAGCGTGGACTCGCCCTGCTCGTTGTGCGCCTGCGCGGGGTTGAACACCAGTTGCAGGTAGGCGTTGCCGGGAAGGCGCACCCGCTGCCCGGAGCCGTCCCTGGTGACGGTGTTCTCGTAACGCACCCGGTAGCCGGGCATGCCGCGGAAGTCGAGCGCAACCCTGTCGAAACCGTTGGCGGGATGCGCACCGACGCGGATGGCCACCAGCGTCGGCGTTGGTGGGACCTGTCCGGTGAAGGGTGCGGACACCTCGCGGGTGGACCACTGTGCGGGAGGGGTCGGCACCCGGGTCGGTGCCGGTGGTCTGGTAGCCGATGTCGGCGTCGCAGGGGTGGTCGTGGCGGTGGGGACCGTGGCGGAGGTCGTCGTGGTGGGAGCCGGTGGTGCGGCCTGTTGGGGGCCGACACATCCGGCGAGTGCCAGTGAGGCCACCGAAAGCACCGAGAGCACAGTGATCATCGCGCGCGTCATGTCGATGATGATCGAACCACGGCGGCCGCGCCGGTAAGGGCCGCATAGTCCCCGTCGCAGGGGTAAAACGGCCCACGGGGCGGCGGCGGGTCCGTACCAGTGCGCTCGACCCGGCGGGAAGTTTTTCGCGACTTTCGGCGGGTTGTTGTCAGTGGCACACCTGCGCAGCCTGTCAGCATGGGGATGAAACGCCGGATACTCGTCGCGGCCTCCGGGCTTGTGCTGCTGCTGGCCGTAGCCGCACCGACCAGCGCCGCACCGACAGCAGCACAGTCGAACGACCGGGCGGTGTACGAGATCGGCGCGGCAACAACCGCGCAGCGCACCGCGATCGCCGCCACCGGTGTGGATGTGCTCGGGGTGCGCGACGGCACGGTGACGATCGTCGCCGACGCCGAGCAGGCCGAGTCGCTGCGCAAGCTGGGATTTCGGCCCCGGCTCACCGCCGACCTCGACGCCTCGCTCGCAGAGCGCAATCCCGCGCCGCGTGCCGCGGCCGACTTCCCCGCGGGCGACGAGGGTTACCACACCTACGCGGAGGTGACTTCGGAGTTGGAGGCGACGCGGGAAGAACACCCCGCGGTGGCGCGGTTGTCGAGCGTCGGAACCTCCCACGAGGGTCGCACGCTGCACCTGCTCAAGATCAGCGACAACGTGGCGCAGGACGAGGACGAGCCGGAAGTGCTGTTCACGTGCAACCAGCACGCCCGCGAGCATCTGACCACGGAGATGTGCCTGCGGATCGTGCAGCGCTTCACCGACGGCTACGGCAGTGACGAGACCGTCACCGCACTGGTGGACTCGCGGGAGATCTACGTGATCCCCAGCGTCAACCCCGACGGCGCCGAGTACGACATTTCCGGAGGTCAATACCACGGCTGGCGCAAGAACCGGCAGGGCTCGGGCACGGATCTGAACCGCAACTGGGACTACCGGTGGGGCTGCTGTGGCGGTTCCAGCGGTAACCCGGGCTCGGACACCTACCGTGGGCCATCGCCGTTCTCCGCACCGGAGACCGCCGCCGTCGCCGACTTCGTCGACTCGCGTGTGGTCGGCGGCAGCCAGCAGCTCAAGGCGCACATCGATTTCCACAGTTACTCCGAGCTGGTGCTGTGGCCGTACGGCTACACCTACGCCGACACCGCCGAGGGCATGACGGAGCAGGAGGCGCAACGCTTCGCCGACCTCGGCAGGCGAATGGCGGCCAGCAACGGCTACACCCCGCAGCAGTCCAGCGATCTCTACATCACCGACGGTTCGGTCAACGACTGGATGTGGGGCGAGCACAAGATCTTGAGCTACACCTTCGAGATGTATCCCCGAAGCGGTGGCGGGCTGGACGGGTTCTACCCGCCCGACGAGCGCATCGAGCAGGAGACCGCACGCAACGACGAGGCCGTGGACATCCTGCTGGAGGCGGCGGGCGAGTAGTGGGCGAGGTCCTACTTACCCGGTTTCGCGCTGCCACGGGGGCCGAGTGCGGCGATCAGGTCACCGACGCGGTGCTCGGCCTCCAGCGGGTGGCGCAGCGGTCCTTCGGGGTTGACGCGGTAGTGGTTGCGGCGGCCGACCCTGGTGCGTTCCACGTAGCCGCCCTCGACGAGGTCGGCGAGGATCAGTTGCACCGCCCTGGGCGTGATCCCGACCTGCTCGGCGATCGAGGGGATGGTCTGGTGCGGATCGCGCGAAAGGCAGATCAGCACGTGCGCGTGGTTGCTGAGGAACGTCCACGTGCCGTTGGAGCCGCCGCGCCGGGGCGAGTCCTGGGTCCGCGCCATGTGCCAGACGATAGCCGACCGGCTCGTCGTGGCGGCGAACCCGAACCGGCCCGTTGACAGGCGAACTGGATTTCGTCATTCTGGTGGTGGAGGGGAGTACCCACCCGGCCGGGTCCGTCAGTACGGATCGCCTCCTCGGCACCCGGACTCGGCCGCGTCGTGCCCGGCTGTTGGCCACGTGACGCGGGGAGACCTCCGGTTTCTCGAACCGGAGGTACTGTCATGGCTGTCCCCTGGTGGGCATGGGCCGCCGTCATCGGCGTGCTGCTGCTGATGCTGGCCGTCGACCTCTTCGCGCACCGAAAGGTCCATGTCGTCGGTGTGCGCGAGGCTGCGGTGTGGTCGGTGGTGTGGGTGGCGCTCGGCGTCGCGTTCGGCGTGGTCGTGTGGCAGGTCTGGGGTGCGGAGTTCGGCGCGCAGTACTACGCCGGATACCTGATCGAGAAGTCGCTCGCCGTGGACAACGTGTTCGTGTTCGCGATCATCTTCTCCTACTTCGCCGTGCCGCGGGAGTACCAGCACCGGGTGCTGTTCTACGGCGTGCTCGGCGCACTGGTGTTTCGCGGGGCGTTCATCGCCGCCGGTTCGGTGTTGATCGCGAGCTTCGCCTGGATTCTCTACGTCTTCGGGGCGTTCCTGGTGATGACCGGGGTGCGCATGGCACGGCACCGGGACGAGACGATCGACCCCCGGCGAAGCGTCGTGCTGCGGATGTTTCGCCGCTTCGTGCCGATCACCGAGACCTACGAGGGGCAGCGGTTCCTGGTGCGGCGCGCCGGTCGGTTGGTCGCCACGCCGCTGCTCGCCGTGCTCGTGCTGGTGGAGGTCACCGACATCGTGTTCGCCGTGGACTCCATTCCGGCCATCTTCGCGGTCACCCGGGAACCGTTCCTCGTCTTCTCCTCCAACGCCTTCGCGGTGCTGGGACTGCGCGCGCTGTACTTCCTGCTCGCCGACCTGATGTACCGCTTCGTCTACCTGAAGCTCGGGCTGGCCGTGGTGCTGGTCTGGGTCGGCGCGAAGCTGTTGCTGCTGGACATCTACAAGATCCCGACGAACCTTTCGCTGGCGGTCGTCGGTGCGATCCTGGCGGTGGCGGTGACGGCCAGCTGGCTGCGGACGCGGGGCAGTGGCCCCGAACCGGAGCAGGAGTTCACGCGATCGAGTTCGAACTGATGTTCGATTCGAATGGCATAATGGAAGTCGTGATGGATGGTGGGGCCCTGACCCGGCTGACGGACGTGGAGTTGCCTGCGTTTCTGCGGGAGCGCGAGTTGACGCGGCGTCGTGCCGATGCGGAGCAGTTACGCGCGGTCGCTGAGATCCAGGCCCGGGGACTGGCCGGTGAACAGGGCAACGGGGTGTCGGCGGGCTGGTTTGCGACATGTTCACGCTGAACCCGGCCGACGCGCGCCGGATGGTGGTGGCGCATGCCAGGGCGCGGGGTTCCGGTGTCGCGCCGTCCGGGGCGGCGGTGGACGCATTACCGCCGAGGGTGGCCGACGAACTCACGGCGGGTGGGATCGGTCCGGAACACGTCGAGGCGACCCGGGCGGCGGTGGAAGCGCTGCCGCCTTCGGCGGCGGCGCGGGACGGGGCGGACGCGGAGCGCATCCTGTGCGAGGCGGCCACGACGACCCGGCCCGGTCCCCTGGCCAGGCTGGGGCGTGAGAACGCGCGGCTCGACCCGGACGGCGACTTCCCTCGCGACGACCTGCTGGAGAAGCCGATGCGCAGGCCGCAGGTGCGGCAGCGTCCTGATGGTGTGGCGAGTGGCCTGTTCGACCCGGGCGGTGACAGCGGCGCGTTGTTGACGAACTCGCTGTCCCCGTTGGCCGTGCCGCGCACGGGCGGGGCCGGGCCGGACACTCGCGGCCGTGCGCGGCGTTACGGCGGCGCGCAGGCCGAGGTCGTTCGGCTCGCGGCGCCGGACGCGACTTGCGAGAGACCCGCCGCCACCGAGCGGTGTGGGCCACGGCATCCTGCGAGGACCGATGGAGGCCCGCGGCCGGGAAGGGGACGTTCGACCCACCGAGGGTGGGCCGCCCGCCTCCTCACCACTCGCTCGCGGCCGGGCAGGCTCGATCTCATGCCGCAGCCCAACCAAGCGGAGCTGACGTCGGCCGTCGGTGAGCTACTGAACCGCAGGCCGGCCGTGGGGTTGGCGCTCGGCGTCGTGAGCGACGGTGACCTCGAGTTCTTCCACGGGCACGGCGTCGCCGACATCGCCTCCGGCGCGCCGGTCACCCAGGACACCGTCTTCCGCATCGCCTCGATCACCAAGACCTTCACCGCCGTCGCGGTGATGCAGCTTGTCGAGCGGGGGCTGGTCGACCTTGACGCGCCCGCCAACGACCACCTGCGATCGTTTCGGCTGGTGCCGCCCTCGTCCGGTTGGCCACCCGCCACCGTGCGGCATCTGCTCACCCACACCTCCGGCGTCCCGGAGACGGTGCACGCGTCGCGGTCGCTGAAGTACGTCTTCGGTGAGAGCGTCGCCCTCGGCCGCCCGCTTCCCACGCTCGCCGACTACTACCGGGGCGGGCTTCGGCTGGCGGCGCGGCCTGGCAGCGCCTTCACCTACACCGACCACAACTTCGCCACGCTGGGCCAGCTCGTCGAGGACGTCAGCGGGCAGCGGCTGGACAGCTATTTTCACGAGCACGTGTTCCAACCGCTCGGCATGACCAGCACCGACCTGCTGCGCTCCGACCGGATTCGGCCGCACCTGGCGACGGGGTACACCCTCGGCAGGCACGGTCCGAAGCCGGTCACCGACCGGCAGTGGATCACCACGGCCGCCTCGTCGATCTACTCCAGCCCCAGGGACATGGCCCGTTACGTGGCCGCACTGCTCGGCGGCGGCGCGAACGAGCACGGCCGGGTACTGAGTCCAGCGACGTTGGCGATGATGTTCCAGCCGCAGTACCAGCCGGACCCCCGGATTCCCGGCATGGGACTGGCGTTCTCCCGCTTCGACCTCGACGGCCACGCGACTGTGGAGCACGAGGGCATCCTGCCCGGCTTCAATTCCGACATCTTTCTCGCACCGCAGGACCGCACCGGCGTGCTCGCCTTCACCAACGGGGCACGGCAGGCGATGCTGTGGCTACCCGCCGAGGTGGGGCGGCTGCTCGGTGACCTGATCGGTGCGCGTGAGGAACGCGTCCGCACCGACCTCGCGCAGCGGCCGGAGCTGTGGGGCGAGCTGTGCGGCCGCTATCCCTTCCCCGCGCCGGTCACCGACCTGCGGGCGCGATCCATGTTCGGTGCCGGGGCCGAGGTGTTCGTCCGCCGCGGCGAGCTGACGGTGCGGCTGCTCAGCCCCGTTCCTGCTGCCTACCGGGGGTTCACGCTGCATCCCGACGACGAGAACGATCCCTACGCCTTCCGCATCGATCTGGAGAACTACGGCATCGGCACCGCGAGGGTGGTGTTCGCGCCCGACCCCGACACGGCGCGGACGGCGCTGTTGTTCGAGCTGTTCCCCACCACGTTGCGCAGGAAGGTCGGCCAAGCCTCCCCGGGCGGGCGGGTGGCGGATGCACTGCGCGGCGCCGCGCGGACCGCTCGAGCTATGCGACGGAACCGGCCAGTGAACCGGCCGCCGGGTGGTGGCTGACCCGCCCCAACGCGAGACAGCGGCGCACGCTCACCACCAACCAGCACGCCACGCAGCAGGTGGTGACCAGCACCGCCCAGGCCAGCGGCGTGCCGTACACCTGGCCCGCCGTGGCATTACCCAGCAGGTTGAGCAGCAGGCTGCCGGTGCCCGTGCCGACCAGGGTGCACAGGCCCAGTACCCCGACGGTTCTGGTCACGCGATCGACGGGCACACCGCGACGCGCGTCCCGGCCGAGACCGATCGCGGCGAGGACGCAACCCAACGCAGAACCCACGGAAAGTACGTCGACCAGGGTGGCCAGCCAGGACACCTGTGGTACCAACCTGGCCGTGGCCGCCGGGCCCACCAGCCACACCGCGTCCCACAGCAGCATCAACCCAGGGAAGGCCAGCGCCATCCGCACGGCCGTGCGCCGCCCGTACGCGGCGGTCAACTCGACCTGCAACTGCCGCGCGACCAGGCGGGGGTCACCGAAGTCCGAAAGTGCCCTGCGCCTGGCGTCGCTGTCGTTGAGCCCCGCATCGAGGTAGGCGTCCACGGCGTCGTGCAGGCCGTCGGCCACCTCGCGAACCAGTTCCTCACGCGCCCGCCGAGGTCCTCGCAGCGAGCCCCGCAGCGTCTCGACGGCCTCGCCGACCGGGCAACCGCTCACGTCACACCTCCCAGTACGCTGCCGACGACGCCGCTGAACCTGATCCACTCCGATCGCCGACCGGCGAGTTCCCGCCTGCCCGCGCGACTGAGCGTGTAGGTTCGGCGCCTTCGCCCGCCGACCGTGCTCCACGATCCGTCGATCCAGCCTGCACGCTCCAGCCTGCGCAGGGCTGGATACACCGTGCCGGTGGGCAGGTCGAGTGCCGCGCCGCTGCGCCGGTAGAGGGCCTCGATGATCCCGTAGCCGTGCAGCGGTCCCTCCTCGAGTACCGCCAGCAACATGCCGTCGAGATGGCCTCGGATGGCGTCGGGGTTCACAGGTAGGAAGGCTACGTCCACCGGCCCGGACCCGCACCCGAATCCGCCGCACTGATCCGGGATATCTCAGGGAGATCCCGGATCCATAGGTAGGCTGTCTACACATAGCGTCGATCGCGTGACAACGACCATCGAACCGGCGCGGACCGGCCCACGCCAGACGCTGTGGTTGCTCAGGGGCACGGTCACCCTCGGCACCGTGGGTGTGCTGGCCCAACCCGTACTCGCGGGCGTGTACCTGACCGGCGAGTTCGACTTCCTCGGCTATCACGGCACCAACGCGACAATCGTGCAATCCCTGTTGCTGCTGCAGGCAGCCGCCGCCCTGCTGTACTGGCTCGCCGGTCGCGGTTCGGTGCTGCCGGTGCTGTTCACCGCGGCGCAGTTTCTCGTGACGGGCCTACAGATCGGCATGGGTTACAGCAGGGCGCTGGCCGTGCACATCCCGCTGGGCGTGCTGGTCGTCATCATCTCGTTGCTGGCCTGCGCATGGGTCTACCGCCCCGCGGCGCGGGACCCACGATCGTCCTGGAGCAACCGATGAGCCTGTCACGACGAGGCTTTCTCGGGTTGCTCGGCGGTGCCGGAGCGCTGGCGGTGGGTGTCGGGGGCTGCGCCGGGGCGACGGGCCAAACGGCGGAGTTGCTGCGTAGCAGGATCGCGCTTCCACAACGGTTCGCGGTCCCGTTGCCCGTTCCACCGGTGAAGCGACCGGTGCGGTCGGCGGCGGGGGTGGACCACTACGAGATCACGCAACAGGTGCGCGAGGTGGAGATCGTGCCCGGCTACCGGACACCGATCTTCGGCTACGACGGGAGCTTCCCCGGCCCCACCATCGTCTCGCGGTCGGGGCGCACCACGATCGTGACCCACCGAAACGAACTGCCGGTGCCTACCGTCGTGCACCTGCACGGCGGGCACACCCCGGCCGAGCACGACGGCTACCCGGTGGACCTCGTCCACCCGGTCGGCGACCACACCAGTCGCGGCGGGCACGGCTACGCGACGGCGGGCGACAGCAGCCACGGCACCCGCGCCTACGAGTACCCGCTCGATCAGCCTGCCGCGACACTGTGGTACCACGACCATCGGATGGACTTCACCGCACCGCAGGTGTGGCGCGGGCTCGCCGGGTTCCACCTCGTCCACGACGACGTCGGCGACCGGCTCGACCTGCCGCACTCCGAACGCGACATTCCACTGCTGATCTGCGACCGGGCGTTCGCCGAGGACGGCTCACTGCTGTACCCGTCGATCGACCCGAACCTGCGTGACACGCCCGGGGTGCACCACGACCACATGGAGGGAGTGCTCGGCGATGTCGTGCTGGTGAACGGCGCGCCATGGCCGACGCTGGAGGTGGACGCGGCGCGCTACCGGTTGCGGCTGCTGAACGCATCCAACGCGCGACGGTACCGGCTGGCCCTGCGGCCGGCCCCGCGCGGTGGCGGCGGGTTCGTGCAGATAGCCTCGGACGCCGGACTGCTGGCGGCGCCGCTGCCGCACGACCGGCTGGACATCGCACCGGCGGAACGGTTCGAGGTGGTGGTCGACTTCGCCCGCTACCCCGTGGGCACCGAGGTGGTGCTGACCAACGAACTCGGCGCAGGGCCGACCTCGGAAGTCATGCGGTTCGTGGTGGCCCGCAAAGCCGCCGACGACAGCGTGCTCCCGCGCAGGCTCGCCGAGATCGAGCCGCTCCGGCCCGGCGCGGCGGCACCGAGGCGGGAATGGGTGTTCAGCAGGGGCATCGTCGGCGGCGATCGCGGCTGGACGATCAACGGCAGGCCGTTCGACCCCGCACGGATGGACGCCACGCCCCGACTCGGACAGACCGAGATCTGGCGGCTGTACTCCGACCTGCACCACCCGGTGCACATCCACCTGTCACCGTTCCAGGTGCTGCGCCGCAACGGCCGACCGCCGGGGCCGTTCGACGCGGGCTGGAAGGACACCGTTGACCTACGGCCTGCCGAGTACGTCGATGTCGCGGTGCGGTTCGAGCGCTACCGGGGGACTTACCTGCTGCACTGCCACAACCTCGAACACGAGGACATGGCGATGATGTCGGCGTTCGAGACCACGTAGGGCGGCAGGTGAGAAGACAGCCGTTGGTCGGCCCGTCGGGTGTAGCTTCGGCCGCAGCGGTTACCCGGGAGGGCGATGGACACCCCCCGAAGCGGCCACGGCGGTCGCGTGCTCGCACTCGTCATCGCCGTCGCGCTGTGCGTTCCCGCCGTGTTGCTGCGCGTCGCGCTCGGTCCCGCCAGCCCCGTACTGGGCCTGGCCTGCTACGGCGCCGCCTTCATCGGGGCGGCGCTGCTGCTGGTATGGGGCACCGAGTTGGCCGAGCTGGAGGTGCCGACCGGCATCGCGCTGTCGGCGCTCGCCGTGGTGGCGATCCTGCCGGAGTACGCCATCGACCTGCAGTTCGCCTACCAGGCGGGCAACGATCCGGACAGGGCCTCGCTGGCGTTGGCCAACATGACAGGGGCCAACCGGCTGCTGATCGGCATCGGGTGGTCGTTGGTGGTGTTCGTCGGCGCGCTGGGGTACAGGCGGGCTCACAGCGACAGGTCCGCCATCGCGTACACGGCCGGGTTACGCAGGCTGGCGGCGATCGACCTGGTGGTCCTCGGCGCCGCGTCGCTGTACATGCTGCAGGCACCACTGCGTTCGACGCTCACCCTGGTGGACACCGCCGTACTGCTGAGCCTGTTCGTCTTCTACGTCGTGCGGCTTTCCAAGGCGCCGAAGGAGGAGCCGGAGTTCATCGGGCCGCCGGTGCTCATCGCGCGGCTGCCCGTGGCGGCGCGGCGGGTGGCGGTCGTGACATTGCTGGTGACCGCGGCGGCGGTGATCGTGTCGATGGCGCACCCGCTGAGCGAGTCGCTGATCGGGACCGGCACGCTGCTGGGTATCGACAGGTTCCTGATGGTGCAGTGGATCGCGCCACTGGCCACCGAGTCGGCCGAGTTGGTGCCCGCCTGCCTGTTCGCGTTCCGGCTGCTGCCGGACAAGGGGCTGGGCACCCTGCTCTCATCCAAGATCAATCAATGGACGCTGCTGGTCAGCATGGTTCCGGCCGCGTTCGCGCTCGCCGCGGGCGGGCTGTCCGGCTTGCCGATGGACCCGGTTCAGCGGCAGGAGGTGCTGCTGACCGCGGCGCAGTCGATGTTCGCGCTGAGCCTGCTCATCGACCTGCGGCTCAGCGTGCGGCAGGCCACGGCCATCATCACGCTGTTCCTCGGCGACTTGGCCGCCAGCGTGGTGCTCGCGGGCGACACCGCGGCGATGACGGTGGTGCGGTGGGCATTCTCGTCGCTGTACCTGCTGCTCGCGGTGGCGGGCCTGGCCAGGGCCCGCGGCCTGATCCCCGGCGTTGTCAGGGACGGCACGCGCACCCATCCCCGGGACCTGGTCGGTAAGCCGCAGCCGACGCGGTGAGGCAGGCCGTTGGTTTCCGAGGTTACCGCCACGGGTAGTGCACCCATCATGAGTGCCGCCGTGGAACTTGGAAAGATCGAGACCAGGATTCCCGCCAGGATGGACCGGCTGCCCTGGTCCCGGTTCCATTGGCGCGTCTTCATCGGTCTGGGCACCGTCTGGATCCTGGATGGACTGGAAGTCACCATCGTCGGGTCGGTGGCGGCTCGGCTGACCGAACCCGGCAGTGGGATTCAGATCACGCCGGGCCAGATCGGGATCGCGGCGGCGTTCTACGTGGCGGGCGCGTGCCTGGGCGCATTGCTGTTCGGTCAGCTCACCGACCGGTTCGGTCGCAAGAAGCTGTTCATCATCACGCTGGGCGTGTACGTTGCCGCCACGGTGGCCACCGCGTTCGCGTTCGCACCGTGGTACTTCTTCATCGCCAGGTTCTTCACGGGCGCGGGCATCGGCGGCGAGTACGCCGCCATCAACTCCGCGATCGACGAGTTGATGCCCGCCCGGGTGAGGGGCCGGGTCGATCTCGTCATCAACGGCACCTACTGGCTGGGTGCCGCGATGGGGGCGGCGCTGGCCATCCTGTTCCTCAACACCGCCATCTTCCCGCTCGATCTCGGGTGGCGGCTGGCGTTCGGCATGGGCGCGTTGCTGGGTTTCGTCATTCTCCTGGTTCGCCGCCACGTCCCGGAAAGCCCGCGCTGGCTGTTCATCCACGGCAGGCAGGACGAGGCCGAGCGGATCGTCGACGGCATCGAGGAAGAGGTACGGCAGAGCACGGGGCAGCAGCTGGAGGAGACCCGATCCACGATCACCGTCCGGCAGCGCAGGACCATCCCGTTCCGCACGATCGCGCGGACCGCGTTCAAGGTCTACCCCAAGCGGGCCATGCTGGGACTCGCGCTGTTCATCGGGCAGGCCTTCATCTACAACGGAATCACGTTCAACCTGGGGACGCTGTTCAGCGGCTTCTACGGTGTCGCGTCCGGGTTCGTACCGGTGTTCGTGATCGCGTACGCGATCGGGAACTTCCTCGGTCCGGTGACGTTGGGCAGGTTGTTCGACACCGTGGGCCGCAAGCCGATGATCGCGACGTCCTATCTCGGCTCGGCCTTGCTGACGTTGCCGCTGCTGTGGGTGTTCCTGACCGGCTTCGGTGGGCAGTGGACGTTCCTCGGCTTCGTCGTGGCCACCTTCTTCCTGGCCTCGGCCGGTGCCAGCGCGGCGTATCTGACTGTCAGCGAGATCTTCCCGATGGAGACGCGCGCGCTCGCGATCGCGTTCTTCTACGCGGTGGGCACCGGTGTGGGCGGGATCATCGGCCCGCTGCTGTTCGGTCAGTTGATCGACACCGGGCAGCGGGGGCTGGTCGCCATCGGGTTCGCGGTGAGCGCCTCGGTGATGGCTGTCGGTGGGTTGGCGGAGCTGGTGTTCGGCGTCCGCGCCGAGCGCAGCTCGCTCGAGGACATCGCGAAGCCGCTCACGGCGGAGGAAGCCGAGAGCGAGGAGGGCGAGGGCGCCGAGGCGGAGCAGCGGGGGAAGGCCGAGCGTGAGCGGCGCCCGGAGGAGGAACGCGCAGAGGAACCGCCCGAGGAGCAACGAGCGGAGGAACGGCCCGAGGAGGAACGAGCCGAAGCGCAACGAGCGGAGGAACGGGCCGAAGCGGCCGAGGCCGACCGCAGGCGCAGGCAGATCACCCAGCGGCAGCAGGCGCTGGAGGAACGGGAACGTTCGGGGCTGCGCCGGTGGCGGCCTGGCCCGCCCTCCGTGGTCGGGTCGTGGGGGCTTGGTGTCGACCCTGCGCGAGCGGCGGCAAACGAGGCGCTGGAGCACGAAATCGACATGATCGACCGCGCGTTGCAGGCCCGTGGTCCGATCCGCAGGGAGGCGCTCGCCGACATGGTGGGTGCCAGGTATTGGGGACCTGGAATGTTCTCCTCGGCGCTGCGGGTGGCCGTGGCGGAAGGCAGGGTGCGCAGGTTGCGCGGCCGCGTGTACGCACCCGGCGACGGCGACGGCGACGGCAGTGGCAGTGGCGGCACTGGTGACGGTGGCGGCGGTGGCCGCCCGCCGGGCAGCGAGTAGGGGCACGTTTGCCGGGGCCGCGGGCCGGGTAGCTCCCGCTGCGTGACCGCTCGATGCGCGATGTTGGGACATCGGTACCGGTTCCGTGCCGAGGGTGCGACCATGACCTGGGCCTGCGAGCGCGGGTGCCCGGTCGGGGGTAGCAAGACCTACGCCTCGGCCGAGCAAGCAAGCCGGTATGCCGCCGCGTTCGACCGGCAGGATTCCGAGGACCTCGGCCGCCGTGCCCCGCTGCTCGGCATGTTCCCGTTGCGGCTGGCCAGGGCGGTGCGGCAGTTGCGGCGGCACGGATGACCTCAGTGCAGGCCCCGCCGCGGCGCTGGGTCTCACTGGCCGGAATCTGCTCGGCCGCGGGCATCGTGTGGCTCGCGTTCTCCGACTTCGGTGTGGCCATTCCCCGGATCGCCGACGAATTCGGCACCGACCTGTCGCCACTGCAATGGGCCAACAACGCGTTCAGCCTGGTCACCGGTGCGCTGGTGATCGCGGCGGGCAAGTTCGGTGACCTTTTCGGCCGCCGCCTCATGCTGCAACTGGGTTCGCTGCTGCTCGCGGGTTTCTCCGTGCTCGCGGCGCTCGCGCCGAGCGTGGAATGGCTGATTGTCGGCAGGGGCCTGATGGGGGTGGGCGCGGCGCTGGTGCTGCCTGCCTCGCTGGCCCTGATTCCACCGGAGTTCTCCGGCCGCGCCGAGATCACCGCTTTCGGTATCTGGCAGGCCGTGGCATGGGGTGGGCTGTCGCTCGGTCCCGCGATCGGCGGGGGCCTCACCGACGGGCTCGGCTGGCGGTGGCTGTTCTGGATCAACCTTCCGCTGGCCGCCGTCAGCGTCGCCGTCGTGCGCCTCACCACGCCGGAATCACGTGACACCGCGGTGTCGCGGCACGTGGACTGGTGGGGACTGGCCACCATCGCCTCCGCAGTGTTCGCGTTGCTGTACGCCCTTACGGAGGGCCCGGTCCTCGGCTGGGCGAGCCCGCCGGTGCTCGCGCTCTTCGGTGCGACCCTGGCGCTCGCCGCCGCCTGGTACCAGATCGAGCGACGTTCTCGCGCGCCGCTGGTCGACCTGCGGCTGTTTCGGCTCAGGGCATACAACGGCGCGCTCACGGCGAACCTCACGATGAACGTGACGTTCGCCGGGCTGAGCTTCGTGCTCGTGCTGTGGCTGCAGAACGCGCTGGGCTACGACCCGGTTCGGGCAGGCATGTTGCTGCTGCCCGCGACGGTCGGTGTGTTCGCGTTCATCCCGCTCGGCGGCAAGCTCGATGCCACGGTGGGCGGGCGGCTGCCCTCGGTCGCCGGGCTCACCGTCGCCGCCGCCGGGCTGGTCGTGCTGGGCCTGCTCGGTACCGGCGGCACGCTGTGGCCGCTGGCGCTCGCGCTGTTCGTGATCGGCCTCGGGCTCGGGCTGGTGAGCACCCCGGTGGCCAACACCGCGGTCGGCGAGGTGCCGGGCCACCTCGCCGGCACCGCGGCCGGAGTGTTCAAGATGTCCAGCATGCTCGGCGGAGCGCTCGGGGTCGCCATCCTCACCGCGCTGGCGCGGGGACTGACCTCAGCCGACGCCGCCTCGGCCTTCGCGGCCGCGAACCTCGGGCCCGCCGAGATCGCCGAGGCGAAGCAGGCGCTGGTCAACTCCTCCACGTTCCAGCAGGCCATCGCCGCACTGCCGGCCGAGGACAGGCGCGGTGTCGCCGATGCCGTCACCGAGGCGTTCACCTTCGGTGTCGCGGGCACCATGATCGCCACCGCCGTCCTCACCGCCGTGGCGGCGGTGGCCGTTCTCCTGCTGTGGCCCGCCGGTTCCCGCCGCCGAGGCGGCCGCGCCTGAACGTGCGGGCATGCCTATCCTGCCGTACGTGGCCGACCCGCTTTTCGAACACCCGACGCCGGCCGCACTCTACGACGTGCTCGACCCCGACAGGGAAGATCTGGACTGCTACGCGGCCATGTCCGCCGAGTTCGGCGCCGGCAGCGTGGTCGACATCGGGTGCGGTACGGGGACGTTCGCCCTGCTGCTCGCCGAACGCGGCCTCGAGGTCACCGCACTCGACCCGGCGGCTGCTTCGCTCGACGTGGCGCGCGACAAGCCGGGTGCCCACCGGGTGCGCCGGCTTCACGGTGACGCGACAGCGCTGGAAGCATTTCACGGTCCGGGGTTCGACCTCGCCACGATGACGGCCAACGTCACGCAGGCGATCGTCGACCCGGGCGCATGGCAAGCCACGCTTCGCGCGGTCCATGGCTCGCTGCGACCGGGAGGCAGGCTGGTGTTCGAGACACGAGATCCGGCCGCTCGGGCGTGGTCGGGCTGGAACCGGGCGGCCTCGCGGCGCAGCACCGAGCTACCGGGCGGGAACACGGTGGACAGTTGGGTGGAGTTGCTGGACGTGAGCCCGCCACTGGTGTCGTTTCGCTGGACGTTCGTGTTCCGACCCGGTTCGCGGGTACTGGCCTCGGACTCCACCGTGCGGTTTCGCGACCGCACCGAGGTGGAGGCCGACCTCGCGGCGACGGGCTACCGGGTCGAGCAGGTGCGTGACGCGCCCGACCGGCCGGGAAGCGAACTGGTGTTCGTGGCGTCCCGCTAGCCGTGCGGCCCGGGGGGCTGTGTCGCACGGCACAGCTCTACGGTGTCGCTGGTGACGGTGAAGTGAACGGCGTCGTCGAGGGTTTCCTCGCGATCGGGGTCGTGATCGCGGTCGGCTACCTCGTCGGCAGGCTCGGCGTACTGGGCCCTTCGGCCACGCAGGTGCTGTCGAGGGCGGCCTTCTTCGTGGCCAGCCCCGCGCTGCTGTTCGTGACGCTGTCCAGGGCGGACGTGGCAGCCGTGCTGTCGGGCGATCTGGTGGTCACCGCCGTGACCAGTTCACTGGCGTGCCTGCTCTACGTGCCCGTCGGGCTGCTACGCAAGCGCCCGCCCGGCGAGGTGACGATCGGTGCGATGGCCAGCGGCTACGTCAACGCGGGCAACCTCGGGCTTCCGGTGGTGACCTACGTGTTCGGCGACGCCACCGTCGTGGCACCGGTGCTGCTGTTCCAACTGGCCGTGCTCACTCCGGTGTTCACCACCGTGCTGGACGTGCAGTCCGAGCGCGCCACCGGCGCCAGGCCACCGCTGCTGCGCACCCTCACCGCGCCCGCCCGCAACCCGCTCGCTCTGGCCACGGCCGCCGGGCTGGTGGTGTCGGCGACCGGGATCGTGGTGCCCGCACCCGTACTCGCCCCGGTGGAGTTGCTCGCCGACTTCGCGGTGCCCGGGATGCTGCTGGCGTTCGGCATCTCGCTGCACGCGGCGGCGCTGCCTGGCAGGCAGCGTGAGCTGCGCCCTTCGCTGGTCACCGTGGTGGTGCTCAAGAACCTTCTACACCCGCTGCTCGCGCTGCTGCTCGGGCTGTGGCTGGGAATGGCGGGTGAGGGCCTGCTCGCGGTGGTGGTGTGTGCCGCGCTGCCCACGGCACAGAACGTCTTCGGCTACGCGGTGCGGTTCGACCAGGGGGTGAACCTGGCCCGCGACTCGGCGCTGGCCACCACCGTGCTCAGCCTGCCGATGATGTTCGTCGTGGTGGCGCTGCTCGGCTGAGGACGGCAAGCCGGGCCCAACGGCCCTGTGCGCGTTCCTTGCCTGCTCGTAGCGTCGGGCACCGGTCAGCAGGCCGATGCGCGAAGGGAACCAGTCCGATGGCGACCATCCAGGGAGAGATCTTCATCGACCGCCCACCCACCCAGGTGTTCGACGTGCTGGCCGACCCCCGCAACGAGCCAAGGTACAACCCGCGGATCGTGGGCGTGGACAAGCTCACCGAGGGGCCGGTCGGCGTGGGCAGCCGGTTCGCCAGCAGGGCCAGGACCGCGGGCCGCACCGGCACGATGACCGTTCAGCTCACCGGCTACGACCGGCCGCGGCGGCTGACTTCGACGATCCGCTCGGCGAGCATGGACATCGACGGCGAGCTGACGTTCGAGGCCGCATCCGGCGGCACACTGGCACGGTGGCGCTGGCACCTGCGGCCGCGCGGGTTGCTCGCCATGGCCGGTCCGTTACTCACCGGCGCAGGGCGGCGCACCGAGCGCAGGGTATGGCGCGACCTCAAACGCTATCTCGAGGCGGGAGTCGGCCGCTGACCAGCCACCTATCCGTCTACTTCGGACAGCGAAGAGGGGTGCGTGGTCAGTGCCGTCACGGTGACCGTCATGAACGGAAACAGCGGCAGGCTCCACAGTATCTGGTGCAGCTGGTCGGCGGAGTCCACATCGAACACGCTGATGTTGCTGTACTGCCCGACCACCCGCCACAGGTGCACCCAGGTGCCCGCTCGCTGCAACTCCACCGCGCGGGCCTTCTCCGTGGCGATCAGCTCCGCACGCCGACCAGGGTCGAGGTCGTGCGGGATCGCGACATCCATCCGGACATGGAACAGCACGATGCTCAGCTCCTCGTGAAGGCCTTGACCGCGGCCGGGTCCAGCTCCACACCCAGGCCGGGGCCGTCCGGCAGGTGCAGCTCGCCGCGTTCGTACCGCAGTGGCGTGGTGACCAGGTCGGCGTTCATCAGCAACGGTCCGAACAGCTCGCTGCCCCAGGTCACGGCGGGCGCCGAGCACGCGAGATGCAGCGAGGCGGCGGTGCCGACCGGACCCTCGATCGAGGTACCGCCGTGGCAGGGAATTCCGGCCGCGGCGGCGATCTCGGCGATCGCCCTTGTCGCCCGCAGCCCGCCGGACTTCGTGGTCTTCAACGAGAACACGTCGGCGGCACGCAGCCGGGAGAGCCGCAGCGCGTCCCGAGGAGTGCGCAGGCTCTCGTCGGCCATCACCGGGATCGGCAGCGCGCGGTTGATCTCGGCGAGGGCCTCGATCTCGCCGCCGGGAACCGGTTGCTCGACGAGTTCGACCCCCGCCTCCGCGAGCCTGGGCAGGTAGGTCAGCGAGGTGAGCAGGTCCCAGCGGGCGTTGAGGTCCACCCGCACACCGACTGTGCCCGCGAGTTTCTCCGTGACCGCGCGAACCCGCGCGACGTCGTCGGCCGGGTCCTGCGCGCCCATCTTGAGCTTGAAGCTGTGGTTGAGTCCGGCCTCCAGCCTGGACAGTGCCTCCTCCGCGACGGCGGCCGCGGGCTCGGTTCCCAGCGCCCAGGTGACGGGAATCGAGCGCCTGGCGGGGCCGCCGAGCAGCGTGTGCAGCGGCGTGTCCAGGCAGCGCGCCCACGCGTCGTGCAGCGCGACCTCCACGGCGGCCTTGGCGAACAGGTTGGCGGCCACCAGGTCGTCGATCTCGCGCAGGATCGTCGCGATGTCGGACACCTGCCTGCCCACCAGCAACGGTGCCAGGTAGCGTTCGACGACAAGCCGCATGGTCTCCACCGACTCGCCGCCCCACCACGGGCCCCCGGGCACGACGCCCTCACCGACACCGGTCACGCCGCCCGCGGTGCGGACGAACACCAGCAGCATCGGCTGCGCGGTCATGCCGGTGCGGGCGAACCGGTGTGGGCGGTGCAGCGGGATGTCGAGCAGCACGGTTTCGACGCGATCGATCTGGGTGTCGCGCAACGGAGTTCCTCTTCAGGTAGGGGGATGCCGGAACGGAGCGGGGGGCGGCGGGACGGGTGTCCGCGCCGCCCCCTGCCGCCTAGGAGCCCTGCGGTTCGAGCACGAAGTCGTACTCGGCTCGCAGCTTGCCCTCGCCGTCCGGACGCGGGTCGAGTACCAGTTCGGGCTTGGTGGCCTGTGCGACGTCGTCCTCCAGCCACTCGCCGCCCTCGAAGTAGAGCTGGGTGGTGATCTGGCGGTGACCGCTCGCCCGCACGATCAGGTGCAGGTGCGCGGGGCGCCACGGGTGCCAGCCCGCCGCCTCGATGAGCTTGCCGGTCGGCCCGTCGGTCGGGATCTGGTACGGCGCGGGTTTGACGGTGCTCACCTCGAACCGGCCGTCGCCGTCGGCCACGACGACACCGCGCAGGTTGCCCTCCGGCACGTGCGGGGCGAACCCGGAGTAGTAGCCGTCGTCGTCGGCGTGCCAGATGTCCAGTTCCGCGCCGGGAACCGGGTTGCCTTCCAGGTCGCGAACCTGCCCGGACAGCGTCAGCGGGGTGCCCTTCTCGTCGGGCCGCATCGGCAGCGTCGCCACCGAGGGCAGCTTGGGCTGGTCCGGCAGGTAGTACGGGCCGAGGATGCTGCCCTTGGTGCCGTGCTGGCGTTGCGCGGTGACCTCCTCGACGACGTGCTCGACGAACACGTCGAGGAACAGCGGCCACTCACCGCCTTCGCCGACCTCGATCAGCCACTGCTTGGCGGCCTGGAACTCGGCGTAGCTGACCTGCTTGGCGCGAATGGCCTCGTGCACGCCCGCGAGCACGGCCTGCACCACGTCGGCGATCCGCTCGCTGGTCACCTGGGCTTCGCCTTCGCCCCTGGCGGCGCGGAACGCCTCGGTGGCCGAGGCTCCGGAAGCGGCGGCGGAGGGGGAGTGTTGTGTGGTCGTCATCGCTTGCTCCCGTTGCTGTCGGGGTTGATGAGGTCGGGGACGGTCCAGCCGTCCAGGTCGTATTCGGCCATGCACTGCTCGGCGAAACCCTTCATGGCGTCGGCGGCACCGGACTGCTGCGCGGCGAACAGCAGCTCCGCGCGCACACCCTCGTGGTTGCCGGAGTAGTTGCGCTCGTAGAGTTCGTGCCTGCCGCCGAACTCGCTGCCGACCGAGTCCCAGATGAGCTTCATCAGCTTCACCCGTTCGATCGCGTCCATGCCGTTGGAGCCGCGCACGTAGCGGTCGAGGTAGGGCCGGATCTCGGGGGAGCGGAAATCGTCGGCGTGCGAGGGCAGGTAGATGAGGCCGGAGCCAAGGTCCTGCAGGATGATCTCGCGCACCCGCGGGTAACCGACCGTCATGAACCACCGGTAGGCAAGCCCGTAGTCCAGGTGCGGCAGCACCGCGCCGTCGATCCACTCGTCCGGGCTGGCCGCCATGGCGTCGGAGATGGCCCAGAACATGTTGCGCCAGCCGATCACCTCGCCGACGCGCGTCTGGATGCCCCGGAAGTCCTTGGTGCCGGTGGCTTCCACGCCCTTCATGAGCAGCCCGGCGATGAAGTCCAGCTTCACCGCCAGCCGGGTCACGCCGTGGAAGGTGAACCGGTGCAGGAACCCGGAACCGGGGAAGAAGGTGCTGGCCTTCTCCGCGTCGCCGTAGATGAAGACGTTCTCCCACGGGATCTTCACCCGGTCCAGGATGAAGATGGTGTCGTTCTCGTCGAAGCGCGAGGACAGCGGGTAGTCGAACGGCGTGGACGCGCTCTGGGCGTAGGACTGCCTGCAGATGAGCTTCATTCCCGGCGCGCCCATCGGCACCGTGCACACGAGCGCGAACTCGCGCTTCTTGATGGGAAGGCCGTAGTGGGCGATGAAGTTGTAGTTGGTGATCGCGGAACCGGTGGCCACCACCTTGGCTCCGGAGACGATGAGGCCGTCGTCGCGCTCCTCCTCGACGTGGATGAAGATGTCCTTCACCTCGTCGGGCGCGCGGTCGCGGTCGACAGGTGGGTTGATGATCGCGTGGTTCCAGTACAGGACCTTCTCCTGCGATTCGGTGTACCAGCGGCGGGCGTTGTCGGCGAAGGGTTCGTAGAACTCGGAGTTGGCGCCGAGCGTGCCGAGGAACGCGGCCTTGTAGTCGGGGCTGCGTCCCATCCAGCCGTAGGTCATCCTGGCCCAGTGCGCGATAGCGTCGCGGTCGGCGAGCAGGTCGGCACCGCTGCGCGGGGTGCGGAAGAAGGGATGCGTGTAGCCGTTGTTGCCGGTGTCGGTCGGTGCTGTGACCACGTGCTGCTGCTCGGGGTCGTGCAACGAGTCGTAGAGGCGGGCGGTCATCCGCACCGAGTTGCGAAACGCCGGGTGGGTGGTGACGTCGTCCACCTTGTCGCCGTAGAGGAAGACCTCCCGGCCGTCGCGGAGGCTTTCGATGTACTCGTCACCGGTCATCGGCCGGGCCGTTTTCGAGCCGGAGCTCACCGGCGCCGGTTGCTGCTGCATAACCACTAGGGGTTCCCTTCGTCGTCGTTGACGGGTGGTGTGGGGGTCAGGCCGCCGGCGCGGCCGGGAACCAGCCGAGGTCGGGGCAGTCGAGGGAAGCGGCCCAGTGCGAGCCGCTGGGGCGGGTGCCGAGCTGGCGGAACTGCCCCGCGTAGAACAGCAGGGGTTCGGCCTCGGTGGAGTCCAGTTCCACCACCTCGCCGAGGACGATGAGGTGGTCGCCGCCGTCGTAGGTACGCCACGGGCGGCAGGAGATGGTCGCCGCGTTCCCGGCGAGCACGGGAGCTGTGGCGCCCTGCGCCCACCGGGGCGCGGTGTCGCCTGGCTTGCCCGCGAAATGCCATGCCAGGTCGAGCTGTTCCGCGGCCAGCACGTTGACCGCGAACGGCGCGTCGAGCAGGTAGCCACAGATCTTCGAGCGGCGGGTGACGGTCACCTGACACAGCGCAGGCTCGAGCGAGACGGCCGTGAACGCGTTCACCGTGGCGCCGTGTGGCTCGCCCCGGTCATTGGCGCAGGTCACGACCGTGACGCCGGTCGCGAAGCGGCCGAAGCCCTTCCGCAGGTCAAGCTGGTCCAGTGTCCGCATCGACACCTCCTGTACGCTCTGCGTACTCTCTGACCGCAATGCGGTCAATGTTGAGAGTGCCCTCGGCGGGCGGCGGAGTCAAGACCTCGGATAAGGAAAGATGTCGGTCATGAGCACGGCAGAGAACTCTCGCGATCTCATCCAGAGCATCGAGCGCGGGTTCGCGGTGTTGCTCGCCTTCGACGCCGACCGGCCGAACCCGACGCTGGCCGAACTGGCAGCCGCGACCGGGCTTTCCCGTCCGGCTGTTCGCCGCATCCTGCTCACGCTGCAGCATCTGGGGTATGTGCAGGGCGAGTCCGGACGGTGGTCGCTGACCCCCCGCGTGCTCAGCATCGGGCAGCACTACTCGGCGTCGCACGCGATGATCGAGATCGCGCAACCGCACCTGCTCCGGCTCGCCGAGCAGACCGGTGAATCGGCGTCACTCGCCGCGCTCGACGGCACCGAGGTCGTCTACATCGCCCGCGTACCGGTGCGGCGGATCATGAGCATCAACGTGTCGATCGGTACCAGGGTGCCAGCGCATGCCACCTCGATGGGCCGGGTGCTGCTCGCGTGGGCGCCGCGGTCGCGCATCGACGAGGTGATCGAGGCAGGCCTGCCCCGGCGCACCGAACTGACCATCACCGACCCGACCGAGTTGCGCAGCGCGCTGCGGACCGTGCGCGAACAGGGCTACGCGATCGTGTCGGAGGAGTTGGAGGAGGGCCTGGTGTCGGCGTCGGCCCCGGTGCGTGACCGCTCCGGCTCCGTGGTGGCGGCACTGGCCTCCTCCAGTTCGATCGGACGCTCCTCGGTGGACGAGCTGCGCAGGCAGGTCGTGCCGCTGCTGGTGCGCACCGCCGAGGCGATCAGCGCCGACTACGGTCACCGGCGCGGCATTAAGGCGCGCTCCACCGTCACCGGTGAGCACGAGGGGTTCTTCTGACCCGAATCCGGCGCGGGCCGGCTCAGCGGATCGGCTCGGCGGGTCGGCTCGGCGGGCCGGCTCAGTTTCTTGGTAGCAGCCGAATCGGGACCTCCCGTTGCGGGCCGAGCGTCACCAGCGGCTTGGGCGCGACCGTGACGTCCTCTGCGAGCGTGACGTCGAAGCGTTGCAGCACGCTCGCCAGCAGCAACAGCATCTCGGTCAGCGCGAACTGGTTGCCCACGCACAGGTGCGGTCCGGAACCGAACGGAATGTAGGCGCTGCGGTCGCGCCGCGCCACCTGCTCGGGGAGGAACCGCTGCGGACGGAAGGCCTCCGGCTCGTCCCAGAACTCGGGGTGCCGGTGTACGTGGTAGGTGCTGAAGAAGATGTCGGTGCCCGCCGGTATCCGGTAGCCGCCGATCTCGTCGTCCTCCGCGGTGGACCGCCAGCCCTGCCACTGCTGCGGATACAGGCGCATCGTCTCGTCGATCAGGCACCGGGTGAACACCAGCTTCGCGCAGTCGGCCAGCGCCGGGTCGCGCCCGCCCAACTCCTGGGCGAGTTCCTGCTGGACGCGCTTTTGCACGTCCACATGCCTTGCCAGCCGGTACAGCACCCAGGTGAGCACGTTGGCGCTGGTCTCGTGTCCCGCGAACAGCATCACGAAGATCTCGTCGCGCAACTGCTCGTCGGACATCCGCTCGCCGGTCTCGTCGTCCTGTGTCTGCATCAGCAGTGACAGCAGGTCGCCGCGGTCCACCGGATCGGCGCGCTGCCTTTCGATGACGTAGGTGATGATGTCGCTGACCTTGCCGAGGCTCGCCCAGAACCTGCGGTGGCCCGCGGTGGGAACGGAAAGCGGGACGATGGGGAATCGCATGTAGGCGGACAGTTCGTGGTCCATCCGGTCGACCGCTCGCGCGAAGCGCGCGACACGCTCCTCCTCGTCGAGCGAGAACAGTGCCTTGGCGACGACGCGCAGCGTCAACTGCCGCATCTCCTTGTTGGTTTGGAGGATCTCCCCCTCGGCGGCGAGTCGCTGCCAGCGCTGCAGCGTTTCCCCGATGACGGTCAGCATGTGCTCGCTCATGGCGGCGACGCGCTGGTAGTGGAAGGAGGGCTGTACCAGTCGGCGTTGCCGTCGCCACTGCGGCCCGCCCGAGATCGTGGCCAGCCCGTTGCCGAACATGTTGCGTGCCATCTTGTGGGCTGCGGTGTCGCGAGGATAGTTGCCTGCACGCTGCTGCAGCACGTGCTTGACGTGGTGCGGGTGGCTGAGCACCACGATCCGGGAGGTGGGCAGCCGGAAGGTCAGCACGTCACCGTAGGTCTTGATGAGCCCGCCGAGGTAGTCGAGCGGTGACCGCTGAAAGGCGATGGTGCTGCGGAGCATGCTGATCGGACCCGGTGGGGTGGAGCGGGATTTCGTCGGACCCGTGGACCCCTTCACGGTCATGCGCGGCTGTTCCCTTCTGGCGGCTGAACCGACCGCCGACGACCCGGTGAACCGTCGGCCTCGCGGCATACTGCCAGAGCTGGTCGATCATGGGTAGCGCTCAACGGATGTGAAACGGTCCGCCAACCTGTCGCAGGATGGACACCGCCGCGCTGCGGTAGCGTCCCGGCGGAACACCGTCGCTGACCAGTCTGGGGAGAGCGTCATGACCGAGCGGCACTACGACGCCGGTGACACGGCCGAGGCCGTCGAGCCGATCCGGTTGTCCGGACCAGGGTTGAACGAAGACCCTTCCGCGCTGTACGAACGAATCCGGCAGACGTACGGGCCGGTGGCGCCGGTGCTGCTCGAGGGGGACCTGCCCGCGTGGTTCGTCTGCGGCTACGCGGAGCTGGAGCGGGTGACGGCCGACTCACGGCTGTTCGCCCGCGACACCCGGCGTTGGAACGCGTGGGACCGGGTTCCCGACGACTGGTCGCTGCTGGCCTACGTCCTCTACAACACCTCGGTGATGTTCACCGAAGGACCGCTGCACCAGCGCCGCTCGGCGGCCATCAGTGACGCGCTGGCCGATGTGGACCAGTTCGAACTCGTTTCCCGCTGCGAACGCATCGCGGATCGGCTGATCGACGACTTCGCAGGCGGTGGCAAGGCCGACCTGATCGGCCAGTACGCCGAGCGGATCCCGTTGAGCGCCGTCGCGGCGATCTACGGCATGCCGGAGAGCGAAACGCCTGGGCTGGTCCGCGACATCGCCGCTTCCATGGATTCCGGCGGATCGGAGTCCATGCATGCCTACGACCGGGTGCGGGAGCGGATGCGCATGCTGGTCGAGACCAAACGCGAGCACCCGTCGGCGGACGTGCCGTCCAGGCTCATCGCGCACCCCGCGGGTCTGGAGGACGAAGAGATCGTGCTCGACCTGCTGGTGCTGCTTTCCACCGCACACCAGCCGACGGCGAACTGGATCGGCAACACGATCCGGTTGCTGCTCACCGACGTCAGGTTCGCGGCCGACCTCTCGGGCGGAAGGGCGAGCGTCGGTCAGGCGCTGAACGAGGTGCTGTGGCGCGACACCCCCGTGCAGAACTTCATCGGCCGAGTCGCCAGCCGCGACACGATGCTCGGCGGCAGGCGGTTGCACGCGGGTGACCTGGTGGTGCTGGGCCTGGCCGCGGCCAACGCCGACCCGGCCGTGCGCGCGGCAGGCCGGGACACGGCGGGCAACAGCGCCCACCTGTCGTTCGGCCAGGGTGAGCACGGCTGTCCCTACCCCGCTCCCGAACTCGCCGAGGTGATCGCCAGGACCAGTGTCGAGGTGCTGCTCGACCGGCTGCCGGACCTGGCCCTTGCCGTCCCGCCGGAGGCACTGCGGTGGCGCGACTCAGTGCTGCTGCGTGGACTGACCGGCCTTCCGGTGCACTTCTCGCCGACCCACCCCACCCACTGAACCCCGCACTCACGGGTGGCGGACTCACAGCACGCTCACAGGCCACTCTTGTCACTTCCTCAGCCGTGCCACGCAGGATGGTGCTCAGGACAAGAGGAGCAGCATTGATGAGCGACGAAACCAAGCCACAGCAGGGTCATCCGAGCGAGCGGCCGGAGGCCGACCGGCCGGCACAACCGGGCACACCGGCCGAAACGACCACAGAACTCCCGGCCGCCGCATCGGCCGAGGAGAACCGCCCCCGGCCACAGAGCCCGCAGAACCCACAGAGCCCACAGAGCCCACAGAGCCCGCAGAACCCACAGAGCCCACAGAGCCCGCAGAACCCACAGGGCACCGAGCAGCGCGAAACCACCGGGGCCACCGCAACCAACGCACCTGCTGCAGCCACCGCACCACGGCCGCGTGGTGGCTGGTCGTCGCGTCCCGTACGCGGGCGCGTCGCGATCGCGGCCGCGGCGGTCGGCCTGCTGCTGGTCGGTGGGTTCGGCGGGTTCGCGCTCGGCGCGACCACCGATGGCGGGGGCGAACGCGGGGGCGACTTCCCCGGCCACGCTCGCGGCTTCGACAGTGGTCGAGGCGGCCCTCCCGGATTCGGGGGTCCGGGAGGTGGCATGCCGCCGGAGCGCGGCCACCACCAGGAGGGTGCCGAGGACGGCACGGCGCGAGGTTGACCGGCCACGCCTGCCGAGGTGGGTATCACCTCGGTGTCACCTCGGCGATCGCGTCGACCAGCGGCTGCACGCCCGCCTTGACACGCTCGCGGTACTCGACCGCGTTCCACGGCTCCCAGCCGATTCCCTCGGTGTCGATGCGCCGATCGCCGAGGTGGACGGTGAGTCCGATGCGCTCCACCGTCGTGGTCGTGGCGGTGCGGTCGGGGCGAATCACCAGCGCGCGCTTCGACGACGGGTCGGCCATCCCGAGCAGGCCCCACGGCATCCGCAGCTTGAGCACATTGCGGTCGACCTGCCACGTGGCGCGACTGTCGTAGCCAGGCTCTCGCGGTCGAAACTCGCCCGGGCGCAGATCACCGACGTCGAAGAACTCGGCGGGCAGTTCCTCTCCGGTGCTGGGGACGGTGCGCGGGCCGTTGACGGTGAGCTGCTGTAACCGCCAGCCGTCGACCGGCACCGGGCGCGGCAGAGCGCCACGGAGGTTGTCCAGCAGCACCGGGTCCTGCTGCTCGCGTACCCACGCCCTCGCGGTGTCGGCCGTGCCGTCGCCGATGTCGACGACAACGGCGTAATCCGCGCCGTCGGCCGCGATATCGGTGCCTGGCAGCACCCGCGTGCCGCCCCGGACGACGTCGAAGCCGAGCGTGACCCGCCCTTGGAGGCGGTTCGCCCCCTGGATCTCCAGGTGCACGTAGGACTCGTCGGTACCGGCGCGGACTGTGCCCGCGCGGTCCTCGGCGATCACCGTTTCCGCGGAGGCCGGTTCCGCACCCGGATCGGTGGCCACGATCCCGAAGTACTGCTCGTTGGTGAGCGGGTCGTGCCACAACTGTCGGCGGTCGGCGGGAAGTTGCCTCGGCTGGGTGTTCCAGGTGAGCTTGAACCACTCGTCGGTCCAGGAGAACAGCAGCCCGCCTGCCATGCCGAGTTCGTGGATGGTCCGCAGCAGTTCGGCGTCGATGGCCATGGCCTGCTGCTCGGAGTGGTTGCCCTGGCCCCTGCCCAGCGGCGCGAAATGCGCCGTGCCGAGCGAGGAGGGGGTGCCGAACTCCGAGAGCAACACCGGCGTGCCCGCGTGGTGACGTCGCAGTGCGGCCAGGTAGCCCGCGTACGGATCGATCTTCCCCCGCCTGCGCATCCGCAGGCCCGGCTCGTAGCGCTGGAAGTCGGGGTAGTGAGGGTAGGCGTGGTAGCTGGCGAACGTTCCGCCCGGCCAGGCGTCGGTGGCCTCGATCAGGTTGGCGTCCAACCCTACGAGGTCCTCGCCTTCTCTGGGCTCCTCCGGATGTGTGAGCGGGTCGAGCGTCGGCCAGTTGACGAACGCGATCGGCACGCTCGTTCCGCGTTCGGCCTCCTCCCCGGCCAGCTCGTCCATCCGCGCCGCCAGCCATCGTTCGCTCGGGTTGGCCGCTTCGGCGCTGCGGAAGTAGCGACCCTCGTACGGGGCGAGCCCGGCGTTGCGTTCGTTGGTGGAACGCAGCGCGTAGGGGTCCAGCTCGGCCCCGATGATCCACCCGGCCAGCCACGGCGACACGTCGGCGGTCCACTGCCCTGCAGCCCTGCCCCGTTGCGGAGCGCGCTCCAGCTCCCCGTGCACGGCTGAGGAAGCGTCACGCAACTCCTCGGTGAACGACGTGGTCATGCCCCGCTCGTAGAGGTCGCCACTGTCCAGATAGGACTCGTTAGGGAGGTATACGCCCTGCATCAGGTACAGCGGAGCATCCGGGTGGTCTGCGTTGTAGTCGGCGAGCTCGGTGTAGAAATGGGGCGGCATGATCGTGTAGACGCGCACCACCCGGAACCCGAGTTCGCGCATAAGCGGCAGCCAGCGCCGCACGTCCTGCGCGCTGATCGCCAACTCGCCCGGCTGGTGTCCCGGGGTGGTCGGCCCGAGGTTGACTCCCGGCAGGAAGCCAACGTCACCGTGGCGGGTGTGCAGGAGGTAGCGGTCGCCTCGGACTTCGGCCAGTGTGCTGAGCCCGACGGACTGGCTCGGCCGAGGAGCCCAGGAAGGCCCTACCGGTGCGGGATCGAAGTCCGTTCCGCCCGTCTGCCTGTCGGGTCCGGTGCATCCGGTGGAGGCGATGAGCAGCGTGACCACCAGCATGGCCCGCAAGCGAGCTCGTCTGCGCACGGCCGAGACTCCTGACGCGAGGGTGCGTTACCGCGGGAAAGCCCGAAGCTAACAGCCTGTCGCGACGGGAGCCGGTCGAGCGACCGAATTCGGCGATCACCCGGCCAGGTGTACGCCCGGCTACTCGACGATCCAGCCGTGGTGGCGCGCCGACCTGACCAGGTGCTGGCGAATGTTCAGGATCTGTTCCGCGGTGGCGGCGGGTGCCGCCCTCAGCAGGATCTCGGTGACCTCTTCCAGGTACTCCCGCTCGGTGAGCGCGTCGGAGGGCTCGTCGTCGCCGCGCTGCCGGGCGGAACCCAGCACGGGCGTGACACCACGGGGAACCTGCTCGAGCAACTGCACATGGGACGCCTTGAGCCCGCGCTCGCCGTCCTCCACCTCGAACTCCACCCGCGCCCCGGGGCCGAGCAGGCTCTTGTCGAAATCGAGGTCGTTGACGTGGATGAACACGTCCTCACCACCGGTGTCCGGCGCGACGAAACCATAACCCCGAAACTCGTCGAACCGGACAACCTTACCCGTAATCGGCACCACGAACTCCCAACCAATGTGACTGATCCGCCGCGCGCGCGAAACCGGCCGGTGGCGGAATTCCCGCGACAACCCTGCGGGCGCCGCCGAGAGTACTGGGCGCACGAAGCGGGCACAACACGGTGGGCCGGGCAGCCGTGCGGCGCGGTGTGGTAGCGCCGCCGCGCCTCGAGCCGGCTTTTCGGCCGAACGCCGGAGCGGTTCGCCGGGAATCGTCACCCGGTTTCGGCGTGACTCGTTCGCCTGGCCGAACCGGATTACCTCACGTCGGTCGCACGTCGAGTTTGCCTGCCTCCCGATCGGAGCGCAGTTGCGTCTTGAGCACCTTACCGCTGGGGTTGCGCGGCAACGCGGGCACGATCGCCACCCGGCGTGGTCGCTTGTACCTGGCGAGCCTGTCCGCGCACCAGGCGTCCAGGTCGGCGGGTGTCGGGGGGTCGTCGGACCGCCGTGGCGCGATCACCGCGAGCGGCGTCTCGCCCCAGCGCTCGTCGGGCATGCCGATGAGCGCGACCTCGCCGATCTTGGGGTGGGCGGCGAGCACGTTCTCCACCTCGGCGCAGTAGATGTTCTCGCCACCGGAGATGATCATGTCCTTCTTGCGGTCGACCACGTAGTAGTAGCCGTCCTCGTCCTGGCGTACCAGGTCACCGGAGTGGAACCAGCCGCCACGGAACGCCTCGGCGGTCTCCACGGGCTTGTTCCAGTACTCCTTCATCACCATCGGGCCCCGGTAGACGATCTCGCCGACCTCGCCCTGCGCGACGTCGTTCATGTCGTCGTCCACCAGGCGCACCTCGACGTTGAGCATGGGCGTGCCGACGGAGCCGATCTTGCGGATCGAGTCCTCGCCGCGCAGCACGGTGGTGACCGGGCTGCACTCCGTCTGCCCGAAGGCGGTGGTGACCTCTGCCTGCGGGAAAGTGTCGATCATGGTCCGCAGCAGGGTCGTCGAGGCGGGCGCGGCACCCCAGGAGATCTTGCGCAGCGACGACAGGTCCCGCTCGGCGATGTCTGGCACGGCGCAGATCGCCTGCCACTGCGCGGGTACGAGGAAGCACGACGACACCCGCTCGCGTTCCATCACGTCCAGGGTGGCCGCGGGGTCGAACTGCCCGGATGGCAGCAGCACCGTCCTTCCGCCCAGCAGCAGGTTGGGCAGCATTCCGGAAAGCCCCGCGATGTGGAACAGCGGCGCGGCCGCGAGCCACACCCGGTCGTCGTTGGTCACGCCGAGCGTGGCCATGTTGCTGAAGGCGTGCAGCAGCAGGTTGAAGTGGGTCAGCACGGCACCCTTCGGGCGGCCCGTGGTGCCCGAGGTGTACATGATGAACGCCGGTTCGTGCTCGTCCACCGGCACTTCCTCGAACTCCGGTGACACCTCGGCGAGCGCCCGCTCGTAGTCCTCGGCTCCGGGCCCCGCGAGCGCGACCGCCTGGGAGTCGCCGCCGTAGACCAGGCACGCGGTCTCGGTGTCGAGCTGGTTCCTGGCCTTGGCCAGCTGCTCGGCCAGTTGTGCCCCCACGACGCACGCCCTGCTCCCGCTGTCGGCCAGCACGTAGCCGATCTCGTCTGCCACCAGCCGGAAGTTCACCGGTACGCAGATGGCGCCGAGCCGGGCGCAGGCGAAGAACGTCTCGATGACCTCGAGGCTGTTCAGCCCCAGCACGGCGACCCGATCGCCGCTGCGGACCCCCCGCTCGAGCAGCGCGCCCGCGAGCCTGCTGACCCGCTCGTCGAGTTGCGCGTAGGTGCGGGACTCGTCCTCGAAGCGGAACGCGACCCGGTCGCCGATCGTCCGAGCGTGCCGGGCGAGCTGGTCGCCCATCGTCATGCCGCGACCGAGCAGGCGGGGGATTTCGGGGGATGTCATCGGCGACCTCACCGGGTTGGAGGGTGTGACCTGCCTCATGCTCACCCGCCGACCCCGTTGCGGTCAAGGCTGACTGTTACTTCTGCGCTGCCTGCCGCGCTTGGTCCTCGCCGAAGAGCAGGGTGCGCGCGATCGACTTCCACAGCCGCACGTGCCTGTCCGAACCGGGAGGGCGCTGCTCGAACGCGTACGGCAGCGCGGCGCCCCGCATGCTGGTGAACAGGAGTTCTCGCAACTCCTCGTAGCGGGGATGCGTCACCACGGCGGGGCCCCAGATCCGGTCGGCCACCTCGTGGATCGCCTTGCGCAGGCTGCGCTCGGCAGGGCGAAGCGCGGCGGCGAGCGCGGGATTGGTGCGCGCTGCCGTCCACAGTTCCATCGCCGCCCAGAAATGCGGCTCGTGGAAGGTCAGCCACAGCAGTTCCACGCAGCGATCGACGCGGCGCGGTCCGGCGGGCTCGCCGGTCAGCGCCTCGGCGACCCGTTCCTGGGTGCGGGTCAACCGCTCGCTGGCCAGGTGCTGCGCGGCGGCGACCAGCAGGCCGTCGCGGGAAGGGAAGTGGTGCAGCAGCCGTCCCCGGGACACGCCGGCCTTGGCCTGGATCGCCAGCGTGGAGGCGCCCGAGTAGCCGTGCTCGACCAGACACTCCACGGCGGCGTCCAGAATCAGCGCGCGGCTGTCGGCGCTGCGCTCCTCGCGGCTGCGCGGTGTCGCTCGCGCTCGTTGTGCCGGTTGGGCCATCGGCACAGCGTACTGGCCACCTGCGGCACGCGACAGAAACAGTCGGCATTGACTGATCTTGGTCGGCCCTGACAGGCTGCCAGCGGTACCGGCCGCTGGTCCGGACTCGCGAGCCCTGCTCGATTCCGGGTTCGGTGCGGGCAGGCCGACCGGCCGGGGAACGACAAGGAGCGGCGATGGATTTCGAGTTGCCCGCGAAGTTGCGCACGCGGCTGGCGGAATTGGACCACTTCATCGACACCGAGATCGTCCCGCTGCAACAGCAGGACGACAACGAACGCTTCTTCGACCATCGGCGCGAGTTCAGCCGCACCGATTTCGACAACGGCGGCACCCCTCGCCCGGAATGGGAGGCGCTGCTCGGCGAGATGTTCGACCGCGCCGACCGGGCGGGCTGGCTGCGCTACGGCCTGCCGGAAGAGGTGGGTGGCAGCGGCGGGTCCAATCTCGACATGGCGGTGATCCGCGAGCACCTGGCCGCGAGGGGGCTCGGGCTGCACAACGATCTGCAGAACGAGTCGTCGGTGGTGGGTAACTTCCCGTTCGTGCACATGTTTCTGGCCTTCGGCACCCCGCGGCAGCGGGAGGAGTTCGTCGAGGACATGTTGACGAGGCGAAAGCGGGTCGGTTTCGGGCTCACCGAACCCGAGCACGGCAGCGACGCGACATGGCTGGAAACCACGGCCCGCCGCGACGGCGACGACTGGATCATCAACGGCCGCAAGCGGTTCAACTCCGGAATGCACACCGCCACCCACGACGTCGTCTTCGCGCGCACCTCGGGCGAGCCGGGGCAGGCTCGCGACATCACCGCGTTCATCGTGCCCACCGACACCGCAGGCTTCACCGTCGACTTCCACTGGTGGACGTTCAACATGCCCACCGATCACGCGGAGGTGACACTCGCCGACGTGCGCGTGCCGTCCTCGGCGGTGTTCGGCGAGGTCGGCGAGGGACTCGCGCTCGCGCAGCACTTCGTGCACGAGAACCGCATCCGGCAGGCCGCCTCCGGGGTGGGTGCCGCGCAGTACTGCATCGACCGCAGCGTGGCCTACGCCGGCGAACGTGTCGCGTTCGGACAGCCGCTGGCCGCACGGCAGGCCGTGCAGTGGCCGCTGGTGGAGCTGCAGACCGACGCCGAACTGGTGCGCACGCTCGTGCGCAAGACGGCATGGCAACTCGACCGCACCGACCACGCTCTGATCAGCGACAAGGTGTCGATGTGCAACTACCGGGCCAACCGCCTGGTGTGTGAGGCCGCCGATCGCGCGATGCAGGTACACGGCGGCATGGGCTACACCCGGCACCTGCCGTTCGAGCACATCTACCGCCACCACCGCCGGTACCGCATCACCGAGGGCACCGAGGAGATCCAGCTGCGCAAGGTCGCGGGCTACCTGTTCGGGTTCGCGGGGCCGGGGAAGCGGGCCAGGGCGTGAGCGACGAACTCGCGGGCCTGCTCGAGCGACGGCTGAGCAGGCTGTGGGGCAGCGCCGTCGAGATCCGCGGCCTTCGCAGACTCACCGGCGGCGCCAGCAGGCAGACGTGGGCACTGCAGGCGGTGCCGCAGTGGTGTGAACCGCTGCGACTGGTGTTGCGGCGGGACCCGCCAGGGCACGGCGACGCGCCGACGATGGCGATGGAGGCGGCGCTGCTGGCCGCGGCCGCCGAACAGCGGGTGCCGGTGCCCCGGCTGGTCGACCACTGCGGGGGCGACGACGTACTGGGCGCGCCCTACGTGCTCACCGAACACGTCGACGGCGAGACCATTCCGAGGAGACTGCTGCGCGAACCGCGGTTCGAACAGGTGCGTGCCACGCTGGCCGTCGAGCTGGGACGGGTGCTGGCGCGCCTGCACCGGATCCCGGTCGCGGCCGTTCCCGGGCTGCCCCACGCCGACCCGCTCGATGCGCTCGTGCGGACCTACGACCAACTCGGCGAGCCGCTGCCGACCGTGGAGGTGGCACTGCACTGGCTACGGGCCAACCGCCCACCCGCTGCCGAGGAAACCGTGGTGCACGGCGACTTCCGCAACGGCAACCTCATCGTCGACACCGACGGGCTGCGTGCGGTGCTGGACTGGGAACTGGCACATCGCGGCGACCCCGTCGAGGACCTGGGGTGGCTGTGCGTCAAGGCGTGGCGCTTCGGCTGCGCGCTGCCGGTGGGCGGCTTCGGAACCAGGGAGCAGCTGCTGGACGGCTACGCCGAGGTGGCGGGCAGCCGCCCCGATACGGCTCGGTTGCACTGGTGGGAGGTGTACGGCACGGCGAAGTGGGCGGTGTACTGCCGGTATCAGGCGCAGCGCCATCTCGGCGGGCTGACCCGCTCGGTGGAGCTTGCCGCCGTGGGGCGCAGGGTGTGCGAGCAGGAACACGACCTGCTGCTCGCGCTCGGCTTCGGGGTGGGGCGCGCGGCCGAGCGCGAACCGGCCGAGCCGGTGCAGCTGCACGGCAGGCCGACGGCGGCCGATCTGGTGGAGGCGGTGGGGGAGTTCCTGCGCTGCGAGGTCGCCACGCAGGCCGACGCCGCCCTGCGCTACCACGCGCGGGTGGCGGCGAACGTGCTGGACATCGTGCGTCGAGAGCTCGCGGTGGGCGCCGAGCAGCAGGCGGACCACGCGCGACGCCTCGCGGGTCTGCGGATGCGCGATCGGGCGGAGTTCGCGGCCGCGCTGCGTGAGGGCAGGCTCGACCCGTTCGACCCGGCGGTGCTCGACGCCGTGCGGGCCGATGTCGCCGAGCGGCTGGCGGTGGCCAACCCCGGCTACCCGGACCAGCCGCACTGAGCCTCGCTCACGCCGCTCGCCGCCGGGTCAGCGCGGCGCCAGCCGCACGCAGCAGTGTCCCGGCGCGGGTTCCAGCAGGGCGTGCAGGCCCGTGTCGCCGATGCCTTCGAGTAGTCCGTGCAGCAGGTCGAGGTTCATCCCGCAGACGAGTTCGGCGTGTCGCTGGGCGAGGGCGTGGAACGGGCAGTTGCCGAGCACCACGCCGCCGGCCTCGGTGCGGGGTTCGAAGCCGTGTTCCTCCAGTGCGGACAGTGCGGCGTCCCGACGAGCCGGCTCACCGTCGGTTTCGGACACCGAGCGGGCGCCGAGCTCGCGGCCCAGCTCCCTGGCGTGCCGGGCCAGCGCGGACCGCACCGGTTGGCCCGTTTCCTCGGCCGCCTCGACGGCGGTTGCCAGCAGGTGCCCCGCGAGGTCGTAGTGGCGTGGCGGGAGCGAAACGGCGACCTGCCGCTCGGATCGGCTGTACAGCTTGGCGGGCCGCCCCGCGCCTGGACCGGTGCGGCCGGTGCGCCTGGCGTAGCCGACCGCGAGTAACCCCTCGTCCACGAGCTTGTCGAGATGGAAGGCGACGGTGCCTCGGGACAACCCGAAGGTGTCGGCGACCTCGTCCCTGCTCACCGGTTCGCGGCGGCGTGCGACGTAGCCGTAGAGCTTGCGGCGGGTCGGCTCGTCGAGTGCCGCCACGGCGGCGAGCTGGTCGTCCATGCTCCAATTCTAAAACAAAAGAATGTTGACTAAAACTCTGGCTCGATTCTAAGGTCGAACTTTGCTGGCGTTAGAAGACGGGGTGAGCGATGAGTGTGTCCGAGCTGGAGCATTCGGGTCAGGCAGGGCGGTTGGCGGTGGCGGGTCGGCGCGGGCCCCGGGTGGCGGGGGAGCGTGCCGAGCCGGATCTGGCGGCCGCCGAGCGAGCGGTGGCCGACCTGTTGCTGGCGCTGGGCAAGGACCCCGACAGCGAACACCTCGCCGACACACCGAGGCGGGTCGCGTCCTCCTACGCCGAACTGCTACGGCCCAGGGAGTTCGAGCTCACCACGTTCGGCAACGACGAGGGCTACGACGAGCTCGTCGTAGCCAGGGACATCCCGGTCCAGTCGCTGTGCGAGCATCACCTGCTGCCCTTTCGCGGGGTGGCCCACATCGGCTACCTGCCGGGCGAGCGCATCCTCGGCCTGTCCAAACTCGCGAGGGTCATCGAGTTGTTCGCACGTGACCTGCAGGTGCAGGAGCGGCTGACCAAGCAGGTGGCCGACTGGCTGCAGCAGCGACTCGCCCCCAACGGCGTGGGGGTGGTGATCGAGGCGGAGCACCTGTGCATGTCGCTGCGAGGCGTGCGGGCGCAGGGTGCGCTGACCGTCACCTCCGCGCTGCACGGCGCACTGCGCGAGGATGCCGCATCCCGCGAGGAGTTCTTCGCCCTGACGCTTCGCCACACCCGCTGAGCGGGCGTGGGTCACACGCCCGCCATGCCCGCGTGGTGCGACTCGGCCGCCTTGCGCACGGTGGTGGCGGTGAACACCAGCGCCGCGGCGGCGACCAGCGCCAGCGCGCCAAGACCGAGCGCGTAGCTGCCGAACTCACCGTAGACTGCGCCCATCACCAGCGGAGGAACGAAGCCACCGAGGCCACCTGCCGCACCGACCACACCGGTGACGGCACCAACCTTGTCCGGCGGGGCGAGCAGCGCCACCAGGGCGAACGTCGCGCCGCTGGCGGCTCCCAGCGCCGCGGCCATCGCCAGGAACGCGACCGTGGCCACCGGCATGAGGGTGAGCGTGAAACTCTGTGTCGCGGCGCCCAGCGCGACCACGGCCATGGAGCCGCCCAGCACGCGGATGGGGCCGAACCGGTCGGAGAGCCAGCCGCCGACCGGTCGCATGAGGACTGCCAGCAACACGAAGCCCGCCATGCGGTTCGCCGCGTCGGCGGGGGAGAGCTGGTATGCCGTGCGCAGGTACGCGGGCAGGTACACCGAGAAGGCCACGTAGCCGCCGAACGCCACGGCGTACAGTGCCGACGCCTCCCAGGTCGCGGGCAGCCGCAGCGTGGTGGCGAGGCGGTGGATCATCGACTCCGAAGGTGCCGTGTGGCCGGGGGCGTCCCGCAGTACCACAGCCGCGACGAGGGCGTAGGCCGCGAGCGCGATCGCGGTGATGACGAACGGCGCGGTGATCCCGAACGAGTTGGCGAGGTCCACTGTGGTCAGCGCGCTGATGGCGGTACCGCCCATGCCCGCGCCGAACACCCCGATCGCCAGACCCCTGCGGTTGGCGGGGAACCACGCGCTCACGAACGGTACTCCGATGGCGAACGTGGTGCCCGCCAGGCCGAGGAAGAAGCCGCCGATCAGCAGCGCGGCCAGGGAGTTGTGTCCCGCGATGCCGAGGAACAGGATGGGCACGATGGTGGCCACGGACACCAGCGGGAACATGATGCGGCCGCCGAAGCGGTCGGTCAGTGCGCCGACCGGGATTCGGCCGAGTGAGCCGACCACCACCGGCACGGCGACGATCAGCGCCACCTCGAACGCGCCGAGCGCCAGGTCTTCCTGGAACCTCGGCCCGAGTGGGCTCAGCAGCGCCCAGGCCCAGAAGTTGAGTGCGAAACCCAATGTGGCCATCGCGAGCATGAACCACGCGGTGCGGCCGTGTTCCCCGCTGCGCGCGGGCGAGGCTGAGTTCGGCATCGAGGGTTGTCCGTCCGTGTTCTGCGTAGGAGCTTCGGGCAGTTACCAAGTGTGGTGGCGTGCCGCCCGTACGGGTAGGGAGGCGCGGCCCGGGAACGGAAACCGAACGTCCGTTCCCGCCGGGGACTTTGGTCCCTGGCGGGAACGGACTGGTGTGGACCAGACATGGTTGGTGGTTGTGACAGGCGCCGGGACAAACGGGCCGCCTCACCGACTGCCCGGCAGCGAGCACGAACACGCGCGCCGCCGGCCGTGGCGAGCGGGTGGCGCGCGTGACCGGGGCGTGCCGCGCGCGGGGCGGCGGGGCTACGCCCTCCTGCTCAGCGCACTCACGGCGTCGGTGAGGTCGTCGATCTGCCTGCGCAGGTCGCGAAGCTGGCTTTGCATCTCGGCGTGCTCGGCGTGCTCGCCGTTGTGCCCGTGCCTGCCGCGCTCCTCCTGCCCGGCGCGGGCCACGGCGGGCTGCTGCGGTGTGAACAGCTCACGCAGGTCCTGGGGCAGCTGTTGCAGCGCGTGCTCCAGCGTCCCCGGTGACAGCAGCTCCGCCATGCCGGTGGAGACCCCGGTGATGGTGTTTCGCACATCGGTGCGGCGCACCGTGGCGTGGGTGGAGAACCGCTCGACGCACTCCTCGGTGCTGAAGCGGACCGGCACCCGGCTGGGCACCCAGCCGTCGTAGTAGGTGCCTCGCAGCAGTTCGGGAAGCTGTGCGGCGAAGTGTGCCGCGGCCTCCACGGTCAGCCGGTCACGTAGTGCGTGCAGCCAGGCGCGCAGCGCGCGATACGCGAAGCGGCGGTCCTGGGTACCGAGCGCCTGCGAGATCGCGGCCAGCCACTCGTGTGCGCTGTTCTGTGCCCTGGCGAGGGGGTCCTGATGGTTTGGCATGGTTCCTCCTGGTGCCGGCGCTGCTGGAGTACGGGCCAGGTGGGTGTGTCCGACACTCGAGCATGACCCGCTGCGGCAGCGCCTGTCATGGGGCCGAAGGTCCCTTCCGGACACCGCTGTCGTGCGGCGGTGACCGGTCGAGAACCCGGCGTGGGCGGCAGCGCTCGATGTCAGTACCTGCCACGGGCGAGCAGGATCTGGTGTGCCTCCCGTGCGGCCCGCGTTCCCCGGTCGCCGATCGGTTCGTCGACCGGCGTGCGCTCGAGCCCTTTCGCCAGCGCGCTGACGGCACCGGTCAAGGTTTCCACCGCCGCCTCGAGTTCGCGCAGCCTCGACTCCAGCGGTGGCGCGGTGCGTTCGCGGGCCCGCTCGCCGGACAGCGTCTCGCTCAACCTGCGCGGCAGCAGTTCGAGCAGCCGGTCGATGTGGCCGGGGGAGCACAGCCCGCGCACCGCTGTGGTGGTCGCCTCCGCCAGTGTCGGCACCTCGTCGGCCGATACGTCCGCCTCCCGCGCGAAGCGCTCGGTGAACTCGCCCGGCTCGAAGTGGGCTGGGACCCGCGCGGGATCCCAGCCCTCGAAGAACGTTCCCCGCAACTGTTCGGGCAACTGGCCCGCCAGGTGAGCGGCGTCCTCGACGCCGAGCAACTCCCGCACCGTGTGCAACCAGGCTCGCAGCACCCGGTAGCTGTAGTGCCGGTCCGCTCCGCCAAGCCGCTCGCCCACCACGGCGAGCCAGTGTTGCGAGGTGTACTCCGCCCGCACGACCGGGTCGCTCGGCCGCGGCCGCCACGTGGTGCCTGCCGCGTCGGGTTCCTGTGCGGTGGCCATCGTGGTCAGCTTCGGGCTGTGATGGTTTCGACGAAGCGGGCGATGGCGTGTTCGGGCAGGTTCCTTGCGATGTCGGCCTCGCTGATCATGCCGACGAGCCGGTGGTTGTCGGCCTCGACGACCGGAAGCCTGCGGATCTGGTGCTCCTCCATGATCGTGAGGACGTCCTCGATGTCGGCGTCGGTGTCGGCGTAGTAGGGAGTGCCCTGCGCGAGCTGGCCCGCCGTCATGGTGTTGGGGTCCTTGCCCTGGGCGATGCATTTGATGACGATGTCGCGGTCGGTGATGATGCCGTGGAGCCGGTCGTCGTCACCGCAGATCGGCATGGCGCCGATGTCGAGCTCGCGCATCCGTTGAGCGGCATGGGCGAGGGTCTGGTGTTCGCCGACGCACTCGGCGCCGCTGTGCATGATGTCTTTTGCTTCAGTCATGGGTGCACCGTGCGCGGTGCGCGCGAGAGCGGGGAAGGGCCGAAAGTCCCAGGGCGGTACCGATGTCACCGGGCAGAGGGAGGACGGGCCGAAGGGCCCTGCCTGCGCGTGCCGTGGGATCGCACGCTTTTCGATATGGCCGGCTACTGGTACACCCTCGGGCTGGTATTCGTGCTCGTCGTGCTCAACGCGCTGCTCGCGGGCAGCGAGGTGGCGCTGGTGTCGTTGCGGCAGGAGCAACTGCGGGTGCTGGAGCAACGTGGCGGCGGCCGCGAGCGGCTACTGGTCAGGCTCGCCCGGGACCCGAACCGGTTTCTGGCCACCATCCAGATCGGCATCACCCTGGCCGGTTTTCTCGCTTCCGCGACGGCGGCGGTGTCGCTGGCCCGACCGCTGGCCCGCCCGCTGGGGTTTCTCGGCGCGGCTGCCGAGCCGGTGGCGGTCGCGGTGGTCACGCTTGTGCTGACGTTCATCACACTCGTGCTCGGCGAACTCGCGCCGAAACGGCTGGCGATGCAGTACGCCCAGCGATGGGCACTGCTCGCGGCCACGCCGCTGCATTGGCTGTCCGTGGTGTCGCGCCCCGTGGTGTGGCTGCTGGGCAAGGCCACCAGCCTGGTGGTGCGAGCGTTCGGCGGAGACCCGGCAGCAGGCAGGGAGGAACTCACGCTCGACGAACTGCGCCACGCCGTGGCCGGCAGCCCATCGCTGACTCCCGAGCAGCGCGCCATCGTCACCGGAGCGCTCGAGCTGAGGCGGCGCACGTTGCGCGAGGTGCAGGTGCCGCGCGGCAGCGTGTTCACCGTCGCCGCCGACCTGGGTGCGCGGCAGGCCCTCACCGCGCTGGCGGCCTCGGGGCATTCCCGCGCACCCGTGGTCGGCGGCCGCGACCTCGACGACGTGGTCGGCGTGGTCAGCCTTCGCGAGTTGGTCGGCAGGGACGACGAGAGCGTCGCGGAGGTGGCGCGGTCCGCCCAGCTGCTGCCCGGCGTGGCGCTGGTCGGCGATGCGCTGCTGCGGATGCAGGCCGAGCGTGAACCGTTCGCCCTCGTCGTCGACGAGCGCGGTTCGGTGACCGGCATCGTCACGGTGGAGGACCTGCTCGAGGAGATCGTGGGCGAGATCTACGACGAGACCGACCGTGACCTCGCTCGGGTGCGCGTCGAGCCGGACGGCACCCTGACGCTGCCCGGCACGTTCGCTGTGCACGACCTCGCCGAACTCGGGGTGAGGCTGACCGACGCCCCGCTCGGCGACTACGTCACGGTGGCGGGCCTGGTGCTGACCGAACTCGGGCGCATCCCCACCACGCCCGGCGATGTCGTGCACCTTTCCGGGTGGTCGTTCGAGGTGGCGGGGGTGCGAGGCAGGGCGGTCACCTCCGTGCGCGTACGGCGGCGCGCACCGGCGCATCCGGCGTAACGCCGCTGGTCCGGATGGGTCCTACAGCGGGGACCAAGTGCCCTAGGTAGGCCGTGCCCGGGTGGGAACAGTGGGTTGCATGACGCCAACCAGCCGGCACGAACAGCCGGCCGTGCACGTGAGCACCCACGGCAGAGTGGACCCAGCCGTCGTTGGCTACACCCTCGACCGGCTGCGCGGCCTCGGCAGCGACTACCCGGTCGACGCGGTGCAGGTGGAACTCGCCAGACAGGGACGTGGAATGCGGATAGAACTGACGGCCGTGCTGGCCGGAAGGCAGGTTCGCGCGGTGCACACCGGGGACAGCCCCAGAACCGCAATCGACCACGCCCACAACGAGTTCGTCCGCCAGGTCGAACTCGCAGGCCGGTGGACCCGACTCCTTCGCAGCGAACATGGCACCCGGTGACGACTCGACCCGCTCCGACGGCCACGGCGAGTGGCTGATCCGGCGCGACAGCGACAGCCCCGAAAGCCGCAGGGTCGACGACACCCTTTTCACCCTCGGCGCGGGCGGGTACGCCGTGCGCGGCTCCAGCGAGGACGAGCCGCCTGCCGACCCGGTGGTGCTGGTGTCCGGTGTGTACACCGGTTCAGGGCCCGACCAGCGGCCGATGGCAGGCCCCGACTCCACCCGGCTGGATGTCACCCCACCGGTCGCCGCCGACGAGCGGGTCCTCGATCTGCGCAGCGGGGTGCTGTGGAGGCAGGAGCGGGGCGTGCCCTCGCCGCTGCGCACGCTGCGGTTCGTGTCGGCACGCAGGCCGGGTGTGATGGCGCTTCGGGCGCAGGCCGAGGAGGGCAGGCTGGATCCGGGCGAGCCGTTGCGGGTGAGCCAGGACGGCGAGCCGGTGCGCTTCGGGCACGACGGAGGTTCGGTGTGGGTGCGCGTCGGTGCCGAGCAGTCGATCACTGCCGCTGCCGTGCAACGGTACTGGCGGGACGGCGGCAGGCACACCGTGGACCGGCTGGCCGCCTACGGCACCGGCGGGATCGAGGAGACCAGGGCGGCGGCGGAGGTCGCGGGGGCCCTCGGTTTCGACCGGCTGCTGGCCGAACACCGCGAGATCTGGGCCGACCGTTGGGACACCGTCGACGTGCGGGTGCCGGGTCATCCGGACGTCACGCTGGCCGCCCGTTTCGCGCTGTTCCAGTTGTGGTGCAACGTCGGTGGCCAGGGTGAGGCCGCCGTCGGCCCGCGAGGGCTGTCGGGCTACGGATATGCGGGCCACGTGCTGTGGGACGCCGACGTCTTCGTGCTTCCCGCGATCGCCAGCATGAACACGGAGCTTGCCCTCGACATGATCGACTACCGGGTGCACCGGCTGCGGGCCGCCCGTGAGGCGGCCCGTTCCTGCGGCAGGGCCGGAGCCCGGTTCCCGTGGGAATCGGCCGTGGCCGGCGACGACGTCACCCCGACCTCCGGCGACCTGGCGGGCAGCCACGTGCCGATCAGGACCGGGCAACTCGAGGAGCACATCACCGCCGACGTGGCGTGGGCGGTGCTGCACTGTGCGCGCTGGAGTGGTGAGGAGCGGTTCCGGCGGGGAAGGCGCGCCGCGCTGGTGGTGGAGACGGCCAGGTACTGGGCGTCGCGGCTGCGTGTCGACAGTGAGGGAAGGGCGCACATCGACTCGGTGATGGGCCCTGACGAGTACCACTGGCCGGTGTCGGACAACGCTTTCACCAACGCGATGGCGCGCTGGAACATGCGCGCCGCGGCGGAGTTCGTCGACGAGCCCGAGCGCGGCGAGCTCCTCGACCTCGCCGAGCGGGTCGTGGTCGGCTTCGATGCGGCGACCGGCCGCTACGAGCAGTTCGCGGGATACTTCGACCTTGAGCCACTGGTGGTCTCGCGGATCGGTCCGCCGCCGCTGGCCGCCGACGCCGTGCTCGGGAGCGAGCGGGTCGCGGGCTCGCAGGTCATCAAGCAGCCCGACGTGTTGATGCTGCACCACCTGCTGCCCGACGAGGCCGTGCCGGGTTCGCTTCGGCCGAACCTGGACTTCTACGTGCCACGTACCTCGCACGGGTCTTCGCTGTCGCCGGGTATCTGCGCCGGTCTGCTCGCCCGTGACGGTAGGCCCGACGAGGCGCTGGACCTGCTGCGGATCGCGCTGCGCATGGATCTCGACGATCAGACCGGCACCACGGCCAACGGGTTGCACATGGCCACGATGGGCAGTGTGTGGCAGGCGTTCCTGTTCGGGTTCGCGGGCGCGTGGGTGCGCGACGGGGTGCTCGACCTCGACCCGGTGCTGCCGAGCCAGTGGCCGCAGCTGCAACTGCGGTTTCGCTGCCTCGGCCGCAAGGTGCGGCTGGAGATCGGCCACGACTGCGTCGAGGTCGCCGCCGACGGTCCGCTCGGAGTGCGGCTTCGCGGTGGTGAGGTGACCGAGGTGGCGGGACCCACCCGGTTCGACCTGACCCGGCGGGAGTCCCGGCTACCCACCTGACCGCGAGTCCCCCGTTCCCGCCCGCGAGTCCCCCGCTCCTGCCCGCGAGTCCCGCGCTCCCGCCCGAGGGGGCCACTGCGGGACCCGGTTTATCAGTTGCTAATGTCTGCAACTGTTAAACAAACAGACGTCGCAGGTCTGGCGGATGCGGGAGGAGACGCGTGAGCAGGCCCCTCTACCAGCTGAAGGCCGAGTTCTTCAAGACGCTGGGCCACCCTGCGCGGATTCGGGTGCTCGAGTTGCTGAGCGAGCGCGAGCACGCGGTGGCGGAGATGCTGCCGGAGGTCGGGATCGAACCCGCGAACCTGTCCCAGCAGTTGGCGGTGCTGCGGCGCGCCGGTCTGGTGACCACTCGTAAGGAGGGCTCCACCGTGTTCTACGCGCTAACCAGCCCGCACGTGGCCGAGTTGCTCGCGGTGGCGCGCAAGATCCTGACCGGGGTGCTTTCCGAACAGGTCGAGTTGCTCGACGACCTGCGTACCCCCGTGCCAGGGGAGCGCTGAGGTGTTACGGCTGTGGCGCGCGATCCGGCGGGTCGGCCGCATCGCCGAACCCGCACCCGAAGCACCGGCCACGACCGCCACGACCGCCACGGCGCCCGCGATGTCACAGCACGCCGCCGAACTGGCAGGCTCGGTGCAACTGCGGCACGTCGACGCCGGTTCCTGCAACGGCTGTGAGATCGAGATCTCTTCGGCCTTCGGCCCGGTGTACGACGCGGAACGCTACGGCGCCCGCCTGGTCGCCTCGCCACGGCACGCCGACGCCCTGCTGGTGACCGGGCCGGTGACCCGAAACATGGCGGAACCGCTGCGCCGCACCTACGAGGCGGTGCCGGAACCGAAAACCGTGGTGGCCGTCGGCGACTGCGCCCGCGACTGCGGCGCCTTCGCCCGTGCCTACGGCGTGGCGGGACCGGTGTCTCGGGTGGTGCCGGTGGACCTGGAGATCCCCGGCTGTCCCCCGAGGCCGGAGGCGATCGTCGAGGGGTTGCGAAAGCTGACCGGCCGATGAACCTGGCGGCGACCGGCCTCGGTGCGGCCGTATCACTGGGGTCGGCGACGGCGCTGGCCGCGCTGCTCGTTCCCGGTTCCGTACGCCCCACCGTCGGTGGGATCGGCACCGCGCTCACCGGACTGGCCGGGATGCTCGCGGGCGCGGCCGCGCTGGCGGGCCAGTCGTTCTCGCTGAACCTGCCGATGCTGCTGCCGCTGTCGGGGGTGTCGCTGACACTGGACGCGCTCGGTGGCCTTTTCACGACGGTGACCGGTGGCGTCGCCGTCGCGGCCGGGGTGTACGGCGTCTCCTACGGCGGCCACGGCCTGCGGCGCAGGGGCGTGCAGGTCGCGCTGCCGTTGTTCGTGGTGTCGCTGCTGCTGCTGCCGAGCGCCTCCGGCGTGGCCACGTTCCTGCTGTGCTGGGAACTGATGGCGCTGGCGTCGCTGGTGCTCGTGGTGGCCGAACACACCAGCCGCCCGGAGGTCGCCTCGGCGGGCCGCTGGTACGCGGGCATGACGCAGCTCGGCTTCCTGACCATCCTCATCGGACTGTTGCTGTTCGCCGCGCACGCGGGCGACGACTCCTTCCAGCGACTGCGCGCCGCCGCGGCGGAACTCCCCGCGGGGGTGGCGGCCGCGGTGTTCGGGTTGACCCTGGCCGGGTTCGCCTCCAAGGCGGGGATCGTGCCGCTGCACGCGTGGCTGCCGAGGGCACATCCGGAGGCGCCGAGCCATGTCTCGGCGTTGCTGTCGGCCGCGATGGTGAACCTGGGCGTGTACGGGATCGTGCGGGTCGGCTTCGACCTGCTCGGTGGCGGCTCGACGCTGTGGTGGCTGGCGGTACTCGGGCTCGGGGCCGCCTCGGCGGTGTACGGGATCCTGCACGCCGCGCTGTGCAACGACCTCAAGCGCCTGCTCGGCTACTCCACGACCGAGAACCTCGGCCTCGTACTGGTCGCCGTCGGCGCGGCGGGGTTGTTCAACTCCTCGGGCCACCACGTGCTCGCCGGGGTGGCGCTTGCGGCGGCGCTGCTGCACGTGGCGGGACACGCCGCCTTCAAGACGGTGCTGTTCCTCGCGGCCGGTTCGGTACTGCACGCCACCGGAACCCGCGACCTCGACGCGCTCGGCGGCCTGCGCGGGCCGATGCCCGCGACCACCGCGCTGTTCGGGCTGGGCGCGCTGGCCGCCTCCGCGCTGCCGCCGGGAACGGCATTCGTGTCGGAGTGGCTGCTGCTGCAGGCCCTGGTGCACGGGCTGCCCGCAGCGGGAACCGTCACCGCCGTCGCGATGCCGATCGCGGTGGCGGCCGTCGCACTGACCGCCGGGCTGGCCGTGGTCACCTTCGTGAAGGCATTCGGGGTGGGGTTCCTGGCCAAACCGCGCGGCGAAGGAGCCGAACGCGCGCACGAGAGCCCTGCGACCATGCTGCTCGGGACCGGCATCGCCGCAGTGCCGACCGTGGTGCTCGCGCTGGCCCCCACCGCCCTGTTGCCCGCGCTCGGCACGGTGAGCGCGGACCTGCTCGGCGGCGCGGACCCGGTGTCGGGCGCGGTGACGTTGCGGCTTACCGGTGTCGCCGGTTCGTTGTCCCCGCTGCTGCTGGCGGCCGCGCTGCTGGCCGCGACGCTGCTGGTGGTGCTGCTGGCGCGCAGACTCGCCGCCCGCCCTGGCAGGCGTGCCACCCGGCTGTGGGACTGCGGGGCGGGCCCGCTGTCGGCGCGCATGGAGTACACAGCGACCTCGTTCACCGAGCCGGTGCAGCGGGTCTTCGACAACATCGCCCGGCCGCGGACCGAAATCGACACCCACCACCACGACCGCGACCGCTACCTGGTGAGAGCCGTGCGCTACCGGCGGGCGCTGCCCGACCGCATCGAAAGCTACCTCTACCGGCCGGTGCTGGCGTTCCTCGAAGCGTGGGGCAGGGCCGGGCGGCGGCTGGCCACCGGCAGCGTGCATCGCTACCTGGGCTACGGGTTCTACACGCTGTGCGGCGTACTGCTGCTGCTGGCGGTGACCCGGTGAGCGCGCTCGGCATCCTCGGCGCCACGACGCAGGCGGTACTCGTGGTGGCGGGCTCGCCGCTGCTGGTCGGCGTGATGCGGCAGCTCCGCGCGCGGCTGGAGGGCCGCGCGGGTGCGGGTGTGCTGCAGCCATGGCGCGACCTGCGCAAGCTGAGCCGCAAGGAGCGGCTCGCTCCACGTGGCACGAGCGAGGTGTTCCGGTCCGCCCCGGTGGTGCTGGTGGCGACCACGCTGGTGGTCGCCGTGGTGGCACCGCTGGTGACCGCGACACCGGCATCCGGTGCGCTTTCCGACCTGTTCGCCGTGGTGGCGTTGCTCGCGCTTGGCACGGTGGCGCTGGCACTGGCCGGACTCGACACCGGCACCGCGTTCGGCGGGATGGGCGCGAGCAGGGCGATCATGATCCTCGCGCTGGCCGAACCCACGCTGCTGGTGGCGATCTTCGCGCTGTCGGTGCGGGCGGGCTCGACCAACCTCGGCGCCATCGTGTCGTCCGCTGTGGACGATCCCGCCCGCGCGTTCTCCCCGGTGACCGTGCTCGCCGCGGCCGCACTCGCGATCGTGGTCGTCGCGGAGGCGGGCAGGTTGCCCGTGGACAACCCGGCCACCCACCTGGAACTGACGATGGTGCACGAGGCGATGGTGCTGGAGTACACCGGCCCCGACCTGGCACTGGTGGAACTGGCCTCGGCCATGCGGCTGACGGTGCTGCTGGCGCTGCTGGCCAATCTGTTCCTGCCGTGGGGTGTGGCCACCGACGGAACACCACTCGCGTTGCTGATCGGCGTGGTGGCGCTGGCGGTCAAGGTCGGGCTGCTCGGTGCGCTGCTGGCCGCCGCGGAGGTGTTCCTCGCCAAGCTGCGGCTGTTCCGGGTGCCGGAACTGCTCGCCGGGTCGTTCCTGTTCGCACTGCTCGCCGTCGGCGCGTCGTTCCTGCTGGGCTGAGTGGAGTGGACATGACCGACACGCTGTACTCGCAGGCGCTGAACCTTGCCGCCGGTGCGCTGCTGCTGACCGCCATGCTGATCCTGTGGCGCCGCGAGCTCGCCATGACCGTCCGGGTGCTGGCGGCGCAGGGACTCGCGCTCGCGCTACTGGTCGCCGTGCTCGCCGCCGGGGAGGGCGGCTTCGAGTTGTGGATCGCCGCGGCCGGGCTCGCACTGCTGCGGGCGGGGCTGCTGCCATGGCTGCTGCGGCGCGCGCTCGTCGAGTCGGCGGACGGCCTGCCCGCACGGGAGACCCGCCCGCTGGTCGACGTCGCGTCGTCACTGCTGGCCGCCGCGGCGCTGGCGCTGCTCGCATACGCGGTGTCGCGCCCGCTGGTGGAGCTGGCACCCTCGGCGGCGACCCGCGCCATCCCCGTCGGACTCACCGTGGTGCTGCTGGGTTTCTTCGTGCTCGTCACCCGCCGCAGGGCGCTTTCGCAGCTCGTCGGTTTCCTGCTGCTGGACAACGGCATCACCGCGGTGGGCTTCCTCACCACCGAAAGCGTCGGTCTCATGGTGGAACTGGGCATCTCGCTCGACGTGCTGCTCGCGGTGTTGGTGCTGCGGGTGCTCACCACCAGGATGCGGGAGACCTTCGGTGACACCGACCTCGACGAGCTCAGAGAGTTGCGGGACTGATGACGCCAGCTGTGCTTTCCGTGCTGCCACTGGCCGTGCCCGCCGTGGCCGCGCTCGCTCACGCCGGGTTCGGCAGCCGACCCGCCGCGCGCTGGATCGGTGCCGCGAGCTCGGTGGCGCTGTTGGCCGTGGCCGTGGCACTGGCCTACGCGGTGGTGACCTCGGGGCCGCGTGCCGCTCTCGGCGGGCTGCTGTGGTTCGACGCCGTTTCGGTGTTCATGCTGCTGGTCATCGCGGCGGTCGCGGTGCTGGCGACCTCGGCGACACCCGGCCACTTCCGCGTCGAGATCGCGCAGCGGAGGGCGAGCCCGCGCACGGCCGCGCGGCACGGCGCGCTCGTGCAGGCGTTCGTCGCCGCGATGAACGCGGCCGTGCTCGCCGCCAACCTGGGAATGCTGTGGATCGCGATCGAGGCCACCACGATCATCACGGCCTTCCTCGTCGGGCAGCGGCGCAGCAGGGCGGCCGTGGAGGCGGCATGGAAGTACGTGGTGCTGTGCTCGACGGGCATCGCACTGGCGCTGCTGGGCGCGCTGCTGCTCAACTACGCGAGCAGCGCGGGCGGCGGCAGCGCCGGGCTGGACCTGGTGGCGCTGGCCGACAGCGCTCACCTGCTCGATCCCGACGTCACCCGCATCGCCGTGGTGTTGCTGATCCTCGGTTTCGGCGCCAAGGCCGGATTGGCGCCGCTGCACGCGTGGCTGCCGGACGCCCACTCGCAGGCGCCCGCACCGGTGTCGGCGCTGATGTCCGGTGCGCTGCTCGCGGTGGCGTTCTACGCGGTGCTGCGGGTGAAGGTCGTCGCCGACGCGGCACTGGGAGTCGGCTTCGCCAGGGCACTGCTCACGGTGATGGCGCTCGCCTCGCTGGCCGTGGCCGCGACGCTGCTGCTGGCGCAGCGCGACTACAAGCGGATGCTGGCCTACTCCAGCATCGAGCACCTGGGGTTGGTGGCGCTGGGCGCCGCGATCGGTGCCCCGCTGGCGGTGGCGGCAGCGCTGCTGCACGTGCTCGGACACGGGCTGGCCAAGGCCGCGCTGTTCCTCGGCGCGGGTCGGGTGCTGCAGCTCACCGGCAGCAGCAGGATCGGCTCCGTTCGCGCTCTGGCCGCCCGCGCGCCGATGCTGGCGGGCGGAGCGGGTCTGGGCGTGCTCGCGTTGACGGGACTGCCGCCGTTCAGCCTGTTCGCCAGCGAACTGGGCATCGCACGCGCGGGGTTGGCCACTGCAGGCATGGGCTGGGTCACCGCCGCCGCGTTGCTGCTGGTGCTGGTGACAGCGGGCACGCTGGTGTGGCACAGCAGCCGGATGCTGCTGGGCGCCCCCGCCGACGTTCCGGGCGCGGCCGTGGCACCCGTGCGCGCCGACACCACGGTGGTCGTGCTGGTGGTGGGGCTGGCGGCCTGCGCGGTGCTAGGGATCACCGTGGGGCCGCTGGACACCTTGCTGGAATCGGCCGCCGACATCCTCGTGGGGGCATCGTGACCACAGTGGACCCGATCGTGGCCGGGCAGGCCGTAGGGCACCGTCGCAGCGCGCTGACCGTGGCCGCCGACGACCTCGTCGACACCGCGAACGCGTTGCTGCGCGAGGGTTTCCGGGTGGCGCTGGCGTCAGGTCACGACGAGGGGGACGTGCTGCGGGCGGTGTACCTGTTCACCGCCACCGGCCCGGACCGGCGCGTCGAACTGCACGTGCCGCTTCGGCGAGCCGATCCCGTGGTACCCAGCCTGGCCACGATGTCGTTTCCCGCGGGCCGGTTCGAACGGGAACTGCGTGACCTGTACGGCATCGTGCCACGGAATCACCCGCTGCCCCGCAGGCTCGTGCGGCACTTCCACTGGCCCAAGGGCTGGTACCCGATGCGGGCCGACGCGGGCCAGGCACCGCGGTTCGGCACAGCCGACGGGCCCTACCCCTTCCGCACCGTGGAGGGGCAGGGCGTGTACGAGATCCCGGTGGGGCCGGTGCACGCGGGCATGATCGGGCCGGGCCACTTCCGCTTCTCCGTGGTGGGCGAGACCATACTGAACCTCAAGGCGCGGTTGTGGTTCACCCACCGCGGTGTGGAGAAGCTGTTCGAGGGCCGCCACGCAGCCGACGGTGTGGAACTCGCCGAACGGGTGAGCGGGGACACCTCCGTCGGGCACACGCTCGCCTACTGCCAGGCGGTCGAGGACGCGCTCGGGCTCGACGTGGAGCCCGCGGCGCTGCGGGTACGGGCGATCCTGCTCGAACTGGAACGGCTGTACAACCACGTCGCCGACCTCGGAGCGCTGTGCAACGACGTCGGGCACGGCATCCTCAACACCCACGCGCTGCGGATCAGGGAGGAACTGCTGCGGCTCGGCGATCTGACGACCGGGCACCGGCTGCTGCGCGGCGCCGTCTACCCCGGCGGTGTCGACGTCGCGGTGCTGCCCGAAGCGGACCGGCTCGCGGCCGTCGGTGCGGACATCGCCGAACTGGTCGAGCTGGCGCTGGGTCACAGCGTCGTGCGCGACCGGTTCACCGGTACCGCCGCACTCGCCCGGCAGCAGGCGCAGGACCTCGGCACGCTCGGGTACGTCGCAAGGGCAAGCGGGTTGATTCTCGACGCGCGCTACGACCACCCGCAGTTCCAGCCACCACTTCCGAGGTCGGCGCACAGCCGGACCGACGGTGACGTGCTGGCGCGCTTCCTGGTGCGGGCCGAGGAGGCCGCGGCGTCCGTCGAGCTGATCCACGCCCTGCTCGCCGAGGTGGCCGGCTACCGGGGCGCGCCACCGGACCCGGCGAGGCCGCTACCCGCCGCCGCGGGGTCGGGGGTGGGCATCGTCGAGGGCTGGCGCGGCACCATCGTGCACCGGGTCGAGTTCGCCCACGACGCGACGCTGTCCAGGGTGAAGATCGTCGACCCGAGTTTCTTCAACTGGCCCGCGCTCCCGGTGGCGCTCGCGGACACGATCGTGCCCGACTTTCCGCTGGCCAACAAGAGCTTCAACCTGTCGTACGCGGGCAACGACCTGTGAGCCCGCGGCAGCGGCGAACTCGCGGTCGGCAGCGCAGGACTCGCGGGTGGGACCGCAGGACTCGCGGGCGGGAGCGGGGGACTCGCGGGGTCAGGTGAGCGGCGGCAGGAGGGCGGGACTGTCCGGGGTCGGCCACTCCAGCAGCATCAGCGTGGCGTCGTCGCGCAGTTGCCCCTGCTGGTGGGCGAGCACGGCGTGGCTGAGCCGCCGCAGTGTCTCCGGCGCGGGCAGCCCGGCGGCGCTGTGCCGCTCCACCAGGTCGGTCAGCCGGTCGAGTCCGAACTCCTCACCCGTGTCGTCGCGAGCCTCGATCACCCCGTCGGTGTAGAGCAGTATCCGATCGCCCGGTTCCAGCCGCTCGGTGGCGGGCTCGACCTGGGCGTCGTCCAGGTGCCGCAGGCCCAGCGGCAGCCGCCTTCCCCCGTCCAGCGTCTTGCGCGCCTTGCCCGCGCGCAGCAGCACCGGCGGCGGATGGCCCGCGTTGAGGTAGGACAGCACGCCGGTGTCCAGCCGCAGCCGTGCCAGCACCGCGGTGGCGAACCGGCGTTGCGGCGCGTTGCCGCGCAGCACCTCGTCGGCGCGGGCGGCGATGGCGGGCAGCGAGGCGTCCTGCCTGCGCGCGTTGCGGGTGGCCGCCATTGCCAGCGAGCACACCGTCCCGGCGAGCAGGTCGTGTCCGGTGGCGTCGAACACCGCCACGTCGCCCACCTCGTTGTCGGCTGCGTAGTCGAAGCCGTCGCCGCCTGCCTCGTCGTAGTACTCCACGGTGGCGCTGATGGTCATGTCCCTGCACGCGAACGTGCGCGGCGGCAGCAACTGCCACAGCAACTCCGCCGACACCGTCAACGGCCTGGGCCTGCGGATGCGGTGCAGGTAGTCGCTGAACGGAAGCTTGGTGACCAGCACCGCGCCGAGCAGCCCTGCCAGGTCCCAACAGTGTTCGCGTAGCCGCCGGTCCGTGGGATCGCTCCCGCCCGGCAGCAGCAGTTGCAGCACACCCAGCCTGCTTGCCCCGTCCAGCACCGGAACCCACAGCATCGGCCGCCGGGTGCGTTCGTCGGTGGCGGTCAGCAACTCGACCAGCTGGAACGCCCTGCCCGCCAGCGTGCTCTCGATCGACACCGACTCAGCGAGGTCGGCGCGCACCGGATGCAGGTCGCGCTGCGGGACGTCAGCCAGGTACAGCTCCGCTTCCATACCGGCCTTCGCCGCCGCGTTGGCGAGTATCCACGGCAGGTCACTTCCGCTGGCGAGATGTGCCTGCGCGATCACCTCGTGCAGCGCACCGTAGAAGTCCGAACTGGAGTCCACCGGTCCACCGTAGACGCATGCGGGGACGGGTTGCCCCACACCGAGCGGTACACCTGCGACCGGGCCAACGGCTGTCCCACGGCCGGGTGTAATTCGCCGGAGACTCCCGTGCCGGCCGCGCCGCGTGCTGCGGAACGGACCGAAGGCACCGATGCTGCTTGCAGAACCGCCAGCCTCGTCGACCGTGTGGGGGTGCCCCGGCTGTGACCTCGGATGCGCTCGACCTCGCCCGCTGGCAGTTCGGGGTCACCATCGTGTACCACTTCCTGTTCGTACCCGTGACCATCGGGATGGCGTGGTTCGTCGCGGGTATGCAGACCGCCTGGCAGCGCACCGGCAACGAACGCTACCTGCGGGCCACCCGGTTCTTCGGCAAGCTGTTTCTGATCAACTTCGCGCTCGGCGTGGTCACCGGCATCGTGCAGGAGTTCCAGTTCGGGATGAACTGGGCGCTGTACTCCCGCTACGTCGGTGACGTCTTCGGCGCGCCGCTGGCCATCGAGGCGCTGGTGGCCTTCTTCCTCGAGTCCACCTTCATCGGACTGTGGATCTTCGGGTGGGACCGGCTGAAGCCGAAGCTGCACCTGGCCACGATCTGGCTCGTGGCGATCGGCACCACCGCATCGGCCTACTTCATCCTCGCCGCCAACTCGTGGATGCAGAACCCGGTGGGCATCCGGGTCACCGAGGACAGGGCCGAGATGGTGTCGCTGGCACGGGTGTTCTTCCAACCGTTGCAGGTGTGGCACTTCCTGCACACCTTCGCGATCTCGCTCATCACGGCAGGGCTGCTGGTGCTCGCCGTCGCCGTCTACTGGCTGCGGCGTCGCAAGGAGGTGCGGCTGTTCCGCACGATCGCAAGGAACGCGCTGCTGGTGACGTTCGTTTCGTCCGTGGTCGCGATCGGCGCGGGCCACTTCCAGGCCCAGATCCTCACCGACGTCCAGCCGATGAAGATCGCCGCCGCGGAGGCGCTGTACGAATCCGCTTCACCGGCCCCGCTCTCGCTGTTCGCGGTGGGACCGTGGGAGAAGCGCCCCGAACGTGTCGACGTCAACATCGAACTGCCGTACGCGCTGTCGGTGCTGTCCACCAACAGCATCGACGGGCGCATCAAGGGCATCAACGAGGTGCAGCAGGAGTACCGGCAGCGGTACGGGCCCGGTGACTACCTGCCGATCGTCGGCACCATCTACTGGACTTGGCGAATCATGATCACGATCGGGTTCGCCGTTCTGATCTTCAGCGCCGTCGGCCTGTGGCTGGCTCGGAAGGGTAAGCCACTGGAACGAGCGCGCCGCTTCCACACCTGGGCCTACCTGTTCCTGGCCACTCCGTTCGTCGCCGCGACCGCGGGCTGGCTGTTCACCGAGATGGGCCGCCAGCCGTGGATCGTGCAGGGCCTGCTGTTCACCAGGGAAGCGGTCTCGCCCTACGTCGGCGTCTCGTCCGTGGTGTTCACCCTCGTCGGCTTCACGCTGGCCTACACGATCCTCGGTGCCGTGGAGGTCTGGTTGATCACCAGAGCGGTGAAGAAAGGCCCGGAGGAGAAGTTCGAAGGCGCGTCCACGAAGGCGCCGCTGCCGCCGATGCTGTACTGACGAAGAGAGTTACCGCGAATGGTCCCCGAGCCTGGACTGCTCAACCTGGAAACGCTGTGGTTCGCGCTGATCGCCGTGCTGTGGATCGGCTTCTTCGTGCTGGAGGGCTTCGACTTCGGTATCGGGATGCTGTACCCCTTCCTCGGCAGGGACGATCCCGAACGGCACGCGCTGCTGGCCACGATCCTGCCGGTGTGGGACAGCTACGAGGTGTGGCTCATCGTCGCGGCCGGCGCCATGTTCGCCGCGTTCCCCGGCTGGTACGCGGGCCTGTTCTCGGGTTTCTACCTGCCGCTGTTCGGCATCCTCGTCGCGCTCATCGTGCGTGGTGTGGCGATCGAGTACCGCAACAAGCACACCGGCGCCACCTGGCGGCGCAGGTGGGACGTGGCGATGCCGATCTCGTGCCTGCTGGTGTCGTTCCTGTTCGGTGTGTTGTTCGCCGGGATGCTCAACGGGCTGCCGATGGACGCCGACGGGCTCATCACCGTGGGTCCGGGCGGGCTGTTCAGCGGCTATGCCGTGCTCGCCGGGCTGACGTTCGTGGCGGTGTTCCTGCTGCACGGCGCGCTGTTTCTCACCCTGCGCACGCGCGACGACCTGGAGGTCCGGTCACGCCGCGCGGCGTTGTGGTGCTGGCCTGCCGCCGCCGCGCTGCTGACCGGCTTCCTCGCCTGGACGGGGGTGCGAGCCGCCTCGCCCGACCCGCAGGGCATCCTCTCGCTGGCGTTGATCGGCGCCACCTTCCTCGCCGGTGTCGCCGCGGGCCCGCTGGTGTGGCTGCGGCGTGCGGGCATCGCGTTCGCGGCGACCTCGGCGGCCATCCTGCTGCTGGTGGCCTCGCTGCTGGTGTGGCTGTACCCCAGGGTGCTCGTCTCCAGCAGCCCCGGCGTGCCGAGCCCGACAGTCTTCTCCACCGCCTCCAGCACCTACACCCTCGTCGCGATGACGATCGTGGCGATCATCTTCGTGCCGATCGTGCTGGCCTACCAAGGGTGGGCGCTTCGGGTGTTCCGCGCCCGGTTCAGCAGGGACGACTTCGCCGACCCGCCCAGCGCGGCGGACCTGCTGCGTCGTGGCCCGCTCGGAGGTGGCGGCAGCGACCGAGGAACCGGCGCCACCGACACCGACGGCGGCGAACCCGGCGGGCAACCGGGGACCGGGCGGTAGCCGCCGATGCGGGTGGTCGATCCTCGGCTGCTGCGGCACGCGCCGAGCGCGCGGCGGTTCATGGTCTCGGCCGGGCTGCTCGCCGCCTTGTCGGTGGCGGTCACGATCGCGCAGGCGGTGCTGTTCGCCCATGTCGTGGTCGCGGCGTTCCTCGACGGCAGCGGCGTGGCGACACTGCTGCCCGCGTTGCTCGCCTTCGGTGGTCTCGCGCTGGTGCGCGGGGCGCTCACGTGGGCGCTGGACAGTGGCGGCAACCTGGCAGCGCAGCGCGTCGCGCGTGAGTTACGCGCGCGGGTACTGGCACACGTGGTGCGGACCAGACCCGCCGACGTGGCGACCGCGGAGGTGGCGACCGCCACCACCGAGGGCACCAGCGCGCTCGAGCCGTACTTCGCGCGGTTCCTGCCGAGGCTGTGGCTCGCCGTGCTCGCACCGCCCACGATCGTGGTCTGGGTCGCCGTCCACGACCTGCCTTCGGCGCTGGTGATGCTGGTGACCCTGCCGCTGATCCCGGTCTTCGGCGTGCTCATCGGGAAGCTGACGCAGGCCAGAACCCGCGCCCGCTGGCAGGCGCTGTCGCGAATGAGCGCCCACTTCCTCGATGTGGTGTCCGGGTTGACCACACTTCGGGTGCACCGGCGTGGGGTGGCGCAGGCACGCGGCATCGCCGACACCACGCAGGCCTACCGGCGCGAGACCATGGGGGTGCTGCGGGTCGGCTTCCTGTCGGCGTTCGTGCTGGAACTGGCCGCGACCGTGGGAACGGCGCTGATCGCGGCGGAGATCGGCATCCGGCTGGTGGCGGGCGGGCTGACCCTGCAACCGGCACTGGTGGTGTTGCTGCTGGCGCCGGAACTCTACAGCCCGCTGCGCGCCGTGGCGGCGGACTTCCACGCCAGCGCCGACGGGGTGACCGCCGCGTCGCGGCTGCTCGACCTGCTGCGGCGACGTCCCGCCGTCGCCGTGCCGCAGCGGGCCACGCCGCCACGTTTCGGTGTGGTGCGGTTCGAGGACGTGGTCGCCGCCTACCCGGAAAGGGGCACGGTGCTGGACGGGGTGAACTTCGAACTGTGGCCGGGGGAGCGGGTCGCGCTGGTGGGTGCCAGCGGCGCGGGCAAGACGACGCTGCTGGCGCTGCTGCTGCGGTTCGCCGACCCGGTGGCGGGCCGCATCACGGTGGACGGGGTCGACCTGCGCGAGTTCGACCCGCGCGAATGGCGACGGTTGCTGACCTGGCTTCCGCAGCGGCCCCGGCTGCGGCCCGGCGCGGTGCGCGACGCGGTGCTGTGTGGCGGCGGACCGCAGGCCGAACTCGCCGACCGCCTCGGGGTCGGCGAGTTGCTGGAGCGCGCGGTGGGCGAGGACGGGGCGGGCCTGTCGTCGGGGGAGGTGTCGCGGCTGGCACTGGTCCGCGCGCTGGGCCGGGACGCCTCGCTGACGCTGCTGGACGAGCCGACCGCGCATCTGGACCCGGCCTCCGCCGCCGCGGTGGCCGCGACGCTGCGTGAGTTGCCCGGCCACCGCACCGTCCTCGCCGCGACCCATGACGCCGACCTGCTCGGCGTGGCCGACCGCGTCGTCGAGTTGAGAGACGGGCGGGCACTGCAACGGCAGCGGGCGGTGACATCGTGAAGAGCGGTCCGTTGTGGAGGATGTTGGGCCTCGCCCGCCCGCTGGCGCGCCGGTTCTGGCTCGCCGCGCTGCTCGGCGCGCTGGCCGTCGGCTCGGCGG